>JBPYDO010000259.1:0-19207 GCA_051985755.1 Reyranella sp. | reverse complement strand
CGATCGTGCGCGGCGCCTGGGATTCGCTCTGCACCGACCGGGACGCCACGATGCTGCTCGAAGCCGCGCGGGCTGTTCCCTGCAAGCACGATGCGAAGCTGCCAGCGGGCACCCACCTCATGCATCTGGAAACGGGCCGCCGCGCGCTCTACGAGGCGGTGGGCCGCGCGCTCAAGGGAGAAGCACCATGATCGCCGTAATCTTCGAAGTCCTGCCGGCCGACGGCCGCCAGAAGCAGGCCTATCTCGACATCGCCGCCCGGCTCAAGCCCGAGCTCGAGAAAATCGACGGCTTCCTGAGCGTCGAGCGCTTCCAGAGCATCACCGACGAGACAAAGGTCCTCTCGCTCTCGTTCTGGCGTGACGAGGCCGCCGTCAAGGCATGGCGCACGCTGGAGCACCATCGTTCGGCCCAGAAGGCGGGACGCGGCGGCATCTTTCGCGACTATCGCCTGCGTATCGCGAGCGTGGTTCGCGACTACGGCATGAGTGAACGCGCCGAGGCGCCTAAGGATTCACGCGCGGCGAACGGCTAGGCGCCGTGCTCCGCGGGCTTGCGGTTGGCGGCCTTCAGGATGAGATGGTCCAGCGACACCGGCCCGGGGCCGGCGATGCCGAGCCAGGCGAACATCACGAAATAGGAGACTTCCTCGAAGCCGAGGAAGGTTTCCAGCGAATCGATGTCGCCCGCCTTGGCCGAGATGATGGCGACTATCATCACGACCATCAGCGGCACGGCGGCAAAGCGGGTCAGCAGGCCGAGCAGCAGTAGCAGTCCGCCGAAGAACTCCACGCCCGAAACGAAGGGCGTCAGGATTTCCGGCGCCGGGATGCCGAGCCCGCGGAAGTTCTCGGTGATCCGGGGCAAATTCATGAGCTTGGTCCAGCCGGTTCCCATGAACACGACGCCGACGGTGATGCGCACGGCAAGCGGCGCTGCCCACGTGAAATACCTCGTGATGGCGCGCGACCAGTCGTAGAAGACGGTGACGAAGGCGTTCATGGATGACCTCTCGCGCAAATTCGCTGCCGACGATTGTCGCCTCGGACCGTCTCACACGGCAATCACATTGATGAGACTCGTGGGCCGCGGTGGCGGACGTGACTGGACAAAGATATTGTAGCGTATGCTCCAAATAGATTGCCAGCGGTGCGGCACTCGGCCGGCGGGCGAGTCAGCCTTTTGTCGCCGACAATTCGCGGCGGCCTGAGCGCGGTAACACAATCGTGCGGCCTCGCCCCGTTGCCTGTAAGCTACAACCGCCTAAAGATGAAGCCGGGCAAACTCCTCATCGCAGCCGTCATTGTCGCGGGCCTTGGCGCGTGTGCCGAGAAGAAGATCGCCTGGGTGAAGCCGGATATGGGCCAATTCACCCAGGATGACTATGCCTGCACGAGGGACGCCTATGAGACGGGCGGCTTCTCCACGTTCTACGGAACGACGCAACGCATCCCCAACAGGAACATCTATATCCAGTGCATGCAGGCGCACGGCTATTCCCGCGCCGAACCGGCCGAGAAGTAGGCTCGCCAAGTCGCTCACTCAGTTGGCGACCGGTTTCACCGCTGCCTCATCATCATCTCGCGTTCGAGCTTCGACACCCAGCGCGCGAAAGGCCAGAACAGCACGAAGAAGATCACCGCTGCGGCGGTGAGTGGCGTCGGATTGTAGGTCTGCTCTTGCGCTACGCGGGCCGAGCGCAGCAACTCGGGCAGCGCCACGAGGGCGGCGATGGGCGTGGTCTTGACCAGCTCGAGCGAGTTGGAGGCAAGCGGTGCCGCCACGCGCGCGAAGGCCTGCGGCAGGATCACCAGAAAGATGACCTGTAGCGGATGGAGGCCAAGCGCGCGAGCGGCGTCGCGCTGGCCCGGCGGGATCGATTCGATGCCGGCGCGAAAAATCTCGCCGAAGTAGCCGGAGTGGTTCAGGCTGAGCGCCAGCACGCACGCGGCGAAAGAGGGCAGGGTGAGGCCGAGGAAGGGAAGGCCGTAAAAGATCAGGATCAGCAGCACCAAAACCGGGAAGGAGCGGAACAGGTCGATCCAGATCAGCAGTCCGACGTTCAGCCATTTCTTGTGGAAGCTGTAGACGACGGCGATGGCGAGGCCGGCGGCGATCGCCGCCGGCAAGGTCACCAGGGCGAGCAGGACGGTGAGCTGCAGACCCTGCCAGAGCAGCGGCCAGATGCGGCCCAGCGACTCGGCGTTGAGGAAATTGTCGAGGAAAAGCTGAAGGGCGTCCATTTCAGTGCCGCCGCGGTCCCAGGCCCTCGAGCCAGCGGCTGGCCACGACCAGCGGCACGAAGAACAGCAGGTAAAAGGCCGCCGCCAGCGTGAGCGGCGATGGGTTGGCGGCGATCGCCATGGCACTCTGGGCGCGGCCCAGCAGCTCGGGCAGCGACACGGCGGTGCCGAGCGCGGTGCCCTTGGTGATGGCGATCGCGCGGTTGGCGAGCAGCGGCACGGCGATGCGGATCGCTTGCGGCAGGATCACCATGAAGAGGATACGGAAGAAGCCCAGCCCAAGCGAACGCGCCGCGTCCCACTGGCCCTGCGGCACCGCCTGGATGGCTGACCAGAAGATCTCGGTGGCGAAGGCCGCCAGGACCGCGCCGAGCGACAGCACCGTGCAGGCGAAGGGCGAAAGCTGGATGCCGGCGTAGGGCAGGCCGAAATAAACGAAGATGATCACGACGAGCTGCGGCAGCGTGCGGAAGACGTCGACGAAGACGGTGATGGCGACGTCGGCGGCACGGATGCGCATGGCGCGCACGACCGCCAATGCGAGGCCAATGACAACACCAAAGAAGATCGTGAGCAGGGCCACGTCGGCCGTGACCCAAAAGCCGCGCAGCACATTCGGGCCGTACTGGGCGAGTATTTGCCGATTGAAGAAGTTGTCGAGGAGCGGGCTCATTCACCGACGGGCCGTGCCCGTCACTTGCAGCTGAGCTCGTGCGGCGTCGGATCGTAGCCCTTGAAGCCGGGCGGGCCGTAGCCGGGGTAGATCGTGCTGATCGACGAGCCGGGGTCGACCTTGGCGCTGTACCACTTCTCGTAGAGCTTCACGAGCACGCCCTCTTTCTTCATGCACTCGATCGCCATCTCGACGGTGTTGCGATAGGCCGTATCCTCTAGTCGGAAGGCGTAGCCGAAATTGCGGCCGTTGAAGTCCTTGAAGCCGACCTTGATTGCCTTGTTCTGGCTGGCGGCGAACACTGCTGTCGGGATCTCGTTCAGCGCGGTGAAGGCGCGGCGCGTGATCACGGCCTGCACCGAATCGGGAAAGGTATCGTAGCGCTGGACCTCGAAGCCATATTTCTTCGAGTTCGCGGTGGCCCAGGTGTCCGAGATGGTGCCGCGATTGACCGCAAGCTGCTTGCCCTTGAGGTCTTGGAAGCCCGCCATCGTGTCGGCGGCCCGGATGATGAAGCCGTTGCCGGTCGCGAAGAACGGCTCGGTATAGAGCATGCGCTCGGCACGTTCGGCGGTGATATTGAGCGGGTTCACGGTGAACTCGATGCGCTTGGAGAAGAGCGCGGCGAACAGGCCGGAGAAATTGATGTCGACGATCTGCACGCCCGGTCGGCCAATGCGCTTCGCCACATCCTTGATCATGTCGACGCCGAAGCCTTCCGGCCCGCTGGCGCCGCGCACCATCCACGGCGCCACGCCGAAATCGGAGCCCACCACCAACGGCTTGTCCTTGGGATGATCGGCCTCCTGCGCTGAAGCCGCCGCTGCGCCAATGAGCGCCAGCACTACCGTCGCGGCGAGCGATATTCGTGCAAACATGGAAAGCCCCCGTCGTGGACCGCTCAGCCTCTCCTTACGCTGGCGCCTCCGTCAACCGGCAAGGTGACGCCGGTAATGAACTTGGCCTCGTCCGAGGCAAGGAAGAGCGCGGCGTTGGCGACGTCCCAGCCGGTGCCCATCTTCTTGCCCAACGGCACCTGGGCGTCGCGTTGGGCCTCGATCTCTGCGCGGCTTTTCTTGAATTCGCGGGCACGTGTGTCGACCGCCATCGGCGTGTTCATCAGGCCGGGCAGGATGACGTTGGCGCGGATACCGTATTGCGCGTTCTGATAGGCGAGTTGCTCGGTGAACGACACCATCGCGGCCTTAGTCGCCTTGTAGGCGACGTAGGGATAGGTGGTGATCACCGCCATCGAGGAAATGTTGATGATGGCGCCGCTCTTCTGCTGGCGCATGACCGGCAGCACGTGCTTGGCGGCCAGGATGCAGCTCTTGAGGTTGATCGCCACGCAGCGGTCGAACGCCTCCTCGGTGATCTTGTCGAGCTCCGCATCGCCACCCGCAAGCGAGACACCGACATTGTTGTGCAGGATGTCGATGCGACCCCAGTGGCCCATTGCTTCGGCGACCATCTTCTTGATGTCGGTTTCCTTGGTGACGTCGGCCTTGAAGGCGACCGCCGTGCCCCGGTTCTTGGCGATCAGATCGACCGTCTCTTGAGCCGATTCGAGCCGATGGTCGACGCACAGTACCTTGGCGCCTTCGCGCGCGAATGTGAGCGCGGTCGCGCGGCCATTGCCGACGCCCTCGCCCGGGCTCTGGCCGGCGCCGACGACGATCGCCACCTTGTCCTTGAGGCGCATGTCACGACACTCCCGGGATCGGATATTGCTGGAGCACCTCCTTGTAGTAGGGCTCGTTGTCGATCTTCATGGTCGCCAGCACGCGCACCACGGCGCAGTAGAAGGCGATGGTCAGCACCAGGTCGACCATGTGCTCGTTGGAGAGGTGCTGCTTGATCTCGGCGAAGGTGGCGTCCGACATCGCGAGGTCCTTCACCATCTCGCGCGCGCCCTTCAGCACGGCCTTCACCAGCGGCTCGAGCTTGGAGGGCTTGCCGGCGGTCTCGGCGAACAGGCCCTCGATGTCCTGGTCGGTGACGCCGAACTCCTTGCCGATCTTCACGTGATGGGTGAATTCGTACTCCGACTTTTCCAGCCAGCCGACCTGCAGGATGGCGAGTTCGCGGAGCCTGGGCTCGAGCTTGCTCTTGAAGCGGATGAAGCCGCCGACCCCGTTGAAGGCCTTCGCCATGTCGGGACTGTTGACCAGGAGCTTGTGCAGGTTGGTGTTGCGCTTCAGCATGTCGCGGTATTCGGGCGCGACCTGGTCGGCCTCGAGATAAGGCAAGCGGGCCATTGCTCTACGTCCTCCTAGCGCTCGACTGAATCGCGTTCGGGTCCCTGCAGGGTCACGCCGCCGTCGACCACCAACACATGGCCGGTGATGTAGCGGGCATGCTTGCTCATCAGGAAGCGGACGGCGTAGCCGATGTCCCAGCCTTCGCCCTCGACCTTGAGCACCGAGGCATTGCGGCGCTGGCTGCGCGCCCGGTCGCTCATCTGCGTGTTGCCGCGGGCATAGACCATGGGCGTGTACATCGGGCCGGGGCAGATGCAGTTGACCCGGATATGGTCCTTGCCGTGATCGACCGCCATCGCCTGGGTGAGGCCGATCACGGCGGCCTTGGACGTGGTGTAGGTCGTGAGTCCGCGCGGACGGAGCGCCGAGATCGACGAGATGTTGACAATGGCGCCGCCCTTGGCCGTCTTGATCATCGCCGGGATGGCGTGCCGCGAGAGCAGGAACATGGTCTCGACATTGACCTGCATCACCCGGCGGAACTCCTCCGGCTTCTCGTCGACCACGCTGCCGCGGCTGCCGATGCCGACATTGTTGTCCAGGAAGTCGAGCCGGCCCCATTGATCGACGGCCGCGTCGACCAGGCGCTTGCACTCGGCCTCCTTGGTGACGTCCGCGGCATGGGCGAAGGCGTGGCCACCCTCGGCCTTGATCATCTCGACGGTGCGATCGGCGAGCTTCTGGTCGCGATCGGCCACCACCACCCGGGTGCCGGCACGCGCCAGCAGGAGGGCCGCCGCGCGGCCGTTGCCGATGCCTTCGCCCGCTGCGCCGCCGCCGGAAACGATCGCCACTTTGCCGTCGAGCCCAAGGTCGTCGTCTTTCATGGCCGGACATCCCATTCGATCTTGAACGCGTTGCCCGCCCTCTTGATGTACCCCGCATTGGCGCCGGGGAAGTGCGCTGGGCAGAGGAGTGCGTTGCTCTCGGCGCAATCCTCCAGGAGCTGGCGCCGGCTCTTGGCCGACAGATCCTGGTCCCAGCAGAACTGGCTCGACCAGTCGGGATGATAGACCTGGATCGGGTGGTGCATGATATCCCCCGAGAAACAGGCCTTGCCGTCGCCGTCCCGGAGATTGATGGCGATCGAGCCCGGCGTATGGCCAGGGTAGTCCTTGAGCGTCAGCAGCGGATCCGGCTGATGGTCGGTGTCGATCATCACCGCCTTGCCGGCTTCGACCACCGGCAGCACCGAGTCGTCGAACGAGCCGTCATTCACCTTGTCATTGGTCTTCCGCTCCTTCTCCCAGTGCGCGTACTCGCGCTTGGCGAACAGGTAGCGGGCATTGGGGAAGGTCGGCACCCAGCGCCCGTCCTTGAGCTCAGTGTTCCAGCCGACATGGTCGACATGCAGGTGCGTGCACATCACGAAGTCGACCGACTGGGGATCGCAGCCACAAGCTTTCAGGCGAGCCAGGAACGGGGTGTCGAGGTTGCGCCAGCCGGGATTGGTGCGTTGCTTGTGATTGCCGAGGCACGTGTCGATCAGGATCGTGTGCTTGGGCGTCTTCAGGATCCAGGTGTGCACACTTCCGACCAGGCGGTCGGAGCCCGCCTCGACATGATCGGGCAGCATCCAGCCCTTCTGCGCATCGAAGGCTTCCTGGTTGAACCTGGGGAACATGCGGTTGGGCTTGAAGCCCGGGCCGCAGATCTCCTCGACCTTCTGGATGGTGGCGTTGCCGAGCTTTCTCAGGGTGGTTGGGCGCACGGTCATCAGGCCACTCCCTAGAAGGTCACCACGCTGCGGATCGACTGGCCCTTGTGCATCAGGTCGAAGGCGTCGTTGATCTTCTCGACCGGCATGGTGTGGGTGATCAGGGAATCGATGTCGATCTTCTTGTCCATGTACCAGTCGACGATTTTCGGCACGTCGCGCCGGCCCTTGGCGCCGCCGAACGCCGTGCCCATCCAGACTCGGCCGGTGACGAGCTGGAAGGGCCGGGTGGCGATCTCCTGCCCGGCGCCCGCCACGCCGATGATCACCGCCTTACCCCAGCCGCGATGGCAGCATTCCAGCGCCTGGCGCATCAGCTTGGTGTTGCCGACGCACTCGAAGCTGTAATCAGCGCCGCCGTCGGTCAGCTCGACGAGGTGCGCTACGAGATCCTTGGTCCCGAGCGCGCTGGGGTTGACGAAGTGCGTCATGCCGAACTTGCGGCCGAGCGCCTCACGCGCCGGGTTGAGGTCGATACCCACGATCATGCCGGCGCCGACCAGGCGCGCGCCTTGCACGACATTCAGACCGATGCCGCCCAGGCCGAACACCACGACGTTGGAACCCGGCTCGACCTTCGCGGTGTTGATCACGGCGCCGAGGCCTGTCGTCACGCCACAGCCGATGTAGCAGACCTTGTCGAACGGCGCGTCGGCGCGGATTTTCGCCAGCGCGATCTCGGGCAGCACCGTGTAGTTCGAGAAGGTCGAGCAGCCCATGTAGTGGTGGATCTTCCTGCCTTTAAGGGAAAAGCGCGAGGTGCCGTCAGGCATAACACCCTGGCCTTGCGTCGCGCGAATCGCGGTGCAGAGGTTAGTCTTGCCGCTGAGGCACGATTTGCAGGCGCGGCATTCGGGCGTGTAGAGCGGGATCACGTGGTCGCCCTTCTTGAGCGAGATCACGCCAGGCCCGGTGTCGACCACGATGCCGGCGCCTTCGTGCCCGAAGATCACCGGGAAGAGTCCTTCCGGATCGCCGCCCGAACGCGTGAACTCGTCGGTGTGGCAGACGCCCGACGCCTTGATCTCGACCAGCACCTCGCCGAATTTCGGCCCCTCGAGATCGACCGTCTCGATCTCGACCGTCTTGCCGGCCTCGTAGCAGACCGCAGCCTTCGTTTTCACGCGTCCTCCCGTACTCCCGCACAAAGCCTAGAGCAGGGGCAGGGCGGATGCTAGCGAACGTGCCTGACCCGCGTCGGCAGCTCGTTCAACTCTTCCGCACCGCGCGCTGTGACCACAACGCCGGCGCCGATATTGACCCGCACCATGCCGAGGCAGGCATTGGGCTCGAGCTCAAGCCCCATGCCCTCTTTAAGTATCAGCTCACCGCGGCGGATGCCGGGCCGCGCACCGCCTTCGATCTTCTCCTCACGCGTGCCCTTCAATTGCCCGCGATTCACGGCCGTGAATCCCGTCGAGCCGAAGGTGAGAGTATGCAACAGCGGTGTCTTGCTCCAGCAGCCGGCCGCCGCGATCGGCTGTTCCATGGCCTGCACGACCGAGGCGAACGTGACGCCGGGCTTCACGGCGGCCAGACCTGCTTGGTAGGACTGGCGGGCGACTCGTTCGAGGCGATGCACGACGTCGTCAACGGGATCGAGCGCCACTGACATCTGGACCTGGCCTTCCTGGCCGCCGTAGCAGGTATGGATCTCCGCCTGCACCAGGTCGCCCGTTTCCAGCGTGCGCGGCGGCTCGGCCCGCACCGTCCAGCGCGGCACGCCCCAGCCGATGTTGTCCTTGCCCGACTGCAGGCTGAGGAAGGGGTAGCGCAGGTCGCAGCCCCAGCGATGGATCTCGCGCACCGTCTCGGCATAGACCAGCGCCTCGCTGACGCCCGGGCGCGCCGTTTCCATCATCACGCGGCAGGCCTCTTCGCTCACGCGTGCGGCGAAGCGCAGCAGCACGATCTCCTCGGCGCTCTTCACCAGCATGAAGTCGGTGAAGGCCAAGGTGAAATCGCCGATTGCGGCCTGCGGCAGCGCCTGCACGAGGTTGCGGTGGAAGCCAAGCGGCAGCAGGCCTTCCATCTCGCCGGGGGCGGTCGGGCCGAAGCCCACCAAGCCGATGCGGCCGCGCTCCAGCCCGCGCTCCTTCAGGATTCCGGCGACCCTGGCGCCGCCCGCGCCCAGGCGGATGTCCTCGACCCAGGGCGCGAAGCCGCGGCGGACGCTCTCGAAGATGCGGCTGATGCGCGAGCCGCCGAACGCCAGAAGCACGGGCGCGCTATTGGCCGGCAGGATCACGACGGCGTCGAGGAAATCGTCGATCAGGTAGGATTCGAGCCGCTCGCGGCCACCGAAGCTCCCGAGCACGATGGCATCGAAGCCCTGCGCCGCCATCAAGGCGCGCAGGCCGGCATAGCGGCGGTCGCGCTCGGCGAGCGTGAGTTGCGGCCCTGCTTCGATCGGGCGCTCGCCCTTCATTCGCCCACGATCAGTCAATCGGCGCGTGCAGGGCTTTGAGCTGGGCGGCCACCTCGACGCTGGGCCGCATGTCGATCACGTGCGCGATGCTTTCGCCTGTGGTCCCTTCACCGCCGATGCGCGCCGGATTGCCGGCGAGTCCCCAGGCGCGCGGCACGATCGAGGCGTCACGGCGCCATTTCTTGGTCGGTCGGCCGGCGAGGAAGGCCGCCAGCTCGCGCCTCCATAGCCGGCGGATGGCGCTGAGGCCCACATCGGCGCGGCCCAGGTGCTCCGCCTCGCGATCGGCGATCACGCCCTGGCCGATCTGCGCGATGTCGTCTTGCAGACGCACCAGGTCGACCGTGTTCTTGTCGACCTCGGCCAGACGCACGCGTCCCTCGAGGATCTCGCGCGACAGATCCTGGTGCGCGATCGTGATCGCCTCGCGTCGCGCCTGGCGCCGGGCATGGACGCGTTTGGCGACCTCGCCCTGGGCCGGCACGCGGTGCAGGCTGAACTGCATGTGCCGGCGATCATCGATCGGCACCCACCAGAACATCGATTCCTGCCAGCCGATGTCGGGATCGGTCGGCAGCGCCGTCAGGTAGAAGATGTTGGGCATGCCGAACTGCTGCACGCGCCGTTGCCCGTCGGGACGCGTGAAGCCGTAGGTCACGCCCCACACCGATTCCTCGGCGTCGAGCGCGCGGCCGAGCCCGATGCCCTTGAACACCGCCTCGTTGTCGGCATGCACGAAGCCGACATGGCTCATGTCGAGCGCGTTCTCGAGGTTCTGGAAGTAGTTGCAGTCCCGGCTGTAGGAGTCGATCTCGACCATGCCGTCGAAGTGCTCGAATTCGGGATGCGACTGGAAATCGGGCGCCGGGCCGCCGCCCAAAAACGCGAAGATCAAGCCGAGATACTCGCGCACCGGATAGGAGGCGATCGAGACCTTGGCGCAGAACGCGTTCTCCTCGGCCGGTTGCTCCACGCAGCGGCCATCGGCCGCGAATTTCCAGCCGTGATAGAAGCAGCGCAGCTCGTTGCCCTCGACCCGGCCCGAGGCCAGCCGCGTGCCGCGGTGTGGGCAGCGCGCGTCGACGAGGTGCGGCTCGCCCGACTGGCCGCGCCACAGCGTGAAGTTCTCGCCCATGATGCGGATCGCAACGGCGCGCCCGGGCGCCAGATCGACGGCATGGTAGATGGGCTGCCAGAACTGGCGCAGGTAGCGGCCGGCCGGCGTGCCGGGGCCGGTGCGCAGGAAATCCTCGCCGCGTGCGTCCAGTCGGACGATCGATGCACTTTCGGCCATGCCCGATTCCCTCCTACTTGGTACCCACCTTGGAGTCCGCGCGCCCCAGTTTCTGCAGCGCGTAGTCGAGAAAACGCCGGTCGATCATTCCCTCGATATTGGCCTTCTTCGGGACGAAGCCCTGCTTGGCGTACCATTCCTGCTGATCGTGCAGGCCTTCGATGGAGATCTCGGCGTTGGGATCCATATAGCTCCATTGAATCTTGTCGTACATCGCCTTGTCGGTAAGGCTGGTGTACTTGGCGCAGATCTTGACTACCTCGGGCCGCTTGGGGCCGCCCTTCATGGCGTCGACATAGTCGCGCGCCGCCTTGAGGTAAGCGACGGTGAAGGCCTTGGCCTGGTCCGGCTTCTTGTCCGACCACAGCTTGCTGTAGAGGATCACCGATACTTCAAGCGGCGGCTTGCTCATGAAGTCCGCGGCCCGGCGGAAGGGAAAGGCGATGTTCTTCTGCTGGAACAACGCCGGGAAGGGCTCGACCACAGTGCCGGCGTCGATGGCGTGCGTTTCCAGTCCAGGCCCCATGTTCGGCCACGGCATGGTCACCGTCTGCACGTCGTCAATCGAGAGGCCTTCGGATTCCATGAAGCGGCCAAGCATGAAATGCAGCACCGAGGCCGGCGCGTTGATTGCCACGACCTTTCCCTTCAGCTGCTTGGCCGAGGTGACGCTCGCCTTGAGGTCGTTGCGCAGGACCAGGGTGTCGCTGGAGAAGCCGGGCATGTCGCGGGTGCGCGCCATGACGATGCGCACCGGCCAGTCGCGCGCGAAGGCGTTGTAGAGGGCGGCTCCTACGCCACCGCCGATCACCTGAACCTCGTTGGTTGCGAGGGGCGCCGTCGCCTGCGCGGCCGAGGTGAAGCGTTCCAGCTTCACATCGAGTTTCTCGGCGGCGAAGTAGCCCTTCTCGATGCCGATATAGAAGGGCGCGTCGGCGACGATGCCGAGGTCGCCGACCTTGATCGTATCGGCCCCGAAGGCGGGGGCGACCCACAGGCCGAGGGAGACAGCCAGCAGCAAGGTTCGCATGGGAGCCTCTTTATTCGTAGCGCCAGGGTATCAGAAGACGTTCCAGTTCGTGCAGCAGAAACGTCGAGACCACGCCCAGCACGGTGATCACGATGATTCCGACGAACATCTTTTCGACAACCAGCGTCTCCCATGACGACCAGATGAGATAGCCGATGCCGGTGCGCGAATTGGAGGCCACGAACTCGGCGCCGACCAGCACGACCAGCGATACGCCCATGGCGATGCGCAGCCCGCCAAAGACCTCGGGCAGGGCGCCGGGCAGGATGACGCGCAGGAACAACTTGTGCCAGGGCGTGCCGTAATTGTGCGCCACGTCGAAATAGATGCGGTCGATCTGCAGCACGCCGATCGTGGTGCTGATGATGGTGAGGAACAGCACCGACATCGCCACGACGACGACCTTGGAGGTGTCGCCCAGCCCGAACAGCAGCATGAGCAGCGGTAGGATGGCGATCTTGGGGATCGGATAGAGCGCCGCCACCAGCGGATCGATCAGCGCGCGCAGCCAGCGATTGAGGCCCATCGCCATGCCGATCAGCACGCCGGGGACGGCGCCGACCACGAAGCCGATGACCAGCCGTTTCAGGCTCGCGGCGATGTGGAGGCCAAGCTCGCCCGACACGGTGAGGCTCCAGCCCGCTTCGGCGATGGACACCGGCGACGGCACGTAACGCTGGTCGATCAGGCCGGCGTTGGAGGCGAGCTGCCACAACAGCAGCACGGCGAGCGGCGAGAATATGGTGAGCGCCCGCTCTTGGTTGGCCTGTTTCATCGCCGTGGCCTGGTCTGGTTGCGCTGCGCCCGCACCTCGTCCTCGAGCATGCGCCAGATTGCGAGCTGCAGGGCGCCGAAGCGCGGGTCGGCGCGCAGCTCGGCCACCGGACGCGGTCGCGGGAAGTCGACCGGCACGATCTGCTTGATGCGCCCGGGCTGGGCGGTCATCACCACGATACGGTCGCTGAGCGCGATCGCCTCGTCGATGGCGTGGGTGATGAACAGCACGGTCTTGGCCGAGCCCTCCCAGATGCGCAGCAATTCGTCCTGCAGGATCAGCTTGTTGTGTGAATCGAGCGAGGCGAAGGGCTCATCCATCAGCAGGACCTCGGGATCGGCGACGAAAGCGCGAGCCAGGCTGACGCGCTGGCGCATGCCGCCGGACAGCTGCTGCGGATAGTGGTCGCGAAAGCTCGAGAGGCCGACCATGTCGAGGAACGGCATCACCTGCTCGCGCCGCTGGCGCTTGCCTACGCCGCGCATCTCGAGGCTATAGCCCGCGTTGTCGATGACCGTCATCCACGGGAACAGGCCATGCTCCTGGAACACCATGGCATTGGGCGCACGGCGATTGCCGGGACCGGCGATCACCTCGGCCGAGCCGCTCGAGGGCTTTTCCAGTCCCGCCACGATGCGCATCACCGTGGTCTTGCCGCAGCCGCTCGGGCCCACGAGGGAGACGAACTCGCCCTCGTCCACCGACAGGGTGAAATCCTTGAGCGCCGTCACACGCTCCTCTTCCTCGCCGAAGGTCTTGGCGAGCTGCTCGATGCGGATCTTCACGCTGCTGCCATCACGCCGCCACCTGGGGCAGGGCCCGCCTCGCCGCGTCGTACTGCGCGATCAGCCGGCGGCAGAGCTCGGCCGCCGTCGGGATATCGGCGATGTTCCCCACGCCGTGGCCGGCCGTGTAGATGTCCTTCCAGCGTTTCTTGTTGTCCTGGCTCGAGACGACCTTGCCGGGCAGGGTGGTGCGCAGCACGTCGAGGTCGATGCCGGCAGCGCGCAGGCTGGGTGTCAGCCAGTTGGCCGGCGCGCCGTCGATCGAGGCGGTGAAGAACACGTCGGTGGCGCGGGTGTCGAGGATCATCTTCTTGTGGGCGTCGGCCGCCATTGCCTCGCGCGTGGCGATGAAGCGTGTGCCGATATAGGCCAGGTCGGCGCCCATCGCCTGCGCGGCCAGCACGTCGCGCCCTGTAGTCAGCCCGCCCGCCAGCACGATGGCGAAGTGATCGCCGAGCTGGCGCACCTCGTTCATCAGCGCGAAGGGATTGATCGTGCCGGTATGCCCGCCGGCGCCGCCCGCCACCGCGATCACGCCGTCGACGCCGGCTTCCAGCGCCTTCTCGGCGTGCCGATGGTTGGCGACATCGTGCAACGCCACGGCGCCCCAGCCGTGGATGCGGCGGATGGCGTCGCCCGGCGCGCCCTTGGACGTCAGCACCACCGGCACCCGGTATTTCTCGACCAGCTCGAGGTCGCCGGGATAGCGCGGGTTGGTGGCGTGCACGACCAGGTTCACCGCCCATGGCGCCGGCCGCACGCCGCGATCTTCCAGGCGCTTGATGCCGTCCTGCATGTCATCGAGCCAGCCCTGGAACTGCTCGCGGCTGCGCGTGCCGTGCGCCGGGAAGGTGCCCATGATGCCCTCGGCGCAGCAGGCGAGCGCGAGCGCGGGATTGGAGACCAGGAACATCGGCGCGGCGATGGCGGGAATCGCCATGCGGTCGATCAGTTTCTGCACTTCGGCACGCGCCATGCTTGCTGAGCCCCCGGGCGCATTCTTAGCACGTCGCGTGAGACCGACAGAAGCGTGCTAGGGTCGACGGCGACGGAGGAGTTCATGGCTCAGACCGGCAACCACAAGGGGCTGACGTTCGGCATCTTTCTCGCCCCTTTCCACCGCGTCGGCGAGAACCCGACTCTTTCGATGGCGCGCGACATGGAACTGGTCGAGTGGCTCGATGAGCTGGGCTACGACGAGGCCTGGATCGGCGAGCATCATTCGGCTGGATGGGAGACGATCTCCGCGCCGGAGATTTTCATCGGCGCTGCCATCGAGCGCACGCGATTCATCCGATTGGGTTCGGGCGTGACCAGCCTGCCCTATCACCATCCGCTGATGGTGGCGAACCGCTTCGTGCAGCTCGACCACATGTCGCGCGGCCGCACCATGCTGGGCTGCGGTCCGGGCGCGCTGCCGTCCGACGCCTACATGATGGGCATCGAGCCCTCGACGCAGCGCCGGCGCATGGACGAATCGCTCGACGCCATCATGCAGCTGCTGAAATGCGAGGAGCCGGTCACCATGAAAACCGACTGGTTCGAGCTCAAGGACGCGCGCCTTCATCTCGCACCTTACTCCTACCCGCATTTTCCAATCGCCTGCGCCAGCACCATCACGCCGTTCGGCATGATGGCGGCGGGCCGACATGGTCTCGGCGTCCTGTCGATCGGCGCTGGCCTGCCCGGCGGCCCGGAGGCGATGGCCAAGCAGTGGGCGATCTACGAGGAGACGGCGGCCAAGCACGGCAAGACGGTCGATCGCTCGCTGTGGCGCATCGTCGTCAACGCCCACATCGCCGAAGACGACGAGCAAGCACTGCGCGAAGTCCATGCCGGCGAACGGCAGGAGACAGTCACCTATTTCGAGGACACGCTCGGTCGTCCGCCCGGCCGCTCCGACGATCCGCTACGCGAGGGCGTGAAGCAGGGTACGACCCTGGTCGGCACGCCCGATACGGTGGCCAAGGGCATCGAGCGCCTGCTCGGTTACTCGAATGGCGGCTTCGGCGGCATCCTGTTTCGCGCCCACGAGTGGGCCAACCGCGAGGCCACGCTGCGCTCCTACGAGCTGTTCGCGCGTTACGTCATGCCGCGCTTCCAGGGCTCGGCCGAGACGACCACCGCCTCCAACGAATGGGCGCGCAGCAACCGCAAGGCGGTCTTCGGTCCCACAGTGGCGGCGGTGAAGAAGGCGTTTACCGACGTCGGCCGTGCGGTACCCGAAGAGTTCCGTCAACGTACCGTGGGCGCGCGTGACGTGACGGAGTGACGCTTCGCGTCAGAATTCCTTCGTCTGGCCCGGCTGCCAGTCGTCGAGCACCTTGATCGAGGTCTGGCCGAGCGCGGCCTTGAACTCGGCCGGCGTGCCCTTGAGGAACGGGTTGGTGCCGTAGTGCATGGGTAGCACCATCTTGGGCTTGATCCATTCTTTGGTGGCGAAAGCCGCGTCCTGCGGATTCATGACGAAGTGTCCGCCGATCGGGATCAGCAGCAGGTCGGGCTTGTACTTCTCGCCATAGAGCTTCATGTCGCTGAACAGGGCGGTGTCACCCATGTGGTAGAACGTGAAGCCGTTGTTGAACTGGAAGATGAAGCCGACCGGCTCGCCCGCCGGATAGCTCGTGGGCTTTCCGGTCACCGGGTCGTTCAGGATCATCTCCGACGAATGCTCTGCGTGCACGGCGGTGACCTTCATGCCAGGGATCGGCTCGATCGTCCCGCCCTTGCCGAAACGGGGCGCGAGGTTGGCCGGCAGGAAGCCGAGTGTGACCAGGAACTGGTCCATGCCGGCCGGGCCCCAGACCGGCGCGTTGTTCTTCTTTGCGAGGGGAATGGCATCGCCGATGTGATCGCCGTGGCCGTGGGTGACGAAGATCACGTCGACCTTGCCGATCTTGTCGAGATTCTTCCATTCCGGCGGGCATTTGGGATTGCCCGTGAGCCAGGGATCAATCATCACGACCTTGCCCGACGGCGTTGTGAGCTTGAATGCCGACTGGGCGAACCACTGCAGCTGGATCTTGCCTTGCGCCTCGGCGCCCGAGGCAAACGCAAGGCAGGCGGCGGCGATCGTCGCGACAATGGACAGAAGTCGAAGGCGCATTCGTTCCTCCCCGTTCGTTGGCGCAGACCTTAGCATCGTTCTTCGCAGCGAAAGAGCGCACTTTCATGTGAGCCGAGCATCGCCCACCATGTGCACCGGACAATGAGGGGGATGGCGCGCCGATGAGCATCAAGGGCAAGGCCTACATTGCCGGCATCTATGAACATCCGACGCGACTCGCCAAGGACCTGACGCTGGCCCAGATCCATGCCGAGGTGGCGAAAGGCGCGCTGGCCGACGCGGGTCTCAGCAAGGACGACGTCGACGGCTATTTCTGCGCCGGCGACGCGCCCGGCCTCGGGCCCATGTCGATGGTCGAGTACATGGGCTTGCGGCCGCGCCATGTCGATTCGACCGATATCGGCGGCGCCTCGTACGTGCTGCATGTCGGACACGCCGCCGAGGCGATCGCAGCCGGCAAGTGCAAAGTGGCGTTGATCACACTCGCCGGCCGCCCGCGTGCCGACGGCATGGCGACCGGCACGGTGCCGAGAAGTCGCGGCGGCTCGCCGACGCCCGACGAGGCTTTCGAATTTCCCTATGGGCCGACGGTGGTGAACATGTACGCCATGTCCGCCATGCGCCACATGTACGAGTTCGGCACCACCTCGCAGCAACTCGCGTGGATCAAGGTCGCGGCCTCGCACCACGCGCAATACAACCCGCACGCGCTCTTGAAGGACGTGGTCACGGTCGACGAGGTGGTGAACTCGCCGATAATCTCCGACCCGCTGCACCGGCTCGATTGCTGCGTCATCACCGACGGCGGCGGGGCGATCGTCGTCGTGGCGCCCGAGATCATGGCCAAGCTCAAGCGACCGAAGGTGAAGCTGATCGGCGCCGGTGAGTTCGTGAAGACACAGATGGGCGGCAAGGTGGACCTGACCTACTCGGGCGCGCGCGTCTCGGGCGCGGCCGCCTTCGCCGAGGCGGGCGTGAAGCCGTCCGACATCAAATTCGCCGCGATTTATGACAGCTTCACCATTACCGTGCTGATGCAGCTGGAGGATCTCGGCTTCTGCGAGAAGGGCAAGGGCGGCGCCTTCGTGGCCGACGGCAACCTCATCGCGGGGCAGGGCAAGCTGCCGTTCAATACCGATGGCGGCGGCCTCTGCAGCAATCACCCGGGCAATCGCGGCGGCCTCACCAAGGTGCTGGAAGCCGTCCGGCAATTGCGCGGCGAAGCGCATCCCAAGGTGCAGGTGAAAAACTGCGATCTCGCGATCGCGCACGGCACCGGCGGCTCGCTCGGCCTGCGCCATGGCAGCGCCACCGTCATTCTGGAGAGGGAGTAGGATCATGGCCGAGAGAAAGTTGCCGACGCCGGCCGTGAGTTCCGAGACCAAGGCCTATTGGGATGCTGCTGCGCAAGGCAAGCTCTTGATCAAGAAGTGCACGGCATGCGGCCAGGTGCACCACTATCCGCGCACGATCTGTCCGTTCTGCTTCTCCGACAAGACCGAATGGGTGGAGGCGTCGGGCAAGGGCACGATCTACTCCTACTCGGTGATGCGCCGCGCCCCGGTGCCCTACGCCATGGCCTACGTGACTCTGGCCGAGGGCCCGCGCATGGTGACCAACATCGTCGACTGCGACTTCGACAAGCTCAAGGTCGAGCAGGCGGTGAAGCTGGTCTTCAAGCCGACAGACGGCGGCCCGCCGCTCCCGATGTGGACGCCGGCATGAATTCGCTCTCCCCCGAACAAGGGGAGGAGAGCCCTCTTCGGTTGTGCTAATCAATACCCCATGTCCAACCTCGATCCCGTTACACTGACGGTCATCCAGAACGGGCTGATCCAGGTCTGCAACGAGATGGACCTCGCCTTCGTGCGCTCGGCCTTCTCGCCGGTGATCTCCGAAGGCATGGACCGGTCCGACGGCATCTATGACGTGATCGATGGCGCGCTGATCGCGCAAGGCGAACTCGGACTGCCGGTGTTCGTCGGCACCATGCAATTCTCGACCCGCGCGGTGATCGATCGCGTGAAGTCGCACTACGCCGGCAAGGTCGATCCGGGTGACGTGTTCATCGTCAACGATCCCTATCTCGGCGGAACCCACCTGATGGACGTGCGCTTCGTGAAGCCGTTCTTCTACAAGGGCGAGCTCTTTGCCTGGCTCGCCAACACCGGCCACTGGCCCGATATCGGCGGCATGGTGCCGGGTGGCTTTTCAGCCAGCGCAACAGAGGTCGAGCAGGAGGGCTTGCGCCTGCCGCCCGTGAAATTCTTCAAGAAGGGTGAGATGGACCAGGAGATCCTGTCCATCCTGATGAGCAACATGCGCATTGCCGACCAGCGCATCGGCGACATCAAGGCGCAGGCGGCCGCGCTCACCACCGGCGATCAGCGGCTGACGGCCCTGATCGACCGCTACGGCGCCGGTGTCGTCAAGCAGGCGATCGCCGAGATGCGCCATCGCGCCGAACGCCAGATGCGGGCCAAGATCGCCGCCATCCCGGACGGCGTCTATGAGGGCACCAGCCACGTCGACAGCGACGGCGTGGTCGACGAGCCGCTCACCGTCCGCATGAAGATCACCAAGAAGGGCGAGGACCTCACCTTCGACATGTCGGGCTCGAGCCCGCCCTGCCGCGGGCCGATGAACTCGGTCATCGCCACCACCAAGTCGGCGATCTACCTCGCCATCAAGCATGTCTTTCCCGACGTGCCGATCAACGCCCGCACCTTCGTGCCCTTGAGGATCGTCGAGCCCGAAGGCACTTTCCTCTATGCGCACTACCCCAGGCCGGTGTCGGGTTGCGCCGCCGAGGTGAGCCAGCGCATCGCCGAGGCGGTGTTCGTGGCGCTCACCAAGGCCATTCCCGATCTCCTGTTCGCCGCACCCGCCGGCACGTCCGGCAATCTCGGCGTCGGCGGCTACGACCCGGACCGC
>JBPYDO010000258.1:0-13142 GCA_051985755.1 Reyranella sp. | reverse complement strand
GATGCCGACCTGGCGGCGATTGGCATGGGCAGCCACCGCTTCTACCGCCAGGGTGTGACGCGGCGCGCCACCAACTGGAAGCTGATCGTCGACGCCTTCCTCGAGGTCTATCACGTGACCCGCCTGCACGCCGAGACGCTGGGCGAGTACTTCGTCGATTCGGTGCTGATCAGCGAGCCGCTCGGCCGGCACGGGCGCTACCTGGTGGGGCGGCAGAGCTCGGCCGAGATCAGGGCACTCCCCGTCGAGCAATGGAGCCCGCAGCGGCACGCCACCCTGGTGCACCTGATCTTCCCCAACTCGATCGTCGTCTACCACCCGGACTACATCAGCCATCTCGGCATGTTCCCGAGCGCCGCCGACCAGACGCTGTTCGTGCACACCATGCTGACGCCCGAGAAGCCCCAGGACGAAAAGGCCGAGGCGCACTGGCAGCGCTCGTTCGAGCTCCTGGACGGCGCGGTGTTCAACGGCGAGGACATCGCGGTCTGCGAGCAGATCCAGCGCGGGCTGTCCTGCGGCGCCAACGACCGGCTGCTGATCGGCCGCTACGAGCAGAACCTGCACCGCTTCCATGGAAGCATCGAAGCGGCGCTAGCGCCTTCATAGGCGCCAGCGCGTATGAACGCGCCTACGCATATCTCGATACTCCGATAGGTTGTGGCATTTGCCACAGAAGCACGTGGCTGCCCGGGCCTAGGCTCGCCTCCAGGGCTGCCGGAGGGGCAGCTTGTGCAAGCTGATGGAGGCGATTCATGGCAAAGAAGTCACGCAGGGCATCAGCGTCGAACGGGCGTAACGGAAGCAACGGGAAAAATGGAAACAACGGGCGGCGGCACCTGAACGGCGCCCTCGCCAAGCTCGCTGTGCGCGGTCCTTCCGAGCACGGCGCCTACGGCTGGGTGCGCGACCTGCCCGACATGCGGGACTTCGCCTACTCGGCGCCGCTGCTGCGCTTCCCCCACGGGTTGCCGCCGTCGGTCGACCTGCGACCGGAGTGCCCGCCGGTCTACAACCAGGGCCAGCTCGGCAGCTGCACCGCCAATGCGATCGGGGCGGCCATCCAGTTCGATCAGATGAAACAGGGCCTCAGGGCGTTCACGCCCTCGCGGCTCTTCATCTACTACAACGAGCGGGCGATGGAGGGCACGGTCCAGCAGGATGCGGGGGCGCAGATCCGCGACGGCATCAAATCCGTCGGCACGCTGGGCGCGCCGAACGAGACCGACTGGCCCTACGTCATCGCCAAATTCAAGGTGCGCCCGCCGAGCGTGGCCTACAGCGACGCCAAGCAGGATGTCGTGTCGTCCTACTCGCGGGTGGCCCAGGACCTGACGCAGATGCGCGGCTGCCTTGCCTCGGGCTATCCCTTCGTGTTCGGTTTCACCGTCTATTCGAGCTTCGAGAGCCAGCAGGTCGCCAAGACCGGCATCGTGCCGATGCCGGCTCAGGGCGAGCAGGTCATGGGCGGCCACGCCGTCCTGGCGGTCGGCTATGACGACGCGCAGCGCAGCTTCATCGTGCGCAACTCGTGGTCGGCTGCCTGGGGCCAGAAGGGCTACTGCCTTATGCCCTACGAGTATCTGCTGACGCCGCACCTCGCCAACGACTTCTGGACGGTGCGGTCGGTCAACTAGAACGAGCGGCGCGCCGAGGCGCGCATGGAGGCGGCGGAGGGGTCACGGAGGCTTGGGGCCTGATCCCTCCGTCTATCCGTCGAGCACGCTCGAATCCTGCCGCAGGGCGCGACGGGCGTAGTAGGCAAAGGTCGCGGCGATGGCCTTCGGCTTGTGCCGATAGTCGTGCGCCTCGCGCGCCAATGCCGCATCGACCGGCAGGATCCTGCCGGCGCTCATGGCCAGCAGCTGCAATCGCGCGGCGCGTTCCAGGAACATCGCCAGCACCAGCGCGTGCTCGATCGACTCGGTCGCGGTGAGCTGGCCATGATGGGCGAGCAGGATCGCCTTGTTGTCGCCGAGCGCCTCCGAGATGAGGCGCCCCTCCTCATCGCCGATCGGCGTGCCGGGCCATTCGGGCAGCCAGGCGCAATCCTCGTAGAACAGCGTCGTGTCCATGTGCGAGGCGACGAGCGGCGTGCCGATCATGGAGAGCGCCGACACGTGCGGCGGATGGGTGTGCATGATCGAGCCGATCGCGGCGCGGGCGCGGTAGATCCAGAGATGGAAGCGGTTGGAGGGATTGGGCATGCCCTCGCCCTCGAGGACGTTGAGGTCGTCGTCGACCAGCAGCAGGTTGGCGGCCGAGATCTCGTCGAGCCCGAGCCCGAAGCGCATCATGTAGTAAGTGCCGGGCCTCGGCCCGCGCGCCGTCAGCTGGCCGGCGAGACCGGAATCGTGGCCTTCCATCGCCAGGATGCGGCAGGCGAGCGCCAGCCGCTGCCTGGGCGACCAGTCCGGCATGCCAAGGTGGCGCTCCATCCGCTCGTCGGTCTGCCGCTGGTAGGCCTCTTTGTCGCGAACCACGCTGTCCATCGCGATGCCTCCTTGGGGCGAATCGGCATCAATGTGTGACACCAGGGGCGCTTCGACAAGCCGCGGGAGTGGCGCGCTCCCAGCGCAGACCTCACTGCCGCGCCGGCGTCTTGCCCAGCTGCTCGAGCAGCGGACGCATCGCGTCGAGCTCGTTGCCGAAGCCGGCCCAGTCGCCCGCCTTCAGTTTCTCCAGCGCGTTGTTGTAGTGGGCGAGCGCCTCGCGGGCGCGGGCGTCGACAGGGCCATTGGGGGGACCGACAGAAGCTTTCTCGCCTGTCGCGCTTGCTGCCGCGGGCGGCAGCAGCGCGGCGGGCGGCGCGGTCTCCTTGAACAGGGCCGCCAGCGCCGCGCCCAGCGTCTCCTCCATCACGACACGGTCGCCATAGGCCGCGATCACGCGCTTGAGCTCGGGCAGCTGGCCGGTCTCGGCGCGCAGGTAGAGCGGCGAGACATAGAGGATCGACTGCTCGATCGGCACCACCAGGAGGTTGCCGCGGATGACGCGGCTGCCCATCTGGTTCCACAGCGAGATCTGCTGGCTGATCGTGGTGTTCTGCTGGATGCGCGCCTCGATCTGGAACGGGCCGTAGACCAGCTTCTCCTTGGGGAACTCGTAGGCCAGGATCTGGCCGTAGTGCGGCGGGTCGCAGCGCGCCGCCAGCCAGGCGATCATGTTCTCGCGCTTGGCCGGCGCCATCGGCAACATCTGGATGTACTCGGCCTCGGGCTCGCCCGGCAGGCGCATGATCATGTAGTAGGGCGTCATGCGCGGCACGTCGCCGAAGCCGCCGCCGGCCAGGCCGGCGCCGCGCGGCAGCACGATGCCGGGCGGCAAGCCCTCGCGCAGCCCCGAGCCGCTGGGGCCGGTCGGCAGGCGCGGGAACTGCCAGAGGTCCTCGCGGTTGTAGAACACCTCGGGCGAATCCATGTGGTAGGCGCGGTAGAGCTGGGCCTGGGCGAAGAACAGGTCCTCGGGGTAGCGGATGTGGCGGGCCAAGTCGGCCGGCATCGCCGACAAGGGCTTGAACAGGCCGGGGAAGACGCGGGCCCAGGTGCGGATCAGCGGATCCTGGGGATCGCTCAGGTAGAAATCGACGGTACCGTTGTAGGCGTCGACCACCACCTTGATCGAGTTGCGAATGTAGTCGAGGCCGCCCGGGGTCTGCGGCTGGGCGTAGGGGAACCAGGCGCTGGTGGTGTAAGCATCCTGCATCCAGTAGAGCCGTCCCTCGCTCACCACCAGGTAGGGATCGTGGTCGAGCTTCAGCACCGGGGCGATGGTGCGGATGCGATCCTGGATGCTGCGGTGAAGCAGGATGCGGCTCTGCGGCGTGATGTAGCCGGTCAGCAGGATGTTGGGATCGCCGAAGTGCCAGGAGAAGAGCAGGCGCCGCAACGCGCCGGCGACCGGCACGCCGTCCTTGCCGTCGTAGCTCCTGTAGACGTTGTCCTTGCCCTTGGGATAGTCGAACTCGGGCGTGCCGCCCTTCACGATCACGTAGCCGTCCTCGCCCTGGCCGAAATAGATCCGCGGCTCGTCGACCTTGGGTCCGCCGTGGCTGACCGGCGGAATGTCCTGCAGCAGGAACTCGGGCAGGCCCTCGGTAGTCTTGCGCGTCACCGGCGACATCACCACGCCGTTGCCGTGGGTGAACAGCAGATGCAGGTTGACCCAGGTCTGGGCGTTGGCCGGAAGCAGCTCGGGCTCGAGCTCGCGCGCCGACAGCATCACCTGCTGGTAAGTGCCGCCGAGGCGATAGCGGTCGATGTCCATGTCGAGGAACTTGTAGTAGGTGCGGATCTCCTGCAGCTGGGCGTAGGTGCTCATCAGCGGCTGCCAGTCCCACAGCCGGATGTTGTCGACCGTCGGCCGGTTCTTCTGCAGCGCCGCGAAGTCGAGCCCCTGTTCGACCGGGAACGGCTTCACCGTGATCCGTCCCAGGCCGTAGGCCTCGCGAGTCAGCGCGATGTTACGCGCGATGTACGGCGCCTCGAGCGCCAGCTCGCTCGGCTTCACGTAGAAGCGCTGGAACAGCGCCGGATAGATGCCGGCGACGATGATCGAGCTGAGGAACAGGAAGACCGGCGCGCCGATCGCGACCTTCAGGCTGCGCCAGCGCACGTTGAGGCCCGAGGCAATGGCGCAGGCGAGCGCCGCGGCCGCCATCAGCCACAGCACCGGCAGGCGCACGTGCAGGTCGGTGTAGCCCGCACCGATGACGACGCCGTTGTCGCTGTAGAGCAGCAGCCAGCGGTCGAGCAGGTAAGAGCCGGCCTTCAGCAGGAAATAGAGGGCGAGCAGCGCCGAGCCGTGGGCGAGGGCGGCGCGCGACAGGCGGGGCGGGCGGTTGTCGAGGATGATGTCGCCGTGCCCCCAGTAGACGGCCGCGGCCATGATGGCCGCCAGCAGCACCAGCGCCATCAGCCAGGTCTTGAGCGCGACCAGGGCGGGCAAGGTGAAGAAATAGAAGCCGATGTCGCGGCCGAACACCGGATCGCTGCTGCCGAACCGCACCTGGTTCAGGAACAGGAGCGCGGTGTCCCAGCTCGGCATGGCGCCCAGCGCGCTGAAGACGCCCAGCACCAGGGCGCCGACCGCAATGATGATGCGCCACGGCAGGCGCGGCGCCACGGCCGGAAGCGGCGTGGGACTGGCCCAAGGACCCGGGCGCCGCGGGAAGGCCGCCGGCGGGGCCGAAAGCCTCATGGCAAAGTGCAGCGCCAACGTCCCCGACGCCCAGAGCGCGGCGACGGCCACGACCAGGGCCGAGACGAAGAGCGCCGAGCGCGCCTCGATGATGGTCCAGAAGACCTCGCGGTAGCCCAGCGAGGAGAACCACAGCCAATCGACCAGGATGGAGGTCGCGCGCGCCAGCGCGATCAGGGCGACGACGACGATGGCGATTGCGATCGCTACAGCTCTGGCGCGCATGCCGCCTCGCTTTACCGGGTGATCGATCTTGCGCCTTTTACCGGGCGCGCGCCATTCTCGGCTCGTGACCGTTCCCGTCCTGTCCCTCGCCTGCTTCGTCGTGGCCGGTGTCTTCGCTGTGATCTTCCTGCGCGGCCTCGTCACCGGGCGGGCGAGCACGCGCTACATCCGCAACGTGGCGCGCGCCGACAATCCCGCGGCCTACTGGACGGCGCAGGCGTTCAACGGACTGTTTGCGGTAGCCTGTGTGTTCGCCGGCGTGGTGGCGATAACGGGGATTTGAAAGAGCTGCTTCAGCGCATTGATTCGTTCTGCGCGGCGCGGGCTCTCGCGCCTCAGAAGGCGCTGCCGCCCGCCAGCGCCTATGAAGGCGCTTATTTGAACGTCGGCATAACCTCCTCACACAGCAGCTTCAGCGCGTGCATCACCTTGGCGTGCGGGATGCGGCTGCCGGGGTTGAGCTCGGCCAGGATGCCGTCCAGGCCGACTTCTTCCTTCACCTCGCTCAGGCGGTCGATCACTTGGGCCGGCGTGCCGACGATCAGGCGCTCCTTGACGACCTCCTCGTACTGGATCGACTGCATCTTGGCACCACGCTCGGCGCGGTTCTCGATGGCGCGGGTGCCCGAGATCTTGGCCGAGGCCTCGAGCCGGGCGCCGATGGTGCGCAAGAGGTGCAGGATGCTCTCGCGCGGTTCCTCGAGCGCGGCCTGCTCGGTGTCGGCGATATAGACCGGCACGCGCAGGAAGACCTGGCCGCGGCCGGGGTGACCCGCCTTCTTCCAGGCGTCCTGGTAGGTCTGCACCAAGGGCTTCAGCTCGGAAAGGTTGCCGGTGCGGGCGGCGACGAAGATGCCGTGCCCCTGCTCGCCGATCGACGGATAGGTGTCGGGGCTCGCCGCCGCGATCCTTATCTCGGGCCAGGGTTTGGTGTAGGGCTTGGGCGAGAGTCGCACGTCGTTGTAGCTGTAGTACTTGCCCTTGTGGCTGAACTTGTCCTCGGTGAAGGCGCGCTTGAGTATGTGCAGGGTCTCGGCGAAGCGCTCGCGGCTCTCGCCGTAGTCGACGCCGTAGGTCTGGTAGGTGTGGGCAAAGCCCGAGCGGCCGACGCCGAAGATCAGCCGGCCTTCGCTCAAGTGATCGACGGTGGCGACCTCCTCGGCGAGCCTGAGCGGATGGCAGAGCGGCAACACCTGCACCGCGGTGCCGACCTTCATGCGCTTGGTGCGCTGGGCGATGGCAGCCGACAGCATCATGGGCGAGGAGAGCACTGAGCGTTCGGGATTGAAGTGCAGCTCGGCGAGCCACATCGCGTCGAGCCCCAGCTTCTCGGCCGCGTCGACCTGCTCGAAGGCATGGGTGAAGGACTGCACCTGGCTCTCGCCCGGTGCGGCATGAAACTCGTGGAAAACACCGAACTCCATCCGAGCTCTCCTTCCCCCTGAAAACAAGAATAGACCGGGGTGGGCTTTGAGTCCCAGCCATAACGGCCGGCATAGCTCCTATGACGCTTTGTCCGGTTCGACCTTCTAGTGCCCTGCAACAGCGTTCGTCCGGCGCGGTGGCGGCCCAGCCCGGCATCGGTCCCCTACTCTGCCGGAACGCGCGGCGAATGCCATGCCACCCGTTTGGCGAGCAACGTGAGAAAACTCACAGAACACGCTGCGCTGGCAATCCTAGTATCGCACCCCTCAAAGGTTGCAGCGGGGAGGATGTCATGGTCAACGTTCGATACGTCAATGGCGATCCCATGATCGGCGCCAACGTTCCCGACACACAGGTCTGTCCCAAGGGGGGCTATTGGGGCTGCACCCCGATCTGCCCCTGGCTCACCATCCAGTATTCGGTCGACCAGCTCGCCAAGATCGGCGGCGGGATCCTGTACGTCGCCGATTCCCAATACATCGAGAACGTCGTCATGGACGGCGCGCAGTACTCCCAGATCAGCATCGTCGGCGACCTGGCGGGAACAAGCACTTCGCCAGTCGAGGCCGTGTTCTGCGAGCAAAGACCGCTGGTCAGCGCCCAGGACCCGCAGAAGCCCGTGATCACCATCAAGGGCGGCGCCAACGACATGCGGCTGGAGAATCTGAACCTGGCCGATGGCGCGCACGGCCTCGATGCCAGGGGTGTGCAGACCATGAAGCTGATCACCTGCTGCGTCCACGACAACACGACGAACAGCGAAGGCGGTGCCGGCTTCCTGATGGAGAACTGTCGCGACGTGCTGGTGAGGGGCAATCACGTGTTCAAGAACAAAGCCCTGGATGCCCAGCACGGCCTGGGCGGCGGCGGCGCCGTCAGCGGCGGCCAGGACATCGTCGTCGAGGGCAACTTCTTCCACGACAACGAGGCAAAACTGGCCGGCGGCGGGCTTCGGCTCGACAAGGCGGGCGGCCGCATTACGATAGACGACAACATCTTCGGCGACCTCAGCCTCTCGGTGGCCGGCGCCGCCCAGACCGGGCCCAACAAGGCGGACTACGGCGGCGGCATGTCGATCGACGAATGCACCGGCAACATCCGCATCGGGATGTTGAAGCGCAACCAGTACCTCGGCAACCAGGCAGACAAGAGCGGCGGTGGCGTGGCGATCGAGGTCACGACTTGTCCGATCGGCCAGGACTCTTTCGTCAAGAACACGGCCGGGCAGGACGGCGGCGGCCTTTATCTGCACAACGGTATCCACGTCAGAGTGCGCGGCGCGACGTTCGACGGCAACCAGGCGACCTCCGGCAACGGTGGCGGCATCTATGCGGCTGGCGAGGGCGTGCCCTCTGGTCTCCCGCCGCACGGAATGTTCACCATGCCGGGCGACGTCCTACTGTCGTCGGTCAATTGCTTCAACAACAAGGCCCCGGTCGGCCAAGGCGGCGGGCTGTGCGCGGTCCACAACGTCAAGGCCGATGCGCAAAACAGCAACTTCTGGGCCAATGAGGCGAAGGACGGCGGCGGGCTGTTCTTCCAGGGCGGCAGCGATCCCCAGTTCCGCGACGTCGACGTCACCGACTGCTCGATCATGGACAACAACGCCGACGAAGACGGCGGCGGTGGCTGTATCAGCGACGCCAACGCCCGGATCAGCAACAGCACGTTCATGCTCAATGCCGCAAGCGACCGAGGCGGCGGACTGCTGTTCGAGGCGACCGGTCCGCAGGCCATGCTCAACCTCAGCGGCAGCAAATTCCAGAACAACCGCGCGAGCGCGGGCGGCGGCGCCTACGTCGAAGACACCTCGTTCGGCCAGATCGACGGGAACTCCGTCGTCAGCAACACCGGAGGCTTCTATTTCCTCACCGACGACTTGCGCGTGCTGGGCTTCAAGGCGAACCGCTTCACGACCAACGCCACGAAGTCGGCGGGCCAGTGGGACATCGTCTGCGATCACGACAGGAGCAATCCGAAGATCACCGCCGCCGCTCTCGCGGCGACGAACACCGTCAACGTGAACGACATCGAGATCAAATAGCGCTCGGGCCCGGCCTGACCGCGATCTGCTGATTACGGCGCTGATTCACTAAAACGCCCTAATTCCTGCCGGCAACTGGGTTGACCCGCCTGCGTTGATTGAGGCGTGTCGACTGCAACGACAGGAGGGCACACGATGTTGCGTACCTTGACTGCGTCGGCGTTCCTTATTGGCCTCGTGGCGGGCACGGGCGCGTTTGCCCAGAGCCATTTCGCCCAGGACCATCGCGCCCAAAGCCATCAACCCCTGCTTGCCCAGATGGACCGCGATCACGACCGCAACTTCCGGGGCCGCGATCCTGACCGTGGCCGCGAGGATCAGGCGCGTGCGCGCGAAGAGCGCCACCGCCGCGATATGAATCGTGACCGCGACGACCGCATGAGGCGCGATAGCGACGATCACGGCTTCTTCAGGCGGTAGGCTTTACCCTTTTAGCGCACCGCACCTCCTCCCCTGAAGGCGGGGGAGGAGGCTAATATCCGGCGATGTCCGAGCTGACGTCGCCGGCTTCTCTTGTGCGCAATCTGCTCGCGGGCCTGACGCTCGCCGCCATCACCATCCCCGAGCAGATGGCGACCGCGAAGCTCGGCGGCTTCGCGCCCGACGTCGGCCTCTACGCCTTCATCGGCGCCACGGTGGGCTTTGCCCTGGTGAGCTTCGTCTTCTCCGGCGCCAGCCGCATCCTGACGTGCGGCGCCGATTCGACCATCACGCCGATCTTCGCCGCCTCGCTCGCCGCCCTTGCCGCCAAGGGCAGCAACGTCGATCTCGGCTCCTCCGAGTCGCTGGCGCTCCTGATCGCCTTCGCGCTGCTACTGGCGGGCGTGCTGAAGCTCGGCTGGATCGCCGATCTTCTGTCGACGCCGATCGTCACCGGCTTCCTGGCCGGCATCGCGCTGCACATCGTTGTGTCGCAGCTGCCCGACGCACTCGGCCTGCCGGCGCCCAAGGGCAGCCTTGCCCAGCAGGTGGGCGCGCTGGCGCCCCAGCTGCTGCACACCAATCCCTGGCCGCTCGCAATCGCAGCCGGCGTGCTGGCCGTGATCTTCGTCGCCGAGAAGATTGGCCCGCGCCTGCCGGGCGCGCTGATCGCCGTGATCCTGGCGATGGTCGCCAACCTCGCCCTCGGCCTCGAGGCCAAGGGCGTGGACGTGCTGGGCGCGCTGCCGGCCGGCGGCCCGACGCTGGCGCTGCCCGACTGGCGCTACGAGAGCATCCGCGAGCTGGTGCCGCTGGCGCTGGTCGTGGCGCTGATCGTGATGATGCAGACGGCCGCCGTCAGCCGCTCCTTCCCCGGACCGGCCGGCATCGACGTCAACCGCGACTACCTCGGCATCGGCGTCGCCAATCTCGGCGCGGCACTGGTCGGGAGCTTTCCGGTCAATGCCAGCCCGCCGCGCACCGCCGTGGTGCACGAAGCGGGCGGCACCTCGCAGCTGGGGGCGCTGGCCGCAGCCGTCGTGGTGCTGGCGCTGGTGCTGGCCGGCGGCCAACTGCTCGCCCACGTGCCGCAGGCGGCATTGGCCGGCGTGCTGCTGTTCGTCGCCTCGCGCATCGTGCGGGTGCGCGTGATCGCCACGGTGGCGCGCCAGGCGCCGGGCGAGCTGGCGCTGATCGCGCTCACCATGGCGGCGGTCGATCTGCTGCCGATCCCGACCGGTGTCGCGATCGGCATCGGCCTGTCGCTCGGACACGGCGCGTGGATTGCCACCCAGACGCGCGTCGCCGAGTTCAAGCTCGTGCCCGGCACGACCATCTGGTGGCCGGCTGACGTGCAATCGGCCACCGAGAGCGTGCCCGGCGTGCTGGTGGCGGGCTTCGCCGCACCCATCCTGTTCGCCAATGCCGAACCGTTCCGGCGCGGCATGATGACGATGATCGAGCATCATCAGCCCTTGTCCCTCGTGGTGTTCGAGGCGAACGGCGTTGCCCACCTCGACTTCACGGCGGCGCAGGCGCTGCGCGAGGTGATCGAGGCCTGCCGTGGCAAGGGCATCGGCTTTGCGATCGCCCGGCTGGAATCGGTGCGCGCGCAGGAGGCGCTCCGGCGCTTCGGCATCCTGGACGTGCTGGGCGAAGGTTGCCTGTTCCTGAGCGTCGCCGAAGCCGTCGCCGCCAAGTCGGGCGCGCAAGCGGGCTCGCCTCCGCCGCATTCTCGGCTAGACTAGAAGCCTCGAGGGGGAAGCGTTTCGTCATGTCAGAAAAGACCGTCCTGATCGCCGGCGCCACGGGGCTGGTAGGCGCCGCCGCGATGAAGCATTTCGCGGGGCAGCCAGGATGCCGGGTGATCGCGATGTCGCGGCGCCAGCCGGCCGAGACCTACGGCGCGCACTGGCTGGAGGTCGACCTCAGCGACGCGTCGGCCTGCGCCGTGGCGTCGCGCGACCTCATTCATGTGACGCACCTCGTCTACGCCGCCCTGCATGAACGGCCGGAGCTGGTCGCGGGCTGGCAGGCCGACGAGCAAATCCGCGCCAACGACCGCATGCTGAAGAACCTGTTCGGCCCATTGGAGATCGCCGCGGTCGGCCTCAGGCACGTGGCGTTGCTGCAGGGCACCAAGGCCTATGGCGTGCACGTCAGGCCCATGAAGGTGCCGGCGCGCGAGAACCGCTCGGAGCTGCATGATCAGCCGAACTTCTACTGGAACCAGGAGAATCACATGCGCGAGCGCCAGAAGGGCAAGGCGTGGCGCTGGTCGATCCTGCGGCCGACGCTGATCCTGGGCAGCTCGACCGGCAGCGCCATGAACGTGATCCCGGCGCTCGGCGTCTATGCCGCGATGATGCGCCGCGCCGGCAAGACCAAGCTCGACTTCCCGGGCGGCGCGCCGCGCGTGGCGCAGGCGATCGACGCCGATCTGCTGGCGCGCTGCATCGACTGGGCGGGCGAGTCCTATGCGGCGCAGAATCAGATCTTCAACGTCAGCAACGGCGATGCCTTCGCCTGGCCGAACGTGTGGCCGGCGATCGCCGCCGCGCTGGGCTTCGAGCCCGGCGAGGCAGTGCCGCTGTCGCTCGACAAGGAGATCCGTCCGCGCGAGGCCGAATGGGCCGAGATCCGCACCAAGTTCGGGTTGAAGTCGGGGACGCTGGCGGAGTTCGTCGGACTTTCCTTCCAGTATGCCGACTACACGATGGGCTTGGGCCGCAGCGAGCCCGGCGCGCCGGCGCTGGTCTCCACCATCAAGCTGATGCAGGCGGGCTTCACCGAAGTGATGGACACCGAAGCCGCCTTCGCCAAGGCGATCGGCGAGATGCAGGCCGAGAAGCTGCTGCCGCCGGCCTAGTTCGACGAAAGCTCCCTCGCTGCGCTCGGGATGACACGGGGCGCGGGTGGCACGAGTCGTGTCATCCCGAGGGCGAAGCCCGAGGGACCTTTAGCGAGCGTAGGGGATGCTCAGAGTCCGAGAGCGTGCAGCTTGGGGGCGAGCCAGCGCAGGCGGCGCGGCGTCTTGGCCTTGGCCGGCGCGGGCTGGCGCTCGGCGAGGCGGCGGGCGCGCACATCGTCGGCGATGGTGGCCCACACCGCGTCGACCGGCGACTTCAGCGGACCGATATGCGGACAGAGGTGGATGCGGCGGCGCTGAGTGTCCTCGATCGGCGCCGTCCACGCATAGGCGCGCGGCGCCTTGCTTACATCGTCGAGATCGAAGACGTGAACCACGACGTCAAGCAGGCGGCCGGCGAGTTCGGCGCGGACCGGCACGGTCTGCACCAGTGACGCCGAGCACGACCAGCGGCGCTCGATCGCCGCCTTCAAGCCTGCGGCGTCGGCCACATCGCCGGACAGGATGTCACGCGGATCGAGAGGCATCGCAGACGGCATGGTCGCCTCGTTTCGTGCGGTCACTTTGTTCCGAGGGAGCTCGCGCTGCCGAGCAGGATGTCACGCGCATTCACGCCCTGCAGCGGGCTGAGCATCAGCGTGCCAGCCTGTGCGCCGGTTGCCGGCGGATTGCCTTGCGGCGGGCCGGCGCCCTGCAGCGGGCTGTTGCCGGTTTCGGCCTGGATCTTCGCCACGATGGGCAGCTCGAGCTTCAGCGTGTGATGGGCGCTGCGCGCGTGCGTCGACTCCTGAGGCGGGGGCGCAGTCTGCTCGGTCATCGGCGCCGGCCTGGGCGGTAGCGCCAAGGCGCCTGGATGCGACGGATCCTGCTGGGCCAGCGCAGGCAGGCTCGCGGTCGCGCAAACGAGCGCCACGGCGGCGCATGCCGTCGAAAGACGCACCAACGATTTCATCGCAGCTC
>JBPYDO010000257.1:0-4054 GCA_051985755.1 Reyranella sp. | reverse complement strand
GAGCTGCGGCTCTTCGCCGATCGTGAAGTCATTGCCCAGCCGCAGACGGCGGACGCTCTTGCCGTCTTCGCTCAACGAGAGTTCCAGCGGGGCGCCGGCATAGTGGTGCCAGATCTCGTCGGCGTCGACCTTGTGCCAGTGCGAGCGCTCGCCCGCTTTCAGCAGGAAGTAGATGGCCGTGCTGGCGCCGCGTGGCTGCCCATTGGATCCAGGGGGCGCGGATCCAGGGGGCGCGTGGAACACCTGCCGGTAGTGGCCGCCCTCGGGATGCGGTTCGAGGCCGAGATGGGCGATGATTTCGTTGGCGGTCATCACGCCGGCGGCGGCACCGTTGCCTTGATCGACGGCAGCTTGGAGGCCGAGTTGAACCACTTGGCGAGCTTGGGATGCTTGCTGCGCCAGTCGAGGTTGCCGAAGCGGAAGTCGAGGTAGCCGAGCGCGCAGGCGACCGAGATGGTGCCGAGCGTCGGCTTGCCCTTCAGCGACTTGGCCTCGGCCTCGAGCTGGTCAAGCACGCCCTCGATCTTGGTCATCTGGCCCTTGGTCCAGTCAGCCCAGCGCTTGTCCTCGGGCCTGAGCGCATTCTCGTAGCGCGTCAGGATCGCGGCATCCAAGAGGCCATCGGCCATCGCCTGCAGGCGGAGCGCCACCCAGCGGTCGCGCCCCTTGCGGGCCAGCAGCTTGCGGCCCTTGTGCTGGTTGTCGAGGTACTCGCAGATCACCGGCGAGTCGAAGAGGTCCATGCCCTTGACCGACAGCACCGGGATCTTGACGACCGGATTGTGCTTGGCGACGTCGGCGTTGGGCGCAACCGGCGAGACGGCGACGTTGATCATCTCCATCTTCTTGTCGAGCCTGGTCTCCATCGCCACCACCCGGACCTTGCGCGCATAGGGTGAGGCCGGCGAGTAGTAGAGTCTCATCTTGGCCATCGGAGTCTCCTGTTCTCCCCTCGGTCACGCCGCTGCAACGGCGGGAACTGTCGTTGGTATCGCGGTGTCGTTGAGCCGCACCTGGCGCGCCACCCCAATGAGCTGCTGCCAGGTCGTGGTGTCGATCGGGATGCCGTTCTTCTGGCGTTGGGCGCGACGCCGGCGCTCGGGCTCGCCCGCCACCAGCACCTCGTCGACGCCGGGCTGCGGCTTGGCCGACTTCACCCAGGTGACGAAGGTCTCGACCTCGTCCTCGAAGGTCTCGACGCCGCCCATCGCCGCCGGATCGATGATGATCGACAGCATGTTGTTGATGATGTCTGTGCCATTCTTCTTGATGGTGCGCGGGCTGTGCGTGCGCCCGCCGGTCAGCGCCCCGGCCAGCAGATCGCAGATCACCGCGAGGCCACCGCCCTTGTACAGGCCGAACGGCAGGATGGCGCCGAACGGTGCGTTGTACATGACGCGTGGATCGTTGGTCGGCTGGCCCTGCGCATCGATCAGCAGGCCCTGCTCCATCGCCACGCCCTTGTTGTTGGCGACGCGCACCTTGCCCATCGCCACCTGGCTGGTGGCGAAGTCGAGCACGATCGGCTCCTTGCCCTTGCGCGGCACCGCCGTGCAGTAGGGATTGGTGGTGAAGCGCGGCTCGGCGCCGCCGAACGGCGCCACCAATGACTTGTGGCCGTGCACGTTCACCCAGTGCGTGCTCACCAGGCCTTCCCGGGCGCACTGCTCCGCCCAATGGCCGATGCGGCCGATGTGATGCGAGTTGGTGAGGCCGACCACGGCGACGCCGTGCTTCCTGGCCCGTTCGATGCCGTAATCCATCGACTCCTTGGCGATCACCTGGCCGTAGCCCGCGCCGCCGTCGATCACGATGACCGCGCCATTGTCGCGGACAATTTTTGCATGTTGGTTACGGACACAACGGTTTGTTGTGGTGTTCTGGATGTAGGCCGGCATCATGCCGACGCCGTGGCTGTCGTGGCCGAACAGGTTGGCCAGCACCAGATGGTCGGCCACCAGCCGGGCCTCCTCGCTCGCGCTGCCATCGGCCCGGCAGATCGCCATGACGAACGCATGCAGATCGGCCGGCTTCGCCAAGACCTCGCCAACCGCGCTTTGACCCCCGGCCATACGCCTAAATCCTCCCGCTGAACGCCCTCGCCCGACCCCTAATTTCCGCGTCGCGCGGGAGGAGTCAACAAACGTAAGAAAAGTGCTACCTAGACGCCATGCGGGGACCTGTCCGAGGGGTCATTTTCGGGCTTCTGCTGCTGGGCGCCTTGGCGCTAGGGGGGGCGCCGGCGACCCTGTGGCCGGGCGCCGCCCTGGCCCAGGCTCCGACGCAGCCGACGGCGCCAACCCAGCCTTTTTCGCAGCTGGTGAGCGTCTGGACCGGCCAGCTCGACCGCATCTCGCAGAGGGTCGGCCAGGCAAACCTGCAAAGCAGCGAGATCGACAGCCTGCGCCAGGAGACCACCGACGTCCGCAGCGCCGCCTTTGCCGCCGCCCAGCTGGCGCGTGCCGAGCTGGCCGACACCAAGCGGCTGCTGGCCCCGCTGCAGCCGCCGGTCGGCCCGGACGGCAAGCCGCTCGCCGACCAGCCGCCCGAGAGCGACGCGGTCAAGGCCGAGCGCCAGCGGCTGACCGACGAGGCCTCGGAAAGCGAAAGCCGGCTGAAGCAGTGCGAGGTCGTGCTGGTGCGCGCCGACCAGCTCCTGGAGCGCATGACCCAGCTGCGCGGCCAGGTGCTGATCGAGAACCTGCTGCGCCGCGGCCTCTCGCCGCTCTCGGCGCAGGCCTGGAGCCAGCTGCCCGGCGAGCTCAGCAGCGCCGTCCTTGGCCTGTCGACGGCGATGGCCCAGTGGAGCCGCGAGGGCCTGAGTGCGCTGCGCTCCGGCCAGCAGGACCTGACGCCGCTCATCTGGTGGGCGCTGCTGACGATCGCGCTGTGGTGGATCGCCCGCACCTTGCGCCGCCGCTTCGGCCGCGGCGAGGCGAGCGAGCCCGGCCAGCGCGACCGCACCATCGCCGCGGCGATCGACGGGCTCGACCTCGTGCTGGTGCCGATCCTCGCCGTCTGGCTGATCGGCCAGGTGCTGGCCGCGAGCCAGCCGCCGCCGCCGATCGACACGCTCCTGCCGGAACTGGTCGTGCGCGTGATCACGCTCTTGCTGGTCATGGGCCTCACCGCGTCCTTCCTGACGCCGAGCCGGCCGGCCTGGCGCGTGGCGCCGTTCAGCGACGCGAGCGCGCAACAGTTCTCGCGGTCGCTGCGGCGGCTGCTGATCGTCGGCGTCGGGCTCGGCTTCATCGATTCGGCGCTCACCAAGGGACCGAGCGACGACGCGGTCGCCGCCGTGAGCTCGCTATTGCTTGCGGTGATCGTCGGCTGGCTGGCGCTGCCCTCCCTAGGCAATCGCGCCTGGCAGGCGGCGCGGCCCGAGGGCTCGACGCTGCCCGCCGTGGTCGGCGGCACCTGGTGGTCGATGGCGCGGCTGGTGCTGAGCGTCGCCGTGCTGGCGCCGATCGTGTTCGCCGCCCTGGGCTACGCCGTGCTGGGCGAGCACGTCGATGCGGCGGTCGCCAACACCTGCCTGCTGTTGGGGCTCATCCTGGTGGCGCACCGGCTGGCGGCCGACCTGCTGGAGGCGATCGCTGCCCCCGACACCCCGACCGGCCGCTGGGTGCGCCGCCGCTTCGGGCTCGCCGAGGATGCGCCGCTGCGCGGCCAGAACATCGCCATCCTGCTGGTCGACCTCGTGCTGATGATCGCCTTCTTCGTGCTGGCGCCGGTGGCGTGGGGCGCCGATCCCAACGCCATCGAGCGCGGCCTTAGCTCGCTGCTGCACGGCGTGCGCATCGGCAGCGTGCGCATCTCGCTGCCCGACATCGCCATGGCGATCGTGGTGTTCGCGGCCGTGCTGTTCCTGGCCCGCCTGGTGCGCAGCGTGGTGCGCGAGCGCGTGCTGCCGACGCTCGATGCGCCGCTGCCGCTGCAGCAATCGATCGATGCCGGCCTCAACTATGCCGGCGTGATCATCGCCATCCTGGTCGGCATCGCCGCACTCGGCATCGATTTCACCAACCTCGCGATCGTGCTCGGCGCGCTCTCG
>JBPYDO010000256.1:0-12466 GCA_051985755.1 Reyranella sp. | reverse complement strand
TACTGCGGCCGACAACGGCCTGGTCGAGCAGGAGCGCGATCAGCGTCCCCAGCACGATGGTGATCACCAGGACCGATCCGACCAGCACCAACGTGTTGTAGAGCGAGGCAAGGAACGCCGGGTCGGTCAGGAAGTAGAGGTAGTTGTCGAGCCCGGCGAAGGACTCCATGCCGGGGTTGAGCAGGTTGTAGCGCAGGCTCGAGAAGTAGATCGTCATCGCGAGCGGAACGATCATCCACAGGAACAGCAGTCCGACGGCCGGCGACAGGAGCAGCCGGCCGACGTCCCGCGTTTCCTGGGTCACTTGATGTAGCCCGCCCGTTTCATCTCACGCTCGGTCGACGTTTGGGCGGCGGCGAGCGCGGCGTCGACCGAGGTCGTGCCGGCAAGGGCCGCCGAGAATTGCTGGCCCACCGCAGTGCCGATTCCCTGGAACTCCGGAATGGCCACGTATTGCACGCCGACATAGGGCACCGGCTTGACCGTCGGGTGGTTGGGATCGGCCGAGTTGATCGACGCCAGCGTGAGCTTGGCGAAGGGTGCAGCCTTCAGGTATTCGGGATTCTGGTAGAGCGAGGTGCGCGTGCCGGGGGGCACGTTCGCCCAGCCCTCCTTGGAGGCGACCAGCTGGGTGTATTCCTTGCTGGTGGCCCAGGCGATGAACTTCTCGGCCGCATCGACCTTCTTGGAGCCGGCCGGGATGGCGAGATTCCAGGCCCACAGCCAGTTGGCGTTCTTGCCCAGGCCGGTATTGGGCGCGAGCGCGAAGCCCACCTTGTCGGCCACCCTGGATTGCTTGGGGTTGGTGACGAAGGAGGCGGCGACCGTGGCGTCGATCCACATGCCGCACTTGCCGGCATTGAACAGCGCTAGGTTCTCGTTGAAGCCGTTGGAGCTGGCGCCCGGCGGGCCCGCCGCCTTCATCAGGTCGACGTAGGTCGTCAGCGTCTTCTTCCACTCTGGCCCGTTGAACTGCGGCTGCCACTTCTCGTCGAACCAGCGCGCGCCATACGAGTTCGCCATGGCGGTGAGGAAAGCCATGTTCTCGCCCCAGCCGGCCTTGCCGCGCAGGCAGATGCCATACACGCCGGCCGTCTTGTCGTTGATCTTCTTGGCGGCCGCGATGACGAAGTCCCAGGTGGGGGATTCGGGCATCGTGAGGCCGGCCTTCTGGAAGAGGTCGGTGCGGTACATGACCATCGAGCTCTCGCCATAGAAGGGCGCGCCGTAGAGCTTGCCGTTGTACGAGACCGCATCACGGATCTTGGGCAGTATGTCGGCAACGTCGTAGTCGGGCGGCAGCTTGTCGAGCGCGACCAGCCAGTTCTGCTTGGCCCAGATCGGGACTTCGTAGGTGCCGATCGTCAGGATGTCGAATTGGCCGCCCTTGGTGGCGATGTCAGTGGTGACGCGCTGGCGCAGCACATTCTCCTCGAGTGTCACCCACTTCACCTGAATGCCGGGGTTCTTGGCGGTGAAGTCGCTGGTGAGCCCCTGCATGCGGATCATATCGCTGTTGTTGACCGTGGCGATGGTGAGCGAGGTCTGGGCGACCGACGGGATCGAGACGATGAGCGAAAGGGCGCCGGCCAGGGCGCCGAGGCGGTGCTTCACGATACTCCTCCCATAATTGCCGCGTGAGCATATGCTCTCGCATTGATCATATGCTCACGCCGGCAACCGGGCCTTGTCAAGCGGTCAAGGCGGGGAGCGCGCCAGCACCGCCTTGGCGGTGGCTTCGTCGGTGATCAGGCCGTTGATCAGCCGGCCTGCGAGCGCGGCGTGGATGGCCGGGACCTTGGCCGGTCCCAACGCCGCGGCGACCGTCAGCGCCTTGGCAGGGATCGGATGCGGGATGCTGGTCAGCCGCCGATTGGTGCCGCCCTTGATGAAGTGGCCCTTGGCGTCGTAGGCCCAGCCAGTGAGCTCGCCCACCGCGCCCAGCCGCATGAGTTCCAGCAGCTCTTCACGCCTGATGAATCCGTCGATATGGAACTGGGCGTTCTTGTCCATCTGGCCGACGCCAACCAGGCGGAGGTGGGCGCGCGCCGCGATGGCCCGGACCTTGGCAACCGGGCCCATTTTGAGCATCTGGTCGCGCTCGGACTCGGAGGACATCAGCACCGGCAATGGCGTGGGGTAGTGCCGCGCCTTGGTGAGCTCGGCCAGGCGGCCGACCGTGTCGAAGAACGTCGCTGAGCCGTCGGTCGAGATGTTACCGACCAGCGACACCAGCTGATGATCGGGACGATCCATCGGCGGCACCTGTTCGACGGCGGCGCGCATGGCTCGGCCGGTCCCGAGGGCCACGATCACCGGGCTCTCGCTGCGAAGCGTCGTCTCGAGCAGGCTGGCCGCGCGCTCGGCGATGCCGGCGACTGTCGTCGGCGCAGCCTGATCGGTGGGCACGATCTCGCAGGTGCGCAACTCGAACCGATCGACCAGCCGGGTGGCGAGGTCCATGCAGGCGGCAATTGGGTGCTCGAGGCGGAACGTGATCAGACGCTCGGAGAGACACAGCGAAACCAGCCGTTGCACGGTGGCGCGCGAGACCTTCAACCGCTTGGCGATCTCATCTTGGGTGTGGCCCGCGATGTAATAGAGCCAACCGGCGCGCGCAGCCTCGTCAAGCCGCGACCTGTCATTGCCCGACGAGACCATTTCCCTGCCCCACCCCCTGCCGACCGAGCTCGGCCAGGCGATCAAATACCCAATCGGCGCCGGCCGCCATAAGCGGTTGGCGTCCGTCGCGCCGGGCGTAGTGGCTGCCGCCCACGAAGCCCCAGGCTGTCATGCCCGCTGCCTTTGCTGCCTGCACGCCACTGACGCTGTCTTCGATCACCAGGGTGCAGTCGGGCCGCGCGCCCATGCCGGCGGCGGCATGAAGGAAGAGATCGGGTGCGGGCTTGCCCCGCCGGACCATCTCGGCCGAGAAGATTCGGCTGCCGACCAGGGGCCGCAGCCCGGTCACCTCAAGGGCATAGTTGATGCGCTCGAGATCGCTCGACGAGGCCACGCAGTATGGCGACCGCAGCGCGCGAAGCACGCTTGCCGCATCGGGTACTGCACGCAGGTCCGAAGCGAAGGCGGCGCGAACCGCCCGGCGGAGCTCATCGAAGAATTCCACCGGAAGTGCGCGATCGATCGAGGCGCAATACTCGCTGATCGCCTGCGGACTGCGCCCCAGGAAGCGATCGATGACCGTTTCGAGATCGAGGTCGATCGCGTGCTGCTGCAGGCACCCGACGAGTGCCCGACAGCTCAGCAATTCGCTGTCAACAAGCACCCCATCGCAATCGAATACGACAAGGTCATAGCGCCGCGTCGTGTTCATCGCGCGCTCCGATGCGGGCCCGATCACTAGCACGGGTCCGCCAACAGAGCAAACGCTCACCGAATGATCAATTGCTCGGTAGCAAGTACTCGCGTATTGGCGTCATCACCACACGCCCGGCACCAGCCGGAAGCGCACTTTGGCGGCGTAGTCGCGGTAGCCCGGCAGCCCCTCTCTCAGCATCTCCTCCTCGCCCCGGATGCGGGCGGCGAGCAGCGGCACGAACAGCAGCAACCAGGCGATGCCCCACTTGGAGCCGAGCAGCAGCGGGATTCCCAGCAGGAACGGCACGGCCCAGGCGTACATGGGATGGCGCACCACCGCGTAGGGTCCGGTGGAGATCACTGTCTGGCCGCGTTCCGGCTGCAGCCGGACGCGGCTCGAAGCGAAACTGTTGGCGCGCAAGACTCCGATCCAGCCCCAGAACGACGCCGCGATCAGGATCGCGCCCAGGACCTCGGCCCAGAGCGGCATGTCAGACCAGCCATAGCGCTGCGCATCGAACGCCATGAAGACGAGCCAAGCCGGAAAAAGCGCCATGATGGCGACGATGATCGCGCGATCCCTGGGCTTCTGGCCGGCGCCGGTCGGCGCTCTCATGCGTTCGGCGAGCAGCGCAGGATCGACTCGGCCCAGCCATATGCCGGTGGCGAGCGAGCAGCCGTCGAACAGCGCGAGGAAAATCCAGCCTTGAGGCCAGGCGACTGTGCCGGCGGCCACGAACAGGAGAGCCCCCGACAAAACAGCGAAGACGAGACTCTTGAAGATCGCGCTCGCAGACATTGGGACCCTATGGTGTCCTTCCCATTCATATGGGGAAGAGGGACGCCCCACTCCACCATCATTTCGAGCCCTGGACGATGACGCTCAAGGAAAAGTTCCTGTTTCACCAGGTCCACCCGGCCAAGCTCGCGACCGACATTGCGGCGGCGCTGGTATCGCTCTACTTCCTGTGGCAGCACCAACTGGTTGCTGGTTTGCTCGCGCACTTCATCCCGCCGCCTCTCGGGTCGACGGCCGTCATTCGGTTTTTTGACGTCGAACCCATCAAGACTTCTTCTCTGGGGATCTATCTCGCCAAATACATGACGCCCCGGGCGCAGATGGCTCGGCTGGCCGGCGATCTCATCACGGTCGTCGCCGCCTGGTATCATTCGGTGGCCGGCCTCGCCATCGGGTTTGCCGTCATACTTGCGGCGTGGACCTACGGCCTCTTCTTCCCGCGAAGGCCCTGAAGCGCGTTTCACTCCACCATCGTCGCGCTCAAGCCCAGCTGCGCGCGGCGGCGCAGCCACTGGCTCGGCCGGTAGCGGTCGTCGCCGGTGATGGCCTGCAGCTGGACCAGGATCTCGTGGCAGGTCTTGACGCCCAGCCAATCGGCGAGCGCCAGCGGCCCGCGCGGGTAGTTGAGCCCAAGCGTCATGGCGGTATCGACGTCGGCGGCGCTGGCAATGCCGATCATCGCCATCTCGCAGCCGAGATTGGCGATCATGGCGCACATGCGCTGGGCGATGAAACCGGGCGAGTCCTTGATCAGCGTCACCTTGGCGCCGGTACGCGCCAGGATTGCCGCGGCAGCGTCGCGCACGAGATCGTCGGCGCCGGGCGCGCTCATGATGGTGAGGCGCTTGGCGATATCGCCGGTGAGATCGACCGCGACAGTGCGCTTGGCGTCGAGATTGCGCTCGACCACCGTGGTCGTGCAGTCCTTGCCGACCGGCGCCACCAGGATCGGGCTCTTGCCATCGTCGGCCGCCAGCGCCTTCGCCCCGGCCGACAGGACGAGCTGCACCAGTTTCTCGTTGTGGCTGTCCATCACCACCACCGAGGCCGCCGGCACGACCGACGGCAGATGGTCGGCCCCGGGATCGATCTTGGTGCCTTTCTCATCGTAGGCGTACCAGCCGCCGCCGGTCTTGCGGCCGAGCCGGCCCGCCGCATAGAGGCTCTCGTGATACGGGCCGGGCGTCATGCGCCGGTCCTGGAAGAAGCCGTCGTAGATGATCTTGCGCGCCGGGAAGTTCACGTCGATGCCGGTGAGGTCCATCAGCTCGAACGGCCCCATGCGGAAGCCGCAGGAATCGCGCATCACGGCGTCGACCTGGGACGGCGTCGCCCGGCCCTCCTGGTGGATGCGCAGGCCTTCGGTGCCAATCGCGGTGCCGCCGAGATTGACCAGGAAGCCCGGCGTGTCGCCCACCACCACTGGCACGCGGGTCTGCCGCTTGCCGAGCGCCACCATGGTCTCGACGGTCGCCGGGCTCGTGTCGGCGGCGCGGACCACCTCGACCAGCTTCATCAGCGGCACGGGATTGAAATAGTGCATACCGCAGACCCGGCCGCGGTGCTTCAGAGCGCGAGCAATCGAAGAGATGCGGATCGACGAGGTGTTGGAGGCGATGATCGTCTCAGGCGTGATCACGGCTTCGAGCTCACCGAACAGCTTCTGCTTGACCTCGAGGTTCTCGAACACAGCCTCGATCACGATGTGGCAGCGCTTGAGATCGGCAAGACTGTCAGCGACCGTGAGGTTGGCCTCGGTTTTGGCCAGATCGGCGTCACTGAGACGGCCGCGGGCGACGAGGCCTTTCAGGACCTCGAGGACCGCGGCCTTCGCCTTGGCCGCGCCGCCGGGGGCGGCATCGAACATCACCGCCTTCACGCCGCCCTGCGCCGTGACCTGCGCGATGCCGCGCCCCATTGCGCCGGTGCCGACCACGCCCACCGTAAGATCGGGGCGGTTGATGTCGAGAGTCATTCTTCCTCCAGCCCTATTTCGAACGCCGGTGCCACCCAATCCGTGTCATCCCGAGCGCAGCGAGGGACCTTTGTTCATGGCTTTAAAGGTCCCTCGCTGCGCTCGGGATGACACCGTTACCTTGGCGAGCGCTAAGCCTTCCCCATGCCCGCGCCGTGCAGGCTGCCCTTGATGTCGTCCAGCGCTGCCGGGTCGTCGATGGTGGCCGGCATCTTCCACGGCTGGCCGTCGGCGATCTTCTGCATGGTGCCGCGCAGGATCTTGCCCGAGCGGGTCTTGGGCAGCCGCGGCACGACCAGCGCGCTCTTGAAGAAGGCGACCGGCCCGATCCTCTCGCGCACCATGCCGATCACTTCGCGCACGATCTCGTCGTTCGACCGGTTGACGCCCGATTTCAGCACCAGGAAGCCGAGCGGCACCTGGCCCTTCAGCTCGTCGGCGACTCCGACGCAGGCGCATTCGGCGACGTCGTCGTGGCTCGCCAGCACCTCCTCGATCTGGCCGGTCGACAGGCGATGGCCCGCGACGTTGATCACGTCGTCGACCCGCGTCATCACCGAGACATAGCCGTCCTGATCGATGAAGCCCGCGTCGCTCGTCTTGTAGTAGCCGGGATAGTCCGTGAGATAGACCTCCTTGAAGCGTTGATCGGCGTTCCACAGGGTCGGGAAGGTGCCGGGCGGCATCGGCAGCTTGGCGACCAGCGCGCCCACCTCGCCACGCGCCATCTCTTTGCCGTTGTCGTCGAGGATATGCATGTCCCAGCCGGGCGCCGGCACCGAGCACGAGCCCGGCTTGATCGGCATGGGATCGAGCCCCTGGAAGTTGCCGCAGATCGACCAGCCGGTCTCGGTCTGCCACCAGTGATCGATCGGTGGCGAGCCCAGCATCTTCTGCGCCCAATTGATGGTCGGCGGATCGCCGCGCTCGCCCGCCAGAAAGAGCGTACGGAACTTCGAGAGGTCGTAGGTCTTGAGCAGCTTGCCGTCGGGGTCTTCCTTCTTGATGGCGCGGAACGCGGTCGGCGCGGTGAACAACGCCACCGCCCCGTACTCGGAGATCACGCGCCAGAAGGCGCCTGAATCGGGCGTGCCAACTGGTTTTCCCTCGTAGAGCACCGAGGTGGCGCCATAGATCAGCGGGCCATAGACCGTGTAGCTGTGGCCGACCGCCCAGCCCACGTCGGATGCCGTCCACCAAACCTCGCCCGGCTCGATGCCGTAGAGGTTCTTCATCGACCAGTAGAGCGCCACGGCGTAGCCGCCGGTATCGTGCACCACGCCCTTGGGCTGGCCGGTCGTGCCTGAGGTATAGAGGATATAGAGCGGGTGCGTCGCCTCGACCGGCACGCAGGCCGCAGGCCTGGCCGCCGCCACCGTCTCGTTCCAGTCGAGGTCGCGGCCCTTGGTCATGGTCGCGGGGGCCTGCGGGCGCTGGAACAGGATGACCTTCGGCACCTTGTGTTTGGCGATCTCGATCGCCTGATCAAGCAGCGGCTTGTAGTGCACGATGCGGCCGGGCTCGATGCCGCAGGAGGCGGTCAGCACCAGCTTGGGCTGGCTGTCGTCGATGCGGGTGGCGAGCTCATTGGCGGCAAAGCCGCCAAACACCACGGAGTGAATGGCGCCGAGCCGCGCGCAGGCCAGCATCGCCATGCACGCCTCGGGGATCATGGGCATGTAGATGATGACCCGGTCGCCTTTGCCGACGCCTTGGGCCGCGATCGCGCCCGCGACCTTGGCCACCTCATCGCGCAGCTCGCGGTAGGTGAAGCTCTTTTTGCTGTTGGTGACCGGCGAATCGTAGACCAGCGCCGCCTGGTTGGCGCGGCCGCCCTCGACGTGCCGGTCGAGCGCATTGTGGCAGGCGTTCAGTTCGCCGCCCGTGAACCAGTAATAGAAAGGCGCGCGCGAGCTATCGAGCACCTTGTTCCAGCGCTTGGACCAGGTGATCTTCTCCGCCTGCTCGGCCCAGAAGCCTTCCGGATCCTTCAGCGAACGCGCGTGCTCCGCGCGATATTTGTCGCCTGCCGCCATGGTCGGTTTCCTCTTCCAGGGGTCCACAATAGTTGGCGGGAGTTCCGCGGGAAACTCCCCCGGATGCCTCGTTTTTGCTGCGGATCCAGTAGTCGATGCGCTGGATCAACGTACGATTGGCCAGCGCGGTGTCTTGTGTGAAAGTGGTGGTGGAGGAAGGGACGTCACAATGGCGAAGAAGAAAGCCCAGGGCACATCGAAGAGATCTTCGGGCAAGGGCAAGCGCCCGGCCAAAGGCAAGGTCAGGGCAAAGAAGGTCGCAGCCAAGCTGGCCAGCGCCAAACCACCCTCTCCGAAACCGATAGGGCGCACGCCGCTCAGGCGTCCGCTCAAGAGCCGCCCGTCCGTTGCGCGGCTGCCGGGGGCCCGGCCCGCTCCACACAAAGCGCATGCGCGGGCCGCCAACATCTTCGAGCGCGATCTCGACAAGAACGCGGCGAACTTCGCGCAGCTGACGCCGATTCAGTTCCTCGAACGCAGCGCCGCCGTATTCCCCGAGCATCTCGCCCTGATCCACGGGGCCCGGCGCCAGACTTGGGCCGAGACCTACGCGCGCTGCCGGCAGCTCGCCTCGGCGCTGGAGAAGGTCGGCATCGGGCTCGGCGACACCGTCACCATCATGGCGCCCAACATCCCCGAAATGTACGAGGCGCATTTCGGCGTGCCGATGACCGGCGGCGTGCTGAACTGCCTCAACACGCGGCTCGATGCGGCGATGCTCGCCTTCATCCTCGATCACAGCGAGACCAAGGTGCTGCTGGTCGACCGCGAGTACCACAAGGTCATGACCGAGGCCCTGTCGATCGCCAAGGTGCAGCCACTGGTGGTCGATATCGACGACCCGCAGTGCGAGGACCGCGTCGAGATCGGCGACACGACCTACGAGGAGTTCATCGCCACCGGCGATCCCGACTACGCCTGGCAGTATCCCGCCGACGAATGGAACGCGGTCTCGCTCAACTATACCTCGGGCACGACCGGCAACCCCAAGGGCGTGGTGTTCCATCACCGCGGCGCGGCGCTGGCAGCTTACGGCAACGCCACGCAGTGGGGCATGGGCACGCATCCGCGCTACCTCTGGACCTTGCCGATGTTCCACTGCAACGGCTGGTGCTTCCCGTGGACCCTGGCGCTGGTCGCCGGCACCTCGATCTGCCTGCGCCGCATCAGCGCTAAGACGATCTTCGATTCCCTGGTCGAGCATGACGTGACGCACCTCTGTGGCGCGCCGATCATCATGCAGTTCATCATCGGCGCCCGCCCCGACGAGCGCCGGCCGCTCAAGCGCAAGGTCGAGTTCATGACCGCGGCGGCGCCGCCGCCCGCTGCCGTGCTCGAGGCGCTGGAGAAGGAGAATTTTCTCGTCACCCACGTCTACGGGCTGACCGAAGTCTATGGCCCGGCCACCATCTGCGCCTGGCACGAGGAGTGGAATGGTCTCGACTCGGCCGAGCGGGCCCGGCTGAAGGCGCGACAGGGCGTGCGCTACACCGCCGAGGAAGGCGTCACGGTGATGGACCCGATCTCCATGACCGAGGTACCACGCGACGGCAACACCATGGGCGAGGTGATGTTCCGCGGCAATCTCGTCATGAAGGGATACCTGAAGAACCCCAACGCGACGCGCGAGTCCTTCGAGGGCGGCTGGTTCCACTCGGGCGATCTCGGCGTGCTGCACAAGGATGGCTACATCGAGCTGCGCGACCGCTCCAAGGACATCATCATCTCGGGCGGCGAGAACATCTCGACCATCGAGGTCGAGGGCGTGATCATCAAACATCCCGCCGTGGTCAATGTCGCCGTGGTCGCCAAGCCCGACGAGAAATGGGGCGAGACGCCTTGCGCTTTCGTGGTGCTGAAGCCCGGCGCCACGGCCAGCGCCGAGGACATCGTGGCCCACTGCCGCGCCAACCTCGCCCACTACAAGTGCCCGCGCCACATCGTGTTCCGCGACCTGCCCATGACCTCGACCGGCAAGGTGCAGAAATTCGTGCTGCGCGAGTGGGCGAAGGCGGTGTGACGGCCAAAGGCCTCCACACTGCCACATTCGGGCGGCTAATCTGGCGGCAACATGGCCGGCGCGGACCCGACCGAACATGCACCTGAAAGACCCAAAGGCACGCTGATCGTCACCACGCGAAGCGGCGTGCGGCCGCTCGGGGTGCGCGGCCAGCCGCTGCACAGTGCAGCGGCCCAGCTGCGCCGCGTGGTGCGCCGCCGGCTGGGCGATGCGGCGGCCGGACTGCTGGCCGATCCGCAGCCGCACGAGGATGGCAAGGCGATCGACTGGTACGCCGATTCAGCAGGCGAGGTCCGGCGCGTCGTCGACCTGCCGCCGGCCGAGCGCAGTGCCGTCCTGACCGTGGTCGACCGGGGCCTCGCCAGCATTGCCGATCTCGGCACCGCCCTGGCCAAGGTGCGCGGCGGCGAGGAGGACAGCGGCGTGGTCGGCCGCTCCCTGCTGCTGGCCGCCCGCCGGCCGGCCGACTCCTTCGTCTACCTGGTAGGCGGAAGGCCGGCGGTCGTGTGCTGGGGCTACGAGCAGGAAGGCGCGGCCGGCGTTCTGCCGCCCAGCCTGCCCGCCGCTGCCGCACCCAAGCCGGCGGTGCGCGCGCCAGCGCTGCCCGCGCCTGTGTTGCGGGCACCACAGATCTCGCCGTTCGTCTCGCGTGCGGTCGTGCGGCCCGTGCCGTGGGTGCGCACGGCGCTGTTCGCCCTGCCGCTGCTGCTGCTCCTACTGGCCGGCGCCTGGCTGCTGCGCGAAATGCTGCCGCAGGATCCCGCGCTCTCGCTCGCGACACGCGAGGGCCCGGATCCGCCGCCGCCCGCTGCCGCCCCGCCCGACCCTCGGCCGATCCTCAAGGCCTCGCTCACCGAGGAGCAGACGCGCGCCAAGGCGCTACAGATCGAGATGGACGCGGTCCAGGGTGAGCTCAAGAAGCGCGTCGCCAACTGCAAGCCGCCCGAGACCGCCCAGGCACCGCCGCCGAAGCCGGAGCCCAAACCGCCGCAGGTCGCTGCCGTCGCGCCGCCGCCGCCGGCGGCCAGGCCGGCGCCGCCGCCACCGCCGCCACGCAATCCCTACGACAACCGCCTCAGGCTGCCGCCCGGCCCGACCCGCGACTATTCCTTCATGAGCGGCTGCTGGCGCACCGATCCGTTCCGCCACGAAACGATCCAGATGCAGCCCGGCGTCTCATCTTACTGCTTCAATTCGAATGGCTAGGGCCAGCTCGAGTGGCGGCGCGGTCGCACGGCCTGCCGCACCAGCGCCCAGGCGCACTTCGACGGCAACACATTGATGCTGCGTGACTCCGACACGACCTGCAACGACGGCTCGCATTGGTTTGCCGACCGGCTGATCTGCCAGCGCGGTGCCGGCGACATCGCGCAATGCAGCGGCAACTCGCGCGGCACCTACGGCCCGGTGAACTGGGTCGTCAATCTACACAAATTGTATTGATCTCGGGCGCGCGTCCCATCGCTCACGCGCCTCTGGCCTTGCCAATCGCACCCCTGAATGGGCGCTTACACCGGTCTAGTGGGTCGTGGCCGTGGTGGCCATCAGACGGGTGATCTCGTCTTTAATCTGGAGTTTTCGTTTCTTGAGGCTGCAAATCATATCGTCGTCTGGGTAAGGCCTGGCATTTTCCTGAAGGATCGCTTGTTCGAGCGAGGCATGCTTGGCCTTCAACGCTTCGATATGGTCCACTGTGCTCATAGGCGACCTCCGAGCTGGTTGCGGACTACCAAAATGTGACTCCCGGCTCAGGACGAGTCACGCCAAAACCGCCGCTCTCCACAGGCTGTGCATAACCGGCGCAGAAAGGGTCAGAAAGGCTGCCCGTTCGGGCTTCTGGCCGGCGGTTTCAGCGAAAAACCGACCCCAAGGCATAGAGCAAGGCATAGAAAGCGACGTGCGGCGGCTCGCGATGTGGCATCGCGCTGCGACGATCTCGCGGTCTGCGATTTCGAGTTGGGTTGGGCGGTCGATCGGAAGATCGTGGCCCCCTGCTCCAGCCGCAGTCCCGGCGACATCGCCTACGGCATCCCGAGCCGCCGACGTCGTGTTGTATAAACGCAACACCTCGACCTTGGTTGCCCAATAAAGGTCACTTTGCCGAAATGGAACTAAAGGCCCACGACGCGGTCGATCTCGGCGCGCGCCAGGCCGGGGAAGGTGGCGGCCACCAACGTCGCCACGGCAGCGCGATCGCGGGCGTCGGGCACGACGCCCAGACACACGGCATAAACCCCGAGATTGCCGACGGCGGCGCGCAACTTCTTCTCGACCGGCCGGTCGCGGTCGGCGGGCGGCGCATGGAGGCTGACGAGTCT
>JBPYDO010000255.1:0-6922 GCA_051985755.1 Reyranella sp. | reverse complement strand
GCCGGTCTTGCGGTCGACCTTCTCGACGGTGTTGGAGAGCCAGCTGGTCAGCAGCACGTGCTTGGGGCCGACCGATATGCCGAAAGGAAAGGAGTGCATGTCGCCGTGGGTGCGCAGCACGTCGGTTACGGCGCCGCTCGCCCCGTCGACCGTGCGGTAGCTGAAGGCATCGGCGACGTGCACGGTCTCCTTGCCATTCTCCGTGGTCACGGCGAGGTCACCCGGCACCGCGAGCTTGCCTTCGACGATCGGCTTGGCGGCGCCAGTCTGCTTGTCCACCAGATAGATGCCGTTGTCGGTCATCGAGGTGACGAACAGCCGGCCGCGCGAATCGAAGGCAAGATTGTCCAGACCCGGCTTCAGGGTCGCCACCAGCTTCTTGGCCTTGGCAGTGAGGCTGATGCTCCACACGTTGCCGGTGCCGGAATCCACGACATAGAGATTGTCGCGGTTCTGCGGATCGAGGTTGGCGGCCGCCGGCCTGGTGAAGCCCGACGCGATGACCTCGACGTCTCCGGTCGTCAGGTTGATCTTCACGACTTGTCCCTTGAACCACAGCGGTCCGTACAGGAAGCCGTCGTCCTTGTTGACCTCGAAGCCGTTCAGGCCGCCCAGATTGTCGGCGATCTTGCGCAGGTCGCTCTTCTGGATGCTCTTGACGTCGGGCTTGTCGAAGTTCTTGAGATCGACGTCGTAGAGCGCGTCACCCAGGAGGAACTCCGAGACATACAGGTGCCCGTCCTTGCCGAAGGCGAGCCCGTTCGGCCCGCTGAGGCCGGTCACCTCGATCGTCTTCTTGTCGCGCCGAACATAGACCTTGCCCATCAGGAAGGCGGTCCACGCCATGGTGCCGTCGTCGGCAAAGGCGATGTCGTCGGCCATGCCGGCCGGCGGTTCGACGAAGCGGTCGACTTCGCCGGAATCCACCTGCACATGGTAGAGCGTCTGGCCGATCACAGATCCTGCGAACAGCTGGTCGTCCTTGTTGAAGGCAATGCCGTGCACGCCATGGAACGATGAGCCCGGGACCAGGAACCGCTGGCTGTATTCGACAGGCGGCTGTTTCGCGGCGGGAGTGGGCCCGGCCTGCTGCGCCAGCACACCGCCCGCGAACCCCAGGGCGAGCAGCGCCGACATCAATAACCGGCCCGACTGCATCGAAACGCCTCCCACCCCTCGTGCGAAGGGCGGGACTTTAGACCGGCCTTCCCTTGCGAGCCACCTCCTGCATTGACTCCGGCGCTGCGGCCATCGAATAGAGTCGAGCGCGGCCAGTGGCCGTTTCGCAGGAGGAAAGCATGGCGGGACCGCTATCGGGACTGACGATCGTCGAGCTGGCCGGCATCGGTCCGGGACCGATGTGCTCGATGATGCTGGGCGATATGGGCGCCGACGTGATCCGCATCGACCGCACCAGGACGCACGTCATGGACCGTATCGCCGATCCCCGCTACGCCGTGCACAATCGCAGCCGCCGTTCCGTCTCCGTCGACCTGCAGAAGAAGGAGGGCGTCGAAGTCGTGCTGCGCCTGGTCGAGAAGGCCGACGGCATCACCGAACCTTTCCGCCCCGGCGTCGCCGAGCGGCTGGGCATCGGGCCGGATGTCTGCCTCAAGCGCAATCCGCGGCTGGTCTATGGCCGCATGACCGGCTGGGGCCAGGAAGGACCGCTCGCCAAGGCCGCCGGGCACGACATCAATTACATCGCGCTCACGGGCGCACTGCACGCGATCGGCGGCAAGGACAAGCCGACGCCGCCCCTGAACCTGATCGGCGATTTCGGCGGCGGCGGCATGCTGCTCGCCTTCGGCATGGTATGCGGCCTCCTCGAGGCGCAGCGCTCGGGCAAGGGCCAGGTGGTGGATGCGGCGATGGTCGACGGCGCGGCACTGCTGCTTGGCGGCGTCTACGGCATGGTCGGCGCCGGCATCTGGAAGGACGACGAACGCGGCGCCAACATGCTGGACGGCGGCGCGCATTTCTACGGCACCTACCAGACCAAGGACGGCAAGTTTGTCTCGGTGGGATCGATCGAGCCGCAGTTCTACGAGCTCTTGCTCGAGAAGACCGGACTAAAAGGGCAGTCGCTGCCGGCCCAGATGGACCGCAAGGCGTGGGCTCAGCTCAAGAGCCGCCTCGAGGGCATCTTCAAGACCAAGACGCGCGACGAATGGTGCGCGATCATGGAGGGCACCGACATCTGCTTCGCGCCGGTGCTCACCATGACCGAGGCCTCGCAGCATCCGCACGCCAAGGCGCGCAAGGCCTATGTCGACGTCGCGGGCTTCGCCCAGCCGGCGCCGGCGCCGCGCTTCTCGCGCACGCAGGAAAGCGTCCAAGGGCCGGCCGCCAAGCGCGGCCAGCACACAGAGGAGGTGCTGGGCGAACGCGGCTTCTCGGCCAAGGAGATCGGCGAACTCAAGGCTGCGGGCATCATCGGACCGCAATGACTGCGCCATAAATGATCCGTGCCTTCGAGCTGGCTGTCCGGCAACTTGGCGACCCCAAGTTGCGCGGCGTCCTCTGGCAGTCGCTGCTGCTGTCGCTGGTGCTGCAGGTTGCGATCGCGGCCGTCGCCTGGTGGGCGCTGCAATCCTTCGCCCATTTCAGCTGGCACTGGTTGAACAGCGTCGTTCTCTGGGCCGGCCGCGGCACGGTGATCGTGCTGGCCTTCATCCTCTTCCCGGCGAGCTTCGGCGTGGTGATCTCGATCTTCCTGGAGAAGATCGCCGACATTGTCGAAAGCGCCCACTATCCGCGACTCGGGCCGGCGCACGGCATCTCGGTGTGGACCGGCCTGTGGACGGGCCTGGTCTTCCTGGTCGCCGTGATCGTGCTCAACCTCGTGATGTTGCCCTTCTACATCCTGGCGCTGTTTGTCGCCGGCCTGGGCGCGGTGGTCTTCTACGGCCTGAACGGCTGGCTGACGGCCCGCATGTACTACGAACAGGTGGCGTTGCGGCGCATGAGCCCCGGTGATGTGCGCGCCTGGCGGCACGCCAACAGCCTCGTGCTGTGGGCCACCGGCACCGTCATCGTGTTCCTGGGGACCATCCCGGTGGTCAATCTGCTCATGCCTGTCGTCGGCACCGCCGCCATGGTGCATGTGGCACAAACACTCAGACCGCCGCCGGCGCCTGGCCGGCCCTTTAATCCACCGCTCGAGCGGCGCTAAGATCGCTGCATGGATTTGCCTTGCCGTTGCCTCACTGTCCTCTTGCTGTTGGGCGGTTGTGTCAGCAATTCGGAGCCAAGCTATTCGCTGAGCGGCGGCGAGGTCGGTATTTTCCATTCTCTCAATGCCGGGCGGCCCATTCCCGTCAGCCAGATTCAGGGCATGGACTCGCGCCAGTTGACCGCGACCTTCGGCTCGCCGCAGCTCGATCGAAAGGATTCATCGACCCGCGTGCTGCGTTACCAGTCGGATGCCTGCACGCTGTTCGTCTACGTCAAGGCCGATCGCGCGCAATTCGTCGATGCCTACGACCCACAACTGCGGCCGCTGATCAACAAGGACCAGTGCGCGGGATCGGTGGCGGCGCAGAAGCGCGCCACCTGATCAGTGGCAGCTGAGACAAGTGAGCGACTTGCCGGCCGACGGTTGGGCGCGGCGGATTTCGGCGGCTTTCGCATAGGCTGAACCCGGAAGCTCGGCGACCATGCGGTCGAGATAGGCGTTGGCCTTTGCGCTGTCGCCAAGCTGCAGCCAACCGGACGCCAGCGCGCCCAGCAACTCGCCGCGATTGTGCTCGGCCATGTTGCTCCAACTCTTGCTGCTGGCCGCCACGACGAATTCGAAATCCTGCATGGCGAGCACGGTGAGCCGGTCGGCCTCCGCGCGGTCGAAGGGACGCAGACCCTGGGCATAGGGCAACAGGCCGGTCGCGCGCGGTACGCGCACGGCGACGTTCTCCGGGTCAAGCGCCACGGCCCGCATCATGTCGGCGAGCCCCTGAGCCGAGAGCGCCCGGCCTTGGGCAACGTCGCCTTTCTGGAACGCCTGGCCGGCCAGGAAGAGCCGGCCGTCGCCGCGCCACACCAGCGCCTGGGCGTCATCGGGATCGGCCACGAGGGTGTCGTCGATCAGCTTCATCGCGCGATCGAACGATTCCTTGTTGCCATCGAGGCCGGCGAAGAAATCCTCGCGCACCTTGAAGTCGAACCGCTCGGCGCGCTGACCGACGCCATTGAGGCGCTTCCAGGCCGCTACAATGGCCGCCCACGCCTTGTCCTGGGCGGTCATGTCCATGTGACCGAGGTCCGGCACGACCGAAACCGAGATGCGGGAGTTGAGTTTGGCGAACAACGGCTGGAACTGATCGGCCAGGAACAACTCGTCCTTGGAGCCGACCAGGACGGCGGTCGGCCGGTCGATGCGCGCGATCTCGGCGCGCCAATTGCGCGTGAGATGCATGCTGACCTGCAGGCGGAAGGAATAGACCGGCGTGCGGCTGAGGCTTGGCTCGGCGTCGGTGGCGAAGCGGACTACCGGCAGCCCTTGGAACCAGGGCAGCCCGAGCTGGTTCAGGATTGCAAGCGTGATCATGCGCGGCACCGCCACGCTCGCCCAGCCGCCAGTACCTTGCCGATTGGTCGGCGAGTCGGCGGCAATAAAGGGCGAGACGGCAATGTAGTTGTCGAACAGCGCATGGTTGGCACCTGACGCTGTGCGCAAGGTGAAGCCGCCACCCGAGGAGAAGCCGATCAGGCTGCGGTGAACGTCGGCGCCGCCGACCCCCACGGCTTTGACGAAGTCGGCAAGGTCGTCGTCGAGCTGGCCGATGTAAGAGACGTCACCGTTCTCCCGGCCGCTGCCGCCATGGCCGCGCAGGCTGATCGCATAAACGGTGGCGCCCGCCGCCTGCAGCGACTGAGCGACCTTGTGCATGGTGAATCCCGACCCGGACGAGCCGTGCACCAGTATGACGACGCGATCCTTTGCGCCGGGATAGAGGCGATAGGTGAGCGGGGCGCCATCGCGCGCCGCCACCTTCTGCACCGGCGGTACTTCCGCCAGGTTCCATTCCGACACGCCAGGCAGACTGTCCCCTGCCAAAAGGCGCGGGATGCGTTTGGGCGAATCGAAGGCGATGATGGCCCCGAAGGCTCCGACGATCAGCACGAGCATGCTGCCGATGGCGATGATCGTGCGGCGGATCCAGATATTGCGCATGGCTCACCTCGCCATCAGGGAAAAGCGCCGGCGGCGCAGCAACAGGCCCGCGAGCCAGCCGAGGCCAATGCCGGCCACCACGCCGCCGACGCCGCCGGATAGCGCGATCCACAGCGGCTCGGCCGTGAGCCTGGGCATGACTCCGAACAGGATCCCGAGCGCGTAGCGCGTTAGGAAGATCGAGACGCCAAACAGCAGCATGAACCAGCCGCCGGCAATCTCGAGACGGCCATCCGGCACCGGTCGCACGTCGCGCTGGCGGCCGATGACGCAGCCCAGCGGCAGGGCGGCCAGCAGCCCCAGGCCCCAGCCGGCGGCCGCCAGGGCGGGCTTTGCCGATTGCGCCATACCCACGACGGACATCGAGAGGCCGACCACAGGCAGGGCGGCCAGCCGCCAGGGATTGACCACGCGGCGGCGCAAGCCATAGGCGCCCAGGGCGAGAGTGAGGACCAGCAGGGGCCACACCCACCAAGGGGTATGGACAACGATTTGAAACAATGAAGGCACGATGAAACTCCGGTTCGATACCGGCACCAGCCTCTGCGCCTTCCGCCGCCCCTGCCATCATCGTTGCGTGGAATCGCTGGCGTTTTTCGCGATCTGCCGGAATCATCCGTTCACGATGCGCGAATCGCCGTATCTCGGCTCCTGGTATTGGCAGGCGCCGGCCGTACTGGGCCTCGCCCTGGTCATGACCGTGGCAGGGCCATTCGGCAGTTACGAACATATGACCATCGGCACGCGCCTGGTCTTCTACGTTGCCATAGGCGTCCTGACCTGGGGGGCCGTGGTGGCCCTCGCCGCCCTGTTTGGCCAGATCGAGCCGATCAACCGCTGGCCGGTCGCCGCGCGCATGGCCATCGTCGGCCTGCTGGCATCGTTTCCCAGCACCTTCGCAGTCATCGTGCTGCACACATGGCTTGACCGGCCGATCCCGTTCTCGGCGGCGCCTTTCATCTTTCCGGAAAATGCCTTTCTGACGATCGCGATCTCGATCGTGTTCGGCCTGTTCATCGAGCAGCGCCGGCACGCGCTGGCCGACGCCGAGCGTGCTCGTGTCGCCGCCCTGCCGCAGAACGGCGCGCCCGGCGCAGCCTCACCGGATTTCTTCCGTCGCATTCCGCCGGCGCTCGGCCGTGATTTGCTGGCGCTGGAAATGGAGGACCACTACCTGCGCATCCACACAGCCGTCGGCAGCGACCTCATCCTGCTCAGGCTGCGCGATGCCATTGCCGAGCTGGGGCCGGCCCTTGGCCGGCAGGTGCATCGCTCCTGGTGGGTGGCGGAAGGCGCGCTTCAGTCGGTCGAGCGCGACAACGGCAAGAACGTGCTGGTGCTGCGCAACGGCTTGCGCGTGCCGGTCAGCAAGACCTTCCGCGATCAGGTGAAGGAAGCGGGCTGGCTTGCCGCCTAGACGTTATTTCCCGCCGCGATCCTCGCGCCAGAAATCTAGCCGCTCCTGGACCGGACGGTCGGAGAAGGAGAACAGCACCGACTCGGTCTTGGCCTTGTGCACCACCTTGGCCCAGCTCGGCACCACGAAGTGGTCGCGCTTTTTCCAACGAAACGTCTTGCCTTCGATCGTGCTCTCGCCGGCGCCTTCGACGACCGAGAACACCGTGCCGTCGGTGCTGCGATAGGGTGCGGTCGTAAAACCCTTGGGCAGGAGCTGCATGAAGGTGCCCATGGTGGTCATCGGCGAGCCGCCGCTGGCCGGATTGACGTAGCGCAATTTGTAGCCGTGGC
>JBPYDO010000254.1:0-21799 GCA_051985755.1 Reyranella sp. | reverse complement strand
GCGGCGCGGATGATCGCGCGCTGGATGCGGCCGTAGGTCATGCAGCGGCAGAGGTTGCCGTCCATGTGGTCCACGATCTCCTGCTTGGTCGGATCGGGATTCTTCGCGAGCAACGAAGCGGCCTGCATGATCTGGCCGGACTGGCAGTAGCCGCATTGCGGCACCTGCTCGGCTTCCCAGGCGACCTGCAGGGCATGCGGCTTGCCGCCGCCCAGACCTTCGATCGTCGTGACCTTCTTGCCGACTGCTTCCTTGGCCGACGTCTGGCACGAGCGCACCGCCGTGCCGTTGAGATGCACGGTGCAGGCGCCGCACAGGCCCGCGCCGCAGCCGAACTTGGTTCCGGTCATCTGCAGATGCTCGCGGATGACCCACAACAGCGGCGTGTCATCCGCGGCGTCGACCTGCTTGGTCTGGCCGTTGATAGTCAGTGTGAGCATGTTTTTTCTCCCTGGCGATACGCTTGGCGTGTCGTACGAACCGACGCGTGCATCTCATTTGGATGCGTTCTTGTTGGTTGCTGCCCTTCGCCCGCGAGGGATCGTGCGCCCCGCCCGACGAAGGCGTCAAGCTGCGTTGTTCGATTTCTAGAAAACGAAGCCGTGATCGCGAGGCTGCCGCGGAGTACCCAGAAGGGGCAAACGGTTTCTTTGCGGTGACCGTGCGATTCATGGCAGGCTCATGGGCCTTGGGGGTTCCATGACCGACATCGCCAGTCCGGGCGAGGGCCAAGCATCCGGGACTGATTTTGTGGCGCTGCAGCCGGGACAAACGGTCGGCCGCTACGAAATCCTCGCCGTGCTGGGCCGCGGCAGCTTCGGCATCACCTACCGCGCACGCGATACGCAGCTCGACCGCGAGGTCGCCATCAAGGAGTACCTGCCGTCGGCCCTCGCCCTGCGCCGGGGCGGCACCACCGTCCTGCCGCAGTCGACGAAGATGGTGGACGATTTCACCTGGGGACGCGATCGTTTCGTCGAGGAGGGCCGAACCCTCGCCACCCTGCAGCACGCCCCGGCGATCGTGGAGGTGTTCGACTTCCTCGAGGCCAACGGCACCGCCTACATCGTCATGAAGCTGATGCCGGGCAGTACGCTGGAGGACAGGCTGAATCGCGGCACGCTGAGCTCATCTGAAGCGGATCGCATCCTGTGGCCGCTGCTTGAAGGCCTCGAGCAGGTGCACGCCACGGGCTTCCTGCACCGCGACATCAAGCCCGCCAACATCCTGCTCGACGCCCAGGGCAATCCGACCCTGATCGATTTCGGCGCCTCGCGCGCGGCAATGGCCGGACGCACGACCGCACTGACGGCGATCTTTACGCCAGGCTACGCCGCGCCCGAACAGTTCACTTCGGCCAAGCAGGGTCCCTGGACCGACATCTACGGCCTGGCGGCAACGCTCTATCACGCCATCACCGGTGCCGCGCCACCCAGCGCCTTCGATCGATTGGTCGAGGACACCTGTCGGCCGCTCGGTGAGCTCAAGCCCGCCGGCTTCGCTCCGGAACTGCTGGCCGGCATCGATGCCGGCCTCGCGCTCCGCGCCGCCGACCGGCCGCAGTCGATTACAGACTGGCGCGGCTTGCTCGGACAGCCCGCGCCCGGCGGACAGGCGACGGTGATGATCAAGACGGCAGGCGCGGCGCCGACCCAGGTAATGCGCCAGCCGGCTGCTGCGCAGCCGCCCTCTACGTCGCAGCCGTCGGCGAAGGAGTCGTGGTGGCAAGGCCGTCGTTCGCGCCGGCGCATCGTCCTGGCGATCGTCTTGCTGTTCTCGTTCGGAGGCGGCGCCGCCCGTTACGCCGAGCGCCATGGCTGGTTCGCACCGACGCTGCCCTCGTTGTCCAAGATGAACCCCGACGGCGCATGGCGCGGCGCGATGCGTTGTTCGGGGAACTCCGTCGCCGGCGAGTTTACCATCATGATGGATCTCAACATATCGGGCGGCGTCGGCAAATGGGTTCGGCCGGAAGGGACCAAGACACGCAACCGGTCCGTGACGCTGACCGTCAAGGGCACCGAGGTCGATGTTGCCCGCGCGTACGAGCTCGCGAACTATCCCGGCCGGACGCAAACCGCGACCATGACCGCCACCTATGGCGGCATGCGCATCACCGGCTCGGGACCGGAAAAGTACAGCAATGGGCGGGTCTGCGAGATCGATCTCTCACGCGTCCAATGATTCGCCTGGTTTGGGGAGGGCGCGATCGACGGGAAGGCGCCGGCGGCGGCGTTGGGCGTCAAGCTGCGTCGTTCGATTTCTGGAAAACGAAAGCGTGATGGCAACCCGCGCCAGTGATCGCAGCACCGCTGCAGGGTATCGCCGATGGCGCGAGCGGTTGCCCCTCGGTGACCACGCGACCGCACCTTCACTTTGTTGTGCCCGCTAAGGCGAGCGCTGATCGGGTTCTATCGCGCCCCTTGCGCCACGGACGGCGGTCCTGCGGCCTCCAGGCCATTGTAGGAATCGTGGCTGATCCATAGCACGGCAAGGACGACGATCACGATCGCGAGCCCACCGCAGACCATGACGAGCAACGGGCCCACATGACGCCTTGGTATCCGACCGTTCCGGTCCATCGACGGCTCCAGACATACACACACAACTGCTTGAAAAACGACCGATAGCGCCGCGAAGTTCCCGCTTCGCCCCTCCTCCTGGGCGCTGCTGCCGGCCTATACTTCGGGCCTCGAGGGAGAAACGCCATGAACAGACTTCTAGTGTCGGCCATCGTCCTGCCGGCGATGGCCGCGATCACTGCACACGCGCAGCAACAAAAAGTGGGCGATCCGCCCGAGGCCTCCAACATGCGGCTGGTCGGCTGGAGCGACTTGCAGGCGCGCAGTGCCTATCAGCCGACGATCCATCAGCAGGGCAATCGGTGGATCGCCTATATCGGCCATCATGGCGGCACCGATGAGGTTCCCGATCCCGTGAACCCCCTGACCGGCAAGCCCGAGCACAACGGCACGTCGATCGTCGACGTCACCGATCCAGCCCATCCGAAATATCTCCACCATATCCCGGGGGCCAAGGGAACCTACGAAGCCGGCGGCGCGCAGATGGTGCGGGTATGCGATGGCAGCGCCCTGCCAAAGGGTGACAAGAGCGCGGTCTATATGCTGCGCACCTTCGGCGGCCAGGCGCATGAGATCTGGAATGTCGCCGACCCCGCGAACCCCAAGCTGGTGACGCGACTGGACGGCCTCAAGGACACGCATAAGAGCTGGTGGGAGTGCGATACCGGCATCGCCTATCTCGTGTCCGGTCCGCCCGATTGGCGCACCAGGCGTATGACCCAGATCTACGATCTCTCCGATCCAGCGCATCCGGTGAAGATCCGCGACTTCGGCTTGCCCGGCCAGCAGCCTGGTGCCAGCGGCCAGGTGCCGACCGAGCTGCACGGGCCGATTTCGACTGGGCCGGCGGGCAACCGGGTGTTTTTCGGCTACGGCACGAACAAGGGCGGCATCCTGCAGATCGTCGACCGCGAGAAACTCCTGAAGGGGCCGAAGGAGCCGACGCCGGAGAACCTGCGCTATCCCGAGATCGCGCAGCTTCCGATGGCGTCGTGGAACGGCGCGCACACGACCTTTCCCATGCTCAAGATGCCGATCGCCGAATTCGCGCACGACAAGGACGGCTCGGTGCGCGACATCGTCATGATCGTCGACGAGGCGATCCTCAACGAATGCCAGGAGTCGCGGCAGATGGTGTGGTTCGCCGACATCTCGATCGAGCGGCGGCCAACCATGATCTCGAGCTGGACCGTGCCGGAAGCGAGCGGCAATTTCTGCCAGCGCGGCGGCCGCTTCGGCTCGCACTCCTCCAACGAGAGCATGGACCCGGTCTTCTACAAGAAGCTGGCGTTTATCACCTGGTTCAATGCCGGCGTGCGCGCGCTCGACGTGCGCGATCCCTTCCGGCCGAAGGAGGTCGGCTACTTCATCCCGGCGATCACCGACAAGACCGACAAGCGCTGCGTGAAGGTGCAGGGCAAGGACCGCTGCAAGGTGGCGATCCAGAGCAACAACGTCGAGACCGATGCGCGCGGCTATATCTATGTCGTCGACCGCGCCAACACCGGCATGCACATCCTCGAGCTCACCGGCGAGGCGCGGCAGATCGCCGGACTCAAGTAAGGTCGGAGGGTCGATGCCGACCCGGCTGACGATCATCGAGATCGTGCTGTCGGCGGTGATCGTCGTTGGCCTGCTCGGCTACTCGACCTTCGTCCAGTGGTACGAGGACTGGATGGCGAAGTATGGGCCGGGCTGGCACCAGACGGCCTGGCCCTTCCCGCGCGACGCCTTCCCGCCGGGCCGCGCCTGGCGCAACGGCGACATGCGGGTCTATGTGCGGCCCAAGCTCGGTTTCTGCGGCAACTGTGATACCGGCGTGGTCGACGACTCCGAGGTCGACCGTGTCACCGACATCGACCTGCTCGACCCCGACTTCGTGGCGGTCGCCAAGGGCAGTCACCTCCACATCACCGACCTGCCGGGCCGCGGCCGGATTTACCGGCTCGCCCGGCTCAAGGGCAAGGATGGCCAGCCGGTGCTGGCGGAAGGCATCGCGGTGTCGCTGAAATGCGACCTCGTGGTCGCGATCGTGGTCGGCAAGGTCGACGACCCGGCGGTGCGCAAGGAGGCGCACCAGTTCCTCGAGTCCAACACCGTGCAGGTCTGGGTGAACAAGATACTGGAGGGCCGCTAGCCGGCGCGCGACAATGGCCGGCATGAAACCGCTCCATATCGGCATCGCGGCCTGTTCGGCCGAGGGCGCCGCGCTTTGCTACCGCACGATCTGCACCGAGGCGCCGGCGATGCTGGGCGCCCACGGCCATCCCGAAGTGACCATGCACACGCCGTCGCTCGACGACTACATGTCGCTGATCTATCGCGGCGACTGGCCGGCGGTAGGCGAGCTGATGCTGGCTTCGGCCGAGAAGCTCCGGCGTGCCGGCGCCGACTTCGTGGTCACGCCGGACAACACCATCCACCAGGCGCTGCCGCTGATCGAGAAGCGCGCGCCGCTGCCCTGGCTGCACATCGCCGACAGCGTCGCAGCCGATGCGCTGGCACGCGGCTTCAGGCGCATCGCCATCACCGGCACCAAGTGGCTGACCGAGAGCGAGGTCTATCCGCGGAAGTTCGATGCCAAGGGACTGGCGTGGCTGCGGCCGACACCGGACGAGCGCGAGGAGATCAACCGCATCATCATGGACGAACTGGTGCGCGGCATCTTCAAGCCCGAAGCGGTGGCCTATTTCCAGAAAGTCATCGGCCGACTGAAGGGCGAAGGCTGCGACGCCGTCGTGCTGGGCTGCACCGAGATCCCGTTGATCATGAACGACGGCAACTCGCCGCTGCCGACCCTTGATTCGACCAGGCTGCTGGCCCGCGCCGCGCTGCGCCGGGCGATCGACGGCGGGAAGGCGAAGGCGGCGTAGCGCCTTCACAGGCGCTGGCGGGCGTTTAGCCCCACACCTCTCTCGCGACTTCTACGCAGCGCCCCAACTTCGCCCACTGCTCGTCTTCGGCCAGCAGGTTGCCTTCCTCCGTGCTAGCGAAGCCGCACTGCGGCGAGAGGCAGGCCTGGTCGAGCGAGACGAATTTCGCCGCCTCGTCCAGCCTTCGCTTCAGCTGGTCCTTGCTCTCCAGCGCGCCGCTCTTGGAGGTCATGACGCCCAGCACGGCGAGCTTGTTCTTCGGAAGTAGCCGCAGCGGCTCGAAGCCGCCGGCGCGCTCGGTGTCGTACTCCATGAAGTAGGCGTCGACGCCCATGCGGTTGAACAAGATATCGGCCACCGGCTCATAACCGCCCTGCGCCATCCAGGTCGAGCGGAAGTTGCCGCGACAGAGATGCATGGAGATGGTCATGCCCGGCGTTCGGCCCTGGCAGGCGGTGTTCACCAGGTCGGCATAGACGTGCAGGAGCTTGTCGGGATCCTCGCCACGGCCGCGCAGGTAGTCACGCTGTGCGGGATCGCAGAGATAGGCCACGTATACCTCGTCGAGCTGCAGGTAGGTGCAGCCCGCCTCACCGAAGGCGCGCACCGCCTTGGTATAGGCCTTTCCGAGATCCGCGAAGAACGGCTCCATGTCGGGATAGACCGACTTTTCGATCGCCTGCCGGCCGCCGCGATAGTGCAGGGCCGTCGGCGAGGGGATGGTCATCTTCGCGACCGGCTTGCTCGGCAGGTCCGCAGCCGCCGACTTCAGGTACCGGAAATGCTCCAGCATAGGATGGCTCGCCGAGAAATCGATCTTGCCGTGCACATGCAGGCCCTCGGCCTTGGTCTGGGTGCCCTTGAACTGCAGCCCCTGCGCCACGCTCACCAACCCGACGCCATCGAGATGGCTGAGGAAATCGTAGTGCCACCAGGCGCGCCGGAACTCGCCGTCTGTCACCGCCTGCAGGCCGATCGAGGCTTCCTTGGCGACGAGTTTTTTGATTTCGGCGTCTTCGACCGCCTTCAACTGGTGCGGCGAGATCTCGGCTGTCGCCCGCTTGGTGCGGGCCTCCTTGAGGGGCGCGCTGCGCAGCAGGCTGCCGACCTGGTCGGCGCGGAACGGAGGTTTGGTGCGTTGCATCAGACGCGCACTCCAAGGGCGTTGCGGATCGATGAGTGGAAATGCACCAGCGAGGGCTCATTGCGGCCGTAGATCACCTCTTCCGTGGCCGCTGATTCGAAGCCCATCTGCATGCGCTCGCCGAGCGGAAAGTCCTCCTCCATCACGGTGCGGATGGCGATGTCGCGGTTCTTCTCCCAGTAGGCGTCCGGTTTATCGGTCGACTGCGGCCTGTAGATCGTCATCTCGACGTCGCAATGACTGGGGTCGTCGCGACCCGGGAAGGCGCGCCAGATCTCGATGTGGTCGACTTGCCAGATCACGATGGTGTTGGGGAAGAGCTGGTAGACCGCGATCACGTGCGGCCGGTAGCTGCGCTCGCCTTCGGTTAGGCCACGGATCTGGTCGATCGAGGTGCGCGCCACGCACATGCGCCCGTGCAAGCCCGCCGCGTCGAACGTGCCGCAGTTGCCGATGAAGTATGGTCCGATCGTCTTTCGGTGCAGATGCGGGATGTGATAGCCCTCGAGAAAGGTATCGACGGCGAACTTCCAGTTGATGCGAGGCTTCACCCAGTCGCTCGAATGCAGCGGGTAGGTGTCGAGCCGGAGCGCCGCGAAGTCCGCCGCGAGCGCCCCGAGATGGGCGTCGACGTCGATCGGCGCAGCGCCCGGCTGCGGTCGCACGAACAACATGCCGTGCTTCTCGGCCGCCGCCAGTCGCACCAGGCCGTGCTTTTCGAGATCGAGGCCGGCGAACCCGACCTTGTCGGTGGTACCCAAGAGGCGGCCAGCGAGATCGTAGGTCCAGCCGTGATAGGGGCAGGTGAAGGCGCGGGCGTTGCCGCAGCCCTGAGCCACTGGCGCGCCGCGGTGGCGGCAGATATTGGCGAAGGCGTTGACCGCGCCGTCGGCACCGCGTGTCATCAGCACCGGCAGGCCTGCGACGTTTTCACTGAGATAGTCGCCGGCTCTGGCGAGCCGGGTCGAGAGACCCATGAGGATTGGCTGGTCGCGGAACAGCTTCTCACGCTCGAGAGCCGCGCGTTCGCGGCAAGAATAGTTGATCACCTTGTTGCGGAACAGCGCGGCCGCCAGGTCAGTGGTGCGGCCGTCGATATGGCCGAGTAGCCGCCGTCCGACTGCCAGTTCTTCGTGTCGCTCCATTGGGGGACCTTAGTCCTTCGGCAGCAGGCTGAAAACGTCCTCGGGCGTCTTGCCGTCCTCGCGCAGCGCGCGGATGGAGACGGCGCGGTCGCGCTTGGCCAGGCGCTTGCCGTCGGCGCCGAGCAGCAGCTTGTGGTGGGCATAGACCGGCGTGGCGTAGCCTAGCAGCCGCTGCAGCAGGACGTGCACGTGGGTGGAGGCCAGGATGTCCTCGCCACGGGTCACCAGGGTGACCCCCTGCAGGTGATCGTCGACCGTGACCGAAAGGTGGTACGAGGTCGGCGTGTCCTTGCGGGCGATCACGAAGTCGCCCATCAGCTGCGGCTCGCCCTTGATGCGGCCGAAGCGCTCGTCGACGAACTGGTATTCGCCGACTTCCGCCGCCGCACGCGCACCGTCGAGCCGCAGGCAGAACTCGCGGCCTGAGGCGATCAACTCGCGCCGCTCGGCGGCGCTGCGATGGCGGCAGGTCCCGGGATAGAGGGGGCCGTCCGGCCCATGCGGCGCATTGGCCGACGCCGCGATGTCGGCGCGCGTGCAGAAGCAGGGATAGACCAGGCCCCTGGCGCCAAGCCCGTCCAGGATCTTGCCGTAGTCGGTGAAGTGATCGGACTGGCGGCGCACATCGCCATCCCAGTCAAGGCCGAGCCACTTAAGATCGGCCAGAATCTCCGTTTCGAACGCGCGCTTGCAGCGGCGGATGTCGATGTCCTCGATGCGCACCAGGAAGGTCCCGCCCGCCGTGTGCGCGCGCTGCCGGGCAATGCGAGCCGAGTAGACGCTGCCGAGATGCAGTTCGCCGGTCGGGCTGGGGGCAAAGCGCGTGATCACCGCCATGATCGGACGTTACAGCTTGCGTCCGCGACGTGCTATGCGAAGCGGGTGGCACGGAACTCAGCGACACAAGTGGTCCTCGATGCGGCCAACCTCAAGAAGGCGATGCGGCACCTCGCACGCGTCGATGCCGACTTCGCACGGGCGATCAAGGAGGTCGGCCACCCCCAGCTCAGGATCGTGCCATCGGGCTTCGGCGGCCTGATGCGCTCCATCGTCGGCCAGCAGGTTTCGGTGCATGCCGCCCGCAGCATCTGGCTGCGTCTCGAGGCCGCCGTGCCATCCCTGGAACCAACCGCGTTCCTGGAACTCGACGATGGCGCGCTGCGCGCCGTCGGCCTCTCCAAGGCCAAGATGAAGTACGGCCGGTCGCTCGCCAGCGACGTCGTCGAAGGCCGCATTGATTTTGCCGCGCTCGATGGGCTCGACGATGCCGCAGCGATCGCCATGCTGACCCAGGCCAAGGGTATCGGACCTTGGACGGCGGAGATCTACCTGATGTTCGCGCACGGCCGTCCCGACATCATGCCGGGCCTCGACCTCGGCCTGCTGATCGCCGCCCAGCATCTCAAGCGCCTGCGCAAGCGGCCGGACGCCAAACGGCTTCTCAAGATTGCCGAGCCGTGGCGGCCGTGGCGCAGTGCGGCCGCCCTGCTGCTCTGGCACTATCGCCGCAACATGCCGGACTGGAGCGCCAAGGCGGCCAAGACGGCGGCGGGCACGATGGAGGCCAGGAAGTGACCAAACTCGAAGGCCCCAGCTTCGGCCCGCAAGCCGGCGGCAAGCCCGGCCATCTCGTGGTGCTGCTGCACGGCTACGGCGCCGACGGCAACGACCTGATCGGGCTTGCCCCGGTGCTGGCGCCCTTGATGCCGGACACGGTGTTTCACGCGCCGAATGCGCCCTACCCCTGCGAGGGCAATCCGATGGGCTACCAGTGGTTCGGCATCGCGCGCTTCGATCCGGCACAGCGGCTGGTCGGAGCGCGGTCGGCGGCGCCGTTCATCGAGACTTTCCTCGACGACATGCTGGCGAAGTACGGCCTGGACGAGGCGCGCACGGCGCTGATCGGCTTCTCGCAAGGCACCATGATGTCGCTGCATGTCGGGCTGCGCCGGGCCAAACCGCTGGCCGGTATCGTCGGCTTCTCCGGCGGGCTGGCGGGATCCGAGGTGCTGAAGGATGAGATCAAGTCACGGCCGCCGGTGTTGCTGGTGCACGGCGACAGCGACGAGATGCTGCCCGCCGTCATGACGCAGCAGGCCACCGAAGCCCTGCGTCAAAACGGTGTCAATGTCAGTGCGCACATCATCAAGGGCCTGGGGCACGGCATCGAACAAACCGGGTTGTCGTACGCCGCGCGCTTCCTCCTGGAAGCGTTGAAGCTGCCGCTGCCGAAGTAACGATACGGGATAGCCATGAAAATCGAGGGAACGTGCAAGCGCGGCTTCGAACGGGTCGCCGAGGCCTTCGAGCGCAACTTCGCCGCCAATGGCGAGGTCGGTGCTTCGGTCTGCCTGAAGGCGGGCAACGACACCGTGGTCGATCTGTGGGGTGGCGTCGCCGACGCCAAGAGCGGCACGCCGTGGACGCGCGACACGGTATGCATCGTCTTCTCCTGCACCAAGGGCGCGACGGCGCTGTGCGCCCATATGCTGGCGAGCCGCGGCAAGCTCGATCTCGACGCGCCCGTCACCGAGCTGTGGCCCGGCTACGGCCAGCACGGCAAGCAGCACACCACTACGCGCATGATGCTCGACCACTCGGCGGGCGTGCCGGCGCTGCGCGAGAAGATCAAGGACGACGGGATCTACGACTGGACCTACATGACCGGGCGGCTGGCCGACGAAGAGCCGTTCTGGGTGCCGGGCACACGCAACGGCTATCACGGCCTGACTTTCGGCTGGACGGTGGGGGAGATGGTACGGCGGGCGGGCGGCCGCACGCTCGGCACTTTCTTCCGCGAAGAGGTGGCGCGCCCTCTCGCTCTGGATTTCTGGATCGGCCTGCCCGAGGAGATCGAGCCGCGGGTCGCACCGGTCATTCCTTTCGTCTACAAGGCGGAACAGGCGAAGACGCCCTTCATGACCGACCTTGCCGGCAATCCGAAGTCGATCGCCTCGCTGTTCTTCTTCAATAGCGGCGCCTGGCGCTCTGGCGGCGCCAACACGCGGGCCGGACACGCCGCCGAGCTCGGTGCAGCCAACGGCATCACCAACGCGCGCGGGCTGGCCGGCATGTATTCGCCGCTCGCGCAAGGCAACGGCAAGCTGGTCGACGCCAAGACGCTGGCGCGCATGGGCGAGGTCTCGATGGCCACGCACGATGACGCCACCTTGCGCATCCCGACACGCTTTGCGCTGGGCTTCATGAAGTCGATGGACAACCGCAAGCGCAGCCCGGCCGCCCGGCTGTTCGGCGAGGCCTGCGACAGCGTCATCCTGTCGAGCGCCGCCTTCGGCCATGTCGGTGCCGGCGGCTCGCTGGGCTTTGCCGATCCCGTCGCGGGGCTCGCGTTCGGCTACACCATGAACAGGATGGGCCCCGGCCTGCTGCTGAACGAGCGCGGCCAGGCCCTGGTCGACGCGGCCTATCTCTCGCTGGGCTACAGGAACAAGGACGGCGGGGTCTGGACTCGCTAGGGCTGGCTAGTTCCGAACCTCGGAATATCTGAGCAAAATCATTGAGTTGGCATTGATAATGATTATTAATAACCTGCGATGGCTCTCAAGCCAAACGTCCTCGATTCGCGGCCAGCCGCTACCGGGCAAGCACCACGCCTGAGCGCTCCGTCGCGCCCGCCGCGGTTTTCGACGGAAAGATTGATGGCCGGACGCCGCGAGATCGTGCTGCAGCACGGCCTCGAGGAATACCGACTGCGCATCACTTCAACGGGAAAGCTGATCCTCACCAAATGACCTACGCGGGCAGTTGCCCGCTCCCTCACCCAGCCAGCCATCCGCGCCCGCGGACAGCCAGCCAGCAACCCGATCCGTTCGCGGATCGAGAGATGAGCTGTCATGTCCGCCAAAGCGCAACGAGCCCTCCTCCTTTCCACCGCCGCCGTAGTCTCCGTGTTTTCCTTTAGTTGCAGCCCAGCGTTGGCGCAGAACCAGCCCACGACCGAAGAGTTGCTGAAGCACATCCAGATGCTGGAACAACGCCTGCGCTCGCTCGAGGCCGAGGTGAAGAAGCAGCAAGCGCAGAGCCAACAAGCCCAGCGGCAACAACCGCCGAAGTCGGCGCCCGGGTCGGCGACGGCGGGAAAGCCCACCCAACCTAATGGACAAACGGGGCAAGCCGCGGCTGCCGCGCCGTTCGCCGTCGCGGCGGCGGCGGCGCAGGCCGGCCCGGAAGACACCAAGGCCAAGAACAGGGACCTGTTCGGCATCGCGCCATCGCCGATCGAAGGCCTCAAGATCGGCATGTACGGCGAGTTGAAGTATGGCGCGCAGATGAACCCCAACCCGCCGAACCCCGGCCAGTGGCAGACCGGTTTCGACGCCGCCCGCCTGGTGCTGCTGCCCTCCTACAAGTTCACCGACTCGATCATCTTCAACGCCGAGATCGAGTTCGAGCACGCCGGCGCCGGCTTCGACAATGACGACAAGCTGCACGGCACGGCGGAAGTCGAGCAGGCCTACATCGATTTCCTGGTAGCCAAGTCATTCAACGTGCGATCGCCCGGCATTGACCTGGTGCCGGTCGGCTTCATCAACCAGCACCACGAGCCGACGCAGTTCTATTCGGTCGATCGTCCCGAACTCGACAACGGCAAGGGCAACGGCCTGGTGCCGACCACCTGGGCATCGCCCGCGGCCAGCGTCTATGGCCGCATCATCGACGGGCTCGACTACCAATTCCAGGTCAACACGACGCTCGAGGACTTCGGCGACAGCTTCGACAACCGCACCGATGGCAACAGCGTGACGCCGGGCCCCTATATCGCCGGCATCGACGGCCTCAATGGATTGAACGCCTCCACCCCGCCGCGTGGCGATTACCGCCAGCTGAGCAGCGAGCTGGGCTATGCCTTTCGCGTGGGCTACGAGCCGGCCTTTCTGCCTGGCTTCGCCGGCAGCACCAGCGTCTATTTCACGCCCAACATCGTGCCGCGCGGCGCACACGACAACACCAACAACCTGCTCGGCACATCGAGCCTCGCCCTGTTCGACAGCGAGTTCCGCTACCGGCCGCCCCAGACCAACTGGGAGTTCCGCGGCGAAGGCGTGCTGGTCTCGTTCGGCAATCCGGCGGCGTTGCGCGCCAACAACGACGGCGATGCGACCAACAACGTCGGCAAGACAATGTGGGGCATGTCGGGCGAGGTCGCCTATCACTTCCAGCTCGGCCATGCGCTCGGTGGCGACTGGGAGGCCGTGCCCTTCTACCGCTACACCTACATGAACAAGCAGACCGCGGGCTTCGCCGGCACGGACAACAACGCCCCCACCGGCGCGGGCCAGCAGCAATTTCACACCTTGGGCGTGGCGCTGTTCCCGACGCCCGAGCTGGTCCTGAAATTCACCTACCAAAAGGTACTCGATGCTTCCGCAACCGGAGCGCTCTCGGATTCGATCCTGGGTGGCGTCGGCTTTCATTTCTGAGGCGGGAGGTACTGCGTGAATCGCACCCTGCCGCACTGGTTGGTGCCGCTGGCCTCGGTGGTGGTCTGCGTGCCGGCGCAAGCCACCCAGTATCTTTCGATCGACCAGGCGCAGCGCCTCAGCTTTCCCGACGCCAGCGAGTTCGTGCCAGCCAATGTCATCTACCGACCGAGCGACATCGCGGCGATTGAGAAGGCGTCCGGCCAGAAGGTGCGCAGCCGCGGCGAGCAGGTCTGGCGGGCGCAAGCGGGCGGCCGGTTGCTGGGCTACTTCTTCGTCGACTACGTGATCGGCAAGCACGAGGTGATCGACTACGCCGTGGCGCTCAATCCCGACGGCCGGGTGCGGCGGGTCGAGGTCCTCGAGTACCGGGAGTCCTATGGCGGCGAGGTCGCCAACCGCGATTGGCTGGCGCAGTTCGAGGGCAAGCGCTTCGGCGACTCCCTGGTGCCCGGCCGCGACATCAGGATCATCTCCGGCGCCACGCTCTCATCGCGCCACGTCACCGAAGGCATCAAGCGCGTGCTGGCGATCCATGACCTCCTGCTTCGCTGACCGCCGGCGGGCGCGGCCGCTGCTCGGCACTGTGGTCGAGATCGCCGTGGCGGGCCGCGACGGCGCCCGCCTCGACGCGGCGATCGACGCTGCGTTCGACTGTGTGGCGACCATCCACCGCCTGATGAGCTTCCAGGAGCCCGGCAGCGAACTCAGTCGCCTCAATCGCGGCGGGGAGCGCGCCCGCCTCCACCCCTGGACCGGGGAAGTCCTCGCCGCCGCGGCCGATCTCAAAGCGCGCTCGGACGGCGCCTTCGATCCGGCCGGCGTCGAGGGCGCCATCGACCTGAGCGGCATAGCCAAGGGATTTGCCGTCGATCGCGCCGTCGACACCCTCAAGGCGGCCGGTGTGGCACAGGGCGTGGTCAATGCCGGCGGCGATCTTGCGGCGTTTGGCGATCAAGAAGTCGAGGTTGGCGTGCGCGACCCGGCCAACCCGGGGCGCATGCTGGCGCTAGTCAGGCTCTGCAACCAGGCCTTCGCCTCGAGCGGCCGTGCGATCGACCCGGCGACCGGCCATCTGGTGACTTCCAATGACGGCGCCAGTGTGCGCGCGCCGTCCTGCATGATGGCCGATGCGCTCACCAAAGTGCTGGGGGTCGCCGAGGAACGGGCGGCGCCGCTGTTGCGCGGCTTGGGGGCGGACGCCCTGTTGTTCAGGGGCGGAAGGATGGTGCTGCTTGAGGCTTGAGCCCTGGCTGCGCCGGCTGGTCTACACGACGCTTGGCCTGTTGCTGGTCAGCGGCCTCGCCTGGTGGTGGCTCGAGGCGGGAGCCGTGGCACGCGTCTGGCTGATCGCACTGCATGGGATTGGCGCCATGCTGTTCCTCCTGCTGCTGGGTTCGGTCGCGGTCGTGCATGTGCGCGAAAGCTGGCGCCGGCGGCGCAACCGGCTGAGCGGCACGGTGGTCGCCAGCGCCATGGGCGTCCTCGTTTTCACAGCCATGGGCCTGTACTATCTCGGCTCCGACCTGATTCGCGGCTATGCCTCCGATCTGCATTTGCTGCTGGGAATCGCCGCGCCGATCCTGGTGCTGATCCATGTCGCGGCCGGCATCCGCTCGCGGCCCAACCTCGACGACGAAGAGGAGTGAGAAAGCTCTTGCGGGGAACAGCGTGTATTGATAACGTTTTATAAATACACAGCGTTACCATTAAATGGCAAACCGAGGAGCACGCCATGGCCAAGCCCTTTCCGACCGACAATCCTTTCCTCAAAGGCTACTACGCTCCGGTCAACGCCGAGGCCGATGCCGGCCACCTGCACATCGCCGGCGAGCTGCCGAAAGAGCTCTGCGGCACGCTCTACCGCAACGGCCCCAACCCGCAATTCGCACCGCGCGGGCCTTACCACTGGTTCGGCGGCGACGGCATGATCCACGCCTTCCACATCGAGAACGGCAACGTCTCCTACAGGAACCGCTGGGTGCGCACGCCCAAGTGGGAGCTGGAGAACCAGGAAGGCGAGGGCCTGTCAGGCACCTTCGGCCACCCGCTCTACACCGACCCGCGCGTGCTCAAGCTCAACTCGACCATCGCCAACACCAACATCGTCTGGCACGGCGGCAAGCTTCTGGCGCTCGAGGAGGCGCACGCCCCCTTCGCGCTCGATCCCGCGACCCTGATGCCCGTGAACGGCGGCTACGAGACCTACGGCGACAGGCTCGTCGGCCCCTTCACCGCCCATCCCAAGCTCGATCCCGTGACCGATGAGATGCTGTTCTTCGGCTATTCGGCGAAAGGCCGCTTCAGCAAGGAAGTCAGCATCCAGAGTGTGACCGCGGACGGCAAGGTCACGCGCGCCGAGATCCTGGAAGGCCCCTATCCATCGATGGTCCACGACTTCGCCGTCACACGGAACTGGATCGTCCTGCCGATCTTCCCGCTCACCAGCTCGATGGAGCGCGCGATGTCGGGCAAGCCGCCCTTCGCCTGGGAGCCCGACAAGGGCACGCACATCGCCTTCATCCCGCGCCAGGGCACGGTGGCCGACGCGAAGTGGGTCACCGCCCCCGCCTCCTACGTTTTCCATCCGATGAATCATTTCGAGACGGCGGACGGCAAGGTGGTGATCGACGTCATGAAGTACGACAGCGCTCCGCTCTTCCCGCTGCCCGACGGCTCGCCGTCGTCGAGCGAACCGCCGGCGGCGCGTCTTTTCCGCTGGACGTTCGACCTCCAGGGCCAAGGCAACACCTTCAAGGAAGAGCAGCTCGACGATCTGCCGGGCGAGTTCCCGCGCTTCGACGAGCGCTTCTGCATGAGCGACTATCGGCACGGCTGGATCGTCTCGGGCAACGTCGTCGACACCAAGACCGGCCGGCCGGGCCGCGACGGCCTCACCCACTACGACCTCAAGACCGGCAGGAGCGAAGGCTACAGCGACGGCGTCGACAATCGTTTCGGCGAGCCGATCTTCGTGCCGCGTTCGAACGGTGCAGCCGAGGGCGACGGCTGGCTGCTCGGCGTCAAGTACGTGGCGGAGGAAGGCCGCAGCGACCTCTGCGTGTTCGAGGCGACCGACATCGCCAAGGGTCCGATCGCGACCGCCCATCTCTCCAGCCGCGTGCCGGCCGGCTTCCATGGCAACTGGCGACCGGGACCGCTATAGACGACGGATGATCATTGTCCATCACCTGAACAACTCGCGCTCCCAACGCATCCTCTGGATGCTCGAGGAGCTCGACGTCCCCTACGAGGTCAAGCGCTACGAACGCGATCCGGCAACCATGCTGGCGCCCGCGTCCCTGCGCGCCGTGCACCCGCTCGGCAAGTCGCCGGTCATCACCGACGGCGAGAGGGTGCTGGCTGAGTCAGGCGCCATCCTCGAGTACCTGGCGGAGACCTACGGTGCCGGCAGATTCGTGCCGGCTGCCGGCACACCCGAGCGGCTGCGCTACACCTACTTCATGCACTTCGCCGAAGGCACCATGATGCCGATGCTCCTGATGAAGCTGGTGTTCAACCGCATGCCGGCGCGCGTGCCGTTCGTCATGCGGCCGGTGGCCAAGGCGATCGCCGGCGCGGCCGACAAGACCCTGATCGCGCCCAATCTCAAGCCCCAATTGGCTTTCCTCGAGGCCGAACTCGCGACGCGCGATTGGTTTGCCGGCAATCAATTCACGGCGGCTGACGTTCAAATGAGCTTCCCACTGGAGGCCGCAACGGCGCGGGCCGGCTTAGGCCGAGGGCAGCCGAGACTCATGGCCTTCCTCGACCGTATCCGCGCGCGGCCGGCCTACAAGCGCGCCATCGAACGGGGCGGTGCCTACGCCCTGCTGAGGTAGGACTGCAGAAATAGCATTTTCTGTCATCCTGAGCGCAGCGAAGGATCTCACACCCGCAGCAAAATCATTGGTCGGTCCGCTAGGTCCTTCGCTTCGCTCAGGACGACAGTTGGGCTATTAGCGTGTCGATGCTGCGTCGTCTCTACGATTGGGTGATCCGGCTCGCCGGCTCACCCCAGGCCATTCCCGCCATGGGGGCCGTCGCTTTCGCCGAAAGCTCGTTCTTCCCCATACCGCCCGACGTGATGCTGATCCCCATGGTGCTGGCCAACCGCACCAAGGCGTTCAGGATCGCGCTGGTCTGCACCGTCTGCTCGGTGGTGGGCGGGCTCCTGGGCTACGCCATCGGCTACTCACTGTTCGAGACGGTGGGAGCCTGGCTGGTGAAGGCCTATGGCCTGCAGGACGGACTGGCCAAGTTCCGGCTGGGCTTTGCCCAGTACGGCACCTGGATCATCCTGATCAAGGGCCTGACGCCGATCCCTTACAAGCTGGTGACCATCGCCTCGGGGGCGGCGCATTTCGATCTTTTCACGTTCGTGTGGGCGTCCATCGTGACGCGTGGTGCGCGTTTCTTCATCGTGGCAACGTTGTTGTGGAGATTCGGCGAGCCGATCCGCGCCTTCATCGAACAGCGCCTCACTCTCGTCACATGGCTGTTCTTGATCGCGCTAGTGGGCGGCTTCGTCGCCTTTCGCTATCTGTTGTAGAAGGGTCCCATGAGCGTTCAGCAGACCACTTTGCCGGTTCCCAGCCAGCTCGGCCTTGCCGCGCTGATCGGAAGCGGCGCGCTGCTGGGCGGCGCCTACTATTTTCAATATATCGAGCGCCTGGCGCCGTGCGACATGTGCCTCTGGCAGCGCTACCCGCATATGGTGGCGATCGCGGCCGGACTTGTCGCCGTGCTGGCCTACGCCTGGCCGCGCTTTGCCCTCGTCTTCGCCTTGACGGCGATCGCGGCCCTGTTCGCCACGGCCGGCATCGGCGTCTACCATGTCGGCGTCGAGCAGCACCTGTGGCCGGGCCCGCAATCCTGCTCGGGGGATATCCCGAGCGGACTGTCGGCCGCGCAACTGAAGGCCTATCTGTTGGCGGCCCGCATGGTGCGCTGCGATCAGCCGGCCTGGACGCTGTTCGGCGTATCGATGGCGGGCTGGAACGTCGTCTTCTCAGGCGGCCTCGCCCTCCTGCTGTCGATGCGAGTCAGCCGACTGATCCGCGAGGAGTCGTGAACACCGCCGACCGGCGCAATCCTGGCGATCCCGGCCCGCGCGAGCTGGTCGAGCGCATCATCCGCGTCGACCAGGCGGGCGAACTGGGTGCTGTCCGCATCTACCAAGGCCAGCTGGCGGCGCTGCGCTGGACCGGACGCACCGGCGGCGACGCCCACGCCAAGATCGCGGCGATGGCGCGCACCGAACGCCAGCATCGCGAGCGGTTCGATCGCCTGATCGCCGAACGGCGCGTTCGGCCGACCCTGCTCTCGCCGCTGTGGAACGTTGCCGGCTTCGCGCTCGGTGCGGCGACGGCGCTGATGGGCGACGAGGCGGCGATGGCCTGCACGGTCGCGATCGAGGAGACGATCGACGAGCACTATGCGGGGCAGGCCGCAGCGCTCGGCGACGACGAGGCCGAGCTGCGCGGCACGGTCGAGAAGTTCCGCGGCGAGGAGCTTGCCCACAAGGATGAAGCGCTGGCCGCCGGCGCTGAACAGGCGCCGGCCTACGGTGCGCTGACGGCCGCCATCAAGGCAGGCTCGCGGCTCGCGATCTGGCTGTCGACGCGGATTTGATCTGTCGTCCTGAGCCGCAGGCGAAGGACCTAGCGGATCGACCGACGACTCTGCTGAAGCCTTAGGTCCTTCGCTTCGCTCAGGACGACAATCAACTCTGCTCCAGCTCGCTATCCCAGTAGAGGAAGTCACGCCAGCGTTCGTGCAGGTAGCCCGGCGGGAAGCCGCGGCCGTTCTCCTGCAGCAGCTGGGTGCTCGGCTCGTCGGGCAGGCGCTGCAAGTGCATGCCGCTTTCCCGCAGGAGCCGGTTGCCCTTCAGGAGATTGCACGGGCTGCAGGCCGTCACGACGTTGGTCCATACCGTGCGGCCGCCACGCGACTTCGGGACCACATGGTCGAAGGTGAGCTCGTTGGTCGCAAAGTCGCCGCCGCAATACTGGCAGTTGAAGCGGTCGCGCAGGAACACGTTGAACCGCGTGAAAGCCGGCCGCCGCGCCGCCGGCACGTATTCCTTGAGCGCAATGACGCTCGGCAGCCGCATCTCGAAAGACGGGCTGTGGATCTTGCGCTCATACTCGGAAATGACGCTGACGCGGTCCAGGAACACCGCCTTCACGGCGTCCTGCCAGGACCAGATCGACAAGGGAAAATACGACAGCGGCCGGAAGTCGGCGTTGAGGACCAGCGCATGACAGGACTCAAGGCCCGGCGTCATGGCTAGCCCCGCCGCCGTTGTGTGCGACTACTCGGAAAGTCGCGCCGGTCGATCTTGCCGTTCGTCATGGCGCGCGCATTGTGGCAAGGTTTTCTCAAAACACAATATGTCGGGATCTAAGTCATCGACGTGCCATTTAAGCATAATAAAATCGCTACAGGAGGAGACACCATGGACACCACGGTTCGCACCGAACCTGCGACAAGTTTTCCGCTGTCTACCGGCGACCTCAGGTCATTGGGATTTCGCACCGAACAGATCGAGCGCCTGGTCGAACTGATCGAGCGCCACGTTGCCGAGGGCCGCTATCCCGGCTGCCAGATCGCGCTGGCTCGTCACGGCAAGCTCGCCTTCGCCAAATCTTTCGGCAAGGCGGCGATCGCGCCGTCGCGCGCAGCCGGCGATGACACGCTGTGGCTGCTCTATTCCAACACCAAGGTGGTGACGGCGGTGGCCTGCTGGGTGCTGGCCGAGCGAGGCCTGTTCTCGTTCTCCGACAAGGTTGCCGAGCACGTGCCGGAGTTCGCGCGCAATGCCAAGGGCGAGATCACCATCCTGCAGACCATCACCCATCGCGCCGGCTTTCCCAATGCCGTGGTCGGCGATGAGTGCTGGGCCGACCACAAGCGCCTGCGCGAGACGGTGTGCAACTTCGCGCTGGAGTGGACTCCGGGCTCGCGGCTGCATTACCACGGCGCCACGGCGCACTGGACCCTGGCCGTGCTGATCGAAGCGGTGACCGGACGCGACTATCGCGACGTCATCCGCGAGACGGTGATCGAGCCGCTTGGTCTTTCGAAAGAGCTCTTCGTCGGGCTGCCCGACAGCGAGCACGGCCGCGCCGTCGATATGCATGATCCGACGGACAAGGGCGGCCTGGCGCCGCGCGCCGAAAACAACACCCCAGCCTTCCGCAAGGCCGGCGTCCCGGGCGGTGGCGGCTATGCGACGGCGCGCGCCATGGCGGCGCTCTACCAGATGATGCTGGGCGAAGGCGAGCTTGCCGGCACACGGCTGGTCTCGCCGCGGCTGCTGCAATACGCCATCCGCAATCACACCGGCGACATGTTCGACGAATACATGGGCATGCCCATGCATCGCGGACTGGGGCCGCATCTGCGCGGCACGACGCCCAACATCCGCGGGCTGGGCGCCTTCGCCCATCCGCATGTCTTCGGCCATGGCGGCGTCGGCAGTTCCTACTGCTGGGCCGATCCGGACTCGGGCGTGTCGTTCGCCTATCTCACCAACGCGCGCGTGCCCGACCCCTGGCACTCCAAGCGGCTCGACCTGGTGTCGAACCTGGTGCATTCGGCGATCCTGTAGCCCGCACTCCTAGCCGTAGGAGCGGCTGGTCAACCGCTCGCGCGCGCCCGCTTCGGACCCCAGGGAGGTGGCGGCGAGCGCGAGCGACGCCACGGAAAAGGTCATCACGGCGCCGTAGCCGCCCGTGATGTCGTGCAAGAGTCCGCCGATCCAGGCGCCCAAGAAGCCACCGAAGCCGGTGCCGATGGTGATCAGGCCGTAGATGCGACCGAAATGGGCGCCGCGGAAGCGCAGGGTGGCCAGCGTCGAGATCATCGGCCCGCGCGAACCCTGGGCTCCGCCAAACAGCAGCACATAGAGCCACAGCCAGAAGAGGTCGCCGGGGCCGCGCACCATGGCGAGCGCGCCGACGCCTGCGATCGAGCAGCCGTAAGCGAGCAGCGCCGCGATCTTCCGGCCGCCACGGTCGGCCAGCCAGCTGAAGCCCACCATGCCAAGCGGCGTCAAGAAGCCCGCGACAGCGAGCGCGCGGGCAGCGTAGGCACTCTGCAGGCCGTGTTCGAGCAGGTAGACCATGACCTGCGGCACGATCGAGAAGACGCCGAGCGACGTGAAGGCGTAGGAGAAGGAAAGCGCCCAGAACGGCCAGTCGCGTAGCGCGTCGCCGACCGTGGGACCCGCGCCGCTGGCGGCATGTAGGCGCGTCAGCCCTTCGGCGCCGCGGGCAATGCGCCGCCACGGCAGGAACAGCGCCAAAGGGATGAAGCAGGCGCTGATGCCGGCGAACACCAGATAGGCGTGGCGCCAGTCGGCCGTGGTGATGAGATGCTCGGCGAGCGGCAGGATGACGATGCCGCCGACGCCCGAGGCGGACCAGGCAACGGCAAGAGCCACACCCAGGCGGCGTGCCGGAAACCAGCGGCCGAGCATGGTTGCCTGCAGCACACCTGAGAGCGACGCGCTGGCAAAGCCCATGACGACGCCGAGCCCCAGATAGAGTTGCCACAGTGCCGTCGACTGAGAAGCGGCAGCGGTGGCCAGCGCGGCCGCCATCAAGCC
>JBPYDO010000253.1:0-5281 GCA_051985755.1 Reyranella sp. | reverse complement strand
CGCGAATGCAACGTCCGCAGCGCCGCGGACAGATCCCGAGTAGAGCGGGCACTCCACCGCATATTCCCCGGACCTGTCCCGGTCCGACACGATGCAGGGAGGGCCGCCACCCAGCGAAACTGTCGCCTCCCATCGTCTCACGCCTTCGACGGTGCTGTTGGACGGCGCATCTCGCAGGCTTGTGAAGCGGCCGGCGGCCGCCGCAACCACGGCCTTGAGCCTCTCGGCATCGCTGCCCTGCAGGTTTTGTGCGGCAGCCTGGTGGGAAACCGCTAGCAAGGCTATGCCGATGATCAGCGGATACGCTCGGCGCATACGTCTCCTGACTTGGTCATTTGACCAAGAGGGCAATCAGCTCAACATGCACCGACCACAGGAACTGGTCGATGGGTAATAGCTTCTCCAGCCGATAGCCGCCGTCCTGCAAGGTCCGGGCATCGCGCGAAAAACTGCCGGCATCGCAGGAGGCATAAACGATGCGCGGCACCGACGATTTCGCCAGCTCCGCCGCCTGCGCCGCCGCCCCGGCCCGGGGCGGATCGAGCACGACGGCATCGAATGCTTGGAGATCGGCCGCCAGCAGAGGATTGCGGAACAGGTCGCGCCGCACGGCGCCGAGCTTGGCGGTCGCCGCGACGGCGGCCTTATCGCTTTCGTAGAGGTTGGTGCGCCACGGCCGACCGAGCGTCAACGCACCGATACCGGCAAACAGATCGGCGATGCGCGCGACGCCCGGAAGCCAAGCCGCGGCGGCGTCGCGCATCGCCTGCTCGGCTCTTGCGGTTGCCTGCAGAAAGACGCCGGGCGGCGGCTCGACCTCGACGTCGCCATAACGAAGGCGCGGCGCGCGCCGTACGACGACGGGATCCGGATCGGCGCGAGCGCCCCAGCTCAGCCGCGCGACATCCGCGGCGTGCGCGAAGGCCACCAGCTTCTGGTTCGCTTCCAGCGACAACTCTAGCCGCTTGTGCGGCTGGATCAGCACATCGACGCCACTATCGGTCTCGTTGACCAGGACGTCGGCGGCGACATTGCCCGGCACGACCCCACGCAACGCCGCCAGCAAGGCGAAGAGTCTGGGTCTCAGGACATGGCACTCTTCGACATTGAACGCGCGATGGCTGGCGCGCTTATGGAAGCCCGCAAGACCGCGCCGCACGATGAAATCGGCCCGCCGTCGCTCGTTCGGCGCGCCTTGCAGCATCTGCTCGAAGGGCGGCGTCGCAACACCCCGCTGCCGGAGCGCCCGGGCAATCAGGCCCGTCTTCCATTCCGCATAAGCATCACGCCGCCAATGCTGCAGCGCGCAGCCGCCGCAGACGCCGAAGTGGCGGCACGGCGGCGTCTCGCGATGACGCGACGGCGCCAGGACCTCGACCAGCTCGGCCGCGATCCCCTCGCCGCGCCTTTCGCCGGGCTCCGCTTCGACGGTCTCGCCCGGCAGCGCGAAGGGCACGAAATAGCGCCGCCCCTCCTGCACCGCGATGCCGTCGCCGCGGGCGCCGATTTCTCGGATGTCGAGAGTGAGGCTCACATCGGGAGCTAGTTCAGCCAGCTCTTTGCCGGCCGCATCTCGCCGACCAGCAGGCCCACTACGTTGTTCACCGGATGGGAAAGGATCTCGTCCCTGCTCTTGGCCGGCAGGAGGCCGAGGTGGGAAAGGATCGTCGCCATGGCGACCTCGGAGGCCCGTCCCGCCCCGTCCCACATCTTGAGCGCCACGCCCAGCCCCAGGGTTGGCAGCATGCCGCAGCAAACGCCCTCGGCGCCGGATTTGATCTGCACGACGCCGGGTGCCGCGCTGTTGACCTTGGTGCAGAAGCGCCCCGTGCCCGCCATCATGAAGGGCTCGGCGCTGATCGCGGTGCGAATGCGCGTCGCTGCCTCGGCATGGCGGTTCGATAGCCGCGACGGATCGGCCATGCTGGCCATCGCGCGCGCCAGCAGCCTGATGGGCGTTGCGAGCGTCGGGATGCCGCAGCCGTCGGTGCCCCAGGCGAAGTCGTGGGCGTTGGCGCCGCAGAGATCGGTCATGACGTCGCGCAGCCGGCGTTGCACCGGATGGTCGTACTTGATGTAGCCGCGCGTCGGCTCGCCATGGGCCACCGCCCCCGACAGAAAGCCGCTGTGCTTGCCCGAGCAGTTGTTGTAGGCGGCCGTCGGAGTGCCCCCGTCGCGCAGCATCGCCTCCAACGCCGGCTGAAGGCGCGGCGCATGCGCGCCGCATTCGAGATCGTCCTCGCTGAGGCCGAGCTTGCCGAGCCAGGCGCGCACCGTCGAGACATGACGCGGCTCGCCATTGTGCGAGGCGCAGGCCAGCGAAATGTGCTCGTCGCCCAGTCCAAACCGTTCGACCGCGCCGCTTTCGACGAAGGCCATGGCCTGGATCGGCTTGTTGGCCGAGCGTGGATAGATCGGTGCGTCGATATCGCCCCACGCGGCGACAACGTTGCCGTCCGCCTTCATGACGGCAGCGGCGCCCTCGTGGCGGCTCTCGACCATCGGTCCTCGCGTCACTTCGACCACGACCGGCCCGCTCATGACTGACGCTCCAATTTGATGACCGTGACATTATCCTGGTACGGGCTGCCGACGGCCAGCACCGCGGCGATCAGTTCCTTCACGCCACGCTGCGACCGCGCGGCGATCTCGCTGTCGCCCAGGCTCTGCACGCCATCGCTGCACAGTAGCAGACGCGCGGCCGGTCCCAGTCTGAGGCTGCCCTCGTCGACCAGCTGGAGAGGCTCGCCCATCACCGCCTCGCGCAACGTATGGCGGCCGGGATGATTGGCGGCCTCCTCGGCGCTCAGCACGCCGCGCTCCTGCAGCTCGTCGATCTGCGGCGCCATGGAATGGTCGGCATTCAGCCGCTCGAGCCTTCCCCCTGCGACCCGAAAGAACGGCGAATCGCCGACGCTGATCCAGCGCACCTCGTCGCCTTTGACCAGCGCCGCGATCACGGTCGAGCCCATGCCGGCGAGATCCGGCTTGCCGGCCGCACCCTGGCGAACCGCCATGTTGGCTTGCTGCAACGCCTCCGCCAGGTTGCGACCCTGATCGACGGCCGAGGTGAACGCCTCAACCACCAGCTTGGACGCAACGGCGCCTCCGGCGTGGCCGCCCATGCCGTCGGCAACCACCGCAAGCAGCGCGCCGTCGCTGACCGGTCGCAATGCCCAACTGTCTTCCTGGTAAGGGCGGGCACCTTGGTGCTGGTTGCCCTCGCCCCGCCATCCAGCCGCCATGCCTAGTGCCAGACCGCCGGCAGCCTGCTCAAGCCGCGCAGCGTGAAGCTGCGCCGCCAGGCCGGCTTGTCCTTCTCCGGCAGTTCGATGTTCGGCAAACGCTCGATCAGGGCGGTGAAGACCAGTTCCGCCTCCAAACGGGCGAGCTGCGCGCCGAGGCAATGATGGATGCCGCCGCCGAACGACATCGGCCGCACGTCGCGCCGGGCGACGTCGAGCCGGTCGGGATTGGGATACTGCGCCGGATCGCGGTTGGCCGCGCCCAGCAGCATGATCACGCTCTCGCCGGCCGGCAGCTTGACGCCGCCCACCTCGACGTCCGCATTGGTCACGCGGCCGGTCAGCTGCACCGATGAGTCGAAGCGCAGCAATTCCTCGACCGCATTGGCAATGAGCGACGGATCCTGCCTCAGGCGCTGCCACTGGTCGGGCTGGCGATGCAGCGCCAGCAGGCCGTTGCCGATCAGGTTGGTCGTGGTCTCGTGTCCGGCGCCGAACAACAGGGCGATGTTGGCCCTGAGCTCCTCCGTCGTCAGCCGGTCGCCCGCCTCCTCGGCCTGCACCAGTTCGGTGGTGAGGTCGTCGCGCGGCTCGCGGCGGCGCAGCTCGCACAGCTGGTCGAAATAGAGGTTGCCGGCCTCGGTCGCGGCGTTGGCCTGGTCCATTTCTTCTTCGCTCATCGGAACCGGCTCGAGGATGCGGCCGTTGACGTTGCTGCCAACGAGGAAGCCCGCGCGATGCTCCTCCGGAATGCCCAGCATGTCGCAGATCACGATCACCGGCAGGCGGTGGGCGAGATCGCGAATCACGTCCATCGCTCCCTTGCCGGCGACCCGGTCGAGCTGCTGGTCGACCAGGGCACGGATGCGCGGCCGCATGTCGGCGACGCGTCGGGCGGTGAAGGCCTTGGTCACCAGCCCACGCAGGCGCGTATGGTCGGGCGGGTCCTGGACCAGCATGGTGCGGCTGAGGCTGGCCACCGCCGGCTCCTTGAGCACGTCGGCGCCATAGCGCCGCTCCATGTTTGCCGAGAAATCCTTGCCCAGGCGCCGGTCGCGCAGGGCGAAGGCGACGTCGGCATATCGCGTCAACAGCCAGAAGCCCTGCGGCGTCTTGAAGACCGGCGCCGTCTCGCGCAGCCGGTGATAGAACGGATAAGGGTCGGCAATGAAGGCCGGATCGAGCGGATTGAACTGAAGCGGCGCGTCATCCTTCGTCGGCGGGGTCATGTCGTTCATGGCAGTCCTTTAGCACGATCCCCCTTGCGGCGCGAAGGAGCGTCCCCCTAGCATGATTTCATGTTTGCACTGACCCAGGGACTGCGTCGCGCGCTGCAGGTCAAGCCGGGCGGGTCCGCCACGCATTTTGCGACTCGACATCGCAGCTGGGCACAGTGCGCCGATCGCGTGACGCGGATAGCCGGCGCACTTGGCGCACTGGGCGTGAAGCGAGGCGATCGGGTCGCCATCCTGGCGCTGAACAGCGATCGCTATTTCGAGCTGATGTACGCCCTGCCGTGGATCGGCGCCGTCATGGTGCCCCTCAACACGCGACTGGCGGCGCCGGAGATCGAGTACATCCTGTCCGATTCGGGCGCCGTCGCGCTCTTCATCGACGGCACCATGGCGCACCATCTCACCGCGCTCGAGGACAAGACGCCGGCGGTTCGCGAGGTGGTTTGGCTCGACGACATGGCCTCGCCCGAAGGCATGCTGCATTTCGAGGACCTCGCGGCCTACGACCCGGTCGACGACGTAGGCGCGGCCAACGACGAGTTGGCCGGCCTGTTCTACACCGGCGGCACGACGGGACGCGCCAAGGGCGTGATGCTTAGCCACACCAATCTCGTGGTGAACGCCATGAATGCGGTGGCCGGCATGGGTTTCAACGCCGACACGGCCTACATCCATTCCGGCGCGATGTTCCATCTCGCCGACGGCGCCTCGTCCTTCGGCGTCACCATGTCGGGCGGCCGCCATTCCTTCGTGCCGCGCTTCGAGCCCGTCGACATCCTGCAGAGCATCGCCGAGGACAAG
>JBPYDO010000252.1:0-8156 GCA_051985755.1 Reyranella sp. | reverse complement strand
CGAGCCAGGGCGGGATCACGGCGCCGAAGCCGCCGGCCGGGCCGCCGGCAGCGATCACCAGCAGATGGTCGGGCGACGCCAGCGCCGGATAGACCCTGTCGCCCTTGTCCTTCACCACCGAGCCCTTGCCGACCTCGGCCCATTCGCGTCGATGAACGCGGGCGCGCTCGTGGATGAAGTTGGCGACCATGGTCTTGGTCCAGCCGGCGTTCTGCAGATGCTCGCGCAACTGCTTGGGCACGATGATCGCGTAGTTGCCGGGATGGATGGAGTAATGCCGCAGGTTGGCGCGCATGTCGGCGGCGAAAGTCTCGAGGATTTCCTCCGGCTTGGTCGTCCATTCGTTCATGATCTGGCGCGGCGCGCCCGCCGCCATGACCGTCACCGCCGAAGCCTCACGCTCGACGCCGCGCTGGGCGTGCAGCGGCAGCCAGGTCGTGTCCTCTTCGTCCTCGGCGATGCAGTAGCTGAACTTGCCGGGGTGGCCGAGCGTCGAGCGGTCGATGGCGCCCGGCCGCGCCTCCAGGAGATTGATCAGGCAGAGGCGGATGGCGCGGCCGATCGCGGCGGTGGCGCGATCCTTGTTGCCGAGCGCATTGAAGGTGCCGGACGCGCCGATCTCCTTGCGGATGGGACCGTTCAGCACGACCATGATGGCGCTGCCGCCGGTGCTGGCCGTAGCGCCATGCACCAGGAAGTCCGGCTGCATCATCGCCGTCCACGCCGTCAGCACGACCGGAAAGTGCGCGGGCAGGCAGCCCGCCATCACGGCGTTGATCGCGATCTTCTCGGCCGTGATCGCGAGCCCGCGCACCGGCTCAATGCCGATCAATTGATCCGGCGGCATCATCGCCCACTCGAGGCAGGCCTGCACCGCCTCTTCCGTGGGCGGCACGATCGGCAGGCCATCGGTCCAGCCTTTGGAATGATAGAGCTCCTGGACGGCGGCGATGTCGCTCGCCTCGTAGCTGCGTGATGCGAGTTGCACTGTCATGTTCCTCAAGCGGCGAGCATGCGCTCGCGGTTGCGCTCGCGCAGGATGGGCATCACCCATTTGCCGAAGCGCTCGGCTTCCTCGTCGTGAAGGTAGCCCGAGAGGCAGAAGGAGTGACAGCCCAAATCGATGTAGTCCTGCAAGGTGGCGGCGCACTGCTCGGGATCGCCGACCACCGCGATGCCGGCGCCCGGCCGCACCGCCGTGATGCCGGTCCACAGGTTCCTCTCGATGGTCTCACCCAGCGCCGCCAGTTCGCGCACCCGGCGGTTGGCTTCCGAGGTGGCGAAATGCTGCTTCACGAACGCCTTCTGCCCTTCGCTGGCGTGCCCGACGAGATTGTGGGCGAAGTCCCACGCTTCCTTCTCGCTTTGCCGGCAGACGATCTGCAGGCGCATGCCGAAGCCGATCTCCTTGTCGCGGCCGTGTTTGGCCGCCATGCCGCGGATCTCCGCCATGTTGGCGCGGATGCGCTCGTAAGTGTCGCCCCAGAAGAGATGGACGTCGGAGTGCTTGGCGGAGATCTCCCAGGCCTGGCGCGAGCCGCCGCCGAGATAGAACTTCGGATAGGGCTTCTGCAGCGGATGCGGCCGGATCTGCGCGTCCCTCAGCTGATAGAACTTGCCCTCGAATGTCAGCGGGCCGCGCGTGGTCCACAGCGCCTTCAGGATCGCGACCTCTTCGTCCATGATCTCGTAGCGCTCTTCCTTGCCCCACTTGACGCCCTCCTGGGCGTTCTCGGCCTCGCTTTGGCCGGCGATCAAGTTGATGCAGATGCGTCCGCCCGAGAGCTGATCGAAGGTGGCGATCATCTTGGCCAGCAGCACCGGGTTGATGTAGCTGGGCCGCGCCGCCACCAGCATGCGGATCGACTTCGAGCGCGCCACCATCATGGCGCTCGAGATCCAGGCCTCCCAGCAGGCGGTCTGCACCGGCACCAGCATGTACTCGAAGCCGGCCGCCTCGGCCTTGGCGACCACTCGATCGAACATCGAAAGCGACTGCGGCACCTGCGCCGACGAGAGCCCATAGGCCGTCGTGTCGCCCGCGGTCGGAAGAAACCAGCCGAATTCCAGTCTGCGCATGCTGAAGTGTAGCGTACGAGCGGCAAAGCCGTCATGATCCGCAGCCTCGTCGGGAGTGTGCAGATGTTGCAGCATGGCAAGCGTCCGACCGTCACATCGCGGCACGGAATGGTGGCGGCGGCGCATCCGCTCGCAGCAGCGGCCGGCGCGCGCATCCTCAGCAACGGCGGCAACGCCTTCGACGCCGCGGCCGCGACCGCAGCGGCGCTGAACGTCGTCGAGCCCTACATGTCGGGCCTGGCGGGCCAGGGCCTCGCCACCTGCTACATCGCGCGCGAACGGCGGGTGCGCTCGCTCAGCTTCATGGCCGCCATTCCGCGCCGCTTTCCGCTCGAGCGGCTCTCCAACCGCGAGCAGCTGGCGCGCGGTCCGCTCGCGGTCGGCGCGCCCGGCAACATCGCCGGCTGGTGCGAGATGGTGCAGAGCTACGGCAGCAGGCAGCTGCCCGAGCTGTTCGCGCCCGCCATCAAGCTGGCGCGCGACGGCTTCTCGCTGATCGAGTTCAACGTCGAGGAGATCAACGGTGTCACCGGCGAACTCAGCCGGCAGAGCGCGCTCGCGCCGGAGTGGAAGCGCGTCTATCTCGAGGGCATCAGCGGCGGTACGCCCAAGCTCGGCGCCGTGCTGCGCCAGCCCGACCTCGCCAGGACCCTGGAGGCGCTGGCGAGCGAAGGGCCCGACTTGATGTACGGTGGCGCGCTCGGCAAGAAGCTGGTCGAGCGCTTGCAGGAGCTGGGCGGCGTGCTCACCCTGGACGACCTCAAGGAGATGCGGGCCGAGTGGCAGGATCCGGTGGCGGCCGACTACCGCGGCCGCACCGTGCACGTGCCGCCGCCGCCCTGCGAGGCGTTCCAGTATCTGCTGACCTTGCGCATCCTCGAAGGCTTCGATCTCGCGCGCCTGCCGCGCAATGGCACCGACCATATCGATACCGTGCTGCGCGCCATCCGGCTGGCGGCGGGCGTGCGCATCACGACCGGCGTGCCCTCCAAGCAGAAGCTCGCCGAGCTCTTGTCCGACGGCCACGTCGAGGCACTGCGGGCACGTGTGCACGACAACAAGCCGGTCAGCGGACCGACCGAGCAATGGACGCCCGATCTCGCCGCCCCATTGGCCGAAGGCCACACCACCTCATTCTCGATCGCGGATGCCGAGGGCAACATGGTGTGCGTGACGCAAAGCCTGGGTGCTGCGTTCGGCTCGGGTGTGGTGGTGCCGGGCACCGGCGTGTGCTGCAACAACTTCCTCTATTGGGCCGACGTGAACCCTGCGAGCCCCAACCGCGCCCAGCCGGGCGAGATCATGCCGGTCTGCGTCGCGCCCTCGATCGTCACGCAGGGCGACAAGCCGGTGCTGGCGCTGGGCACGCCCGGCAGCTACGGCATCCTGCAGACCCAGCCGCAGGCCTTCGTGCAGTACGTCGACTACGGCCTGCCCTTGCAGCAGGCGATCGAGGCGCCGCGCGCGCGGCTCACCGACGGCCGCGCCGTGCTGCTGGAATCGCGCGTCGACGCCAAGGTGCATGCCGAACTGCGCGAGCGCGGCCACGACCTCCAGAGCGGCCCGGACTGGACTATGAGAGTGGGCGGCATGCAGGGCGTGGCGGTCGATCCCGAGACCGGCAGCTTCACCGGCGGCTGCGATCCCCGGCGCGACGGCTACGTGGTGCCTGTGTGACCAAATCCGTCCGCGGTCGCTGTCTTTGCGGCGCGGTCGAGATCGAGATCAAGTACCCGGCGTTCTGGGCCTGGCACGATCACTCCGAGGCGAGCCGGCGAGCCCATGGCGCCGCCTACGCGACCTATGTCGGCTGCTGGCGCAAATACGTCCACCTCACAAAAGGCGCGAGGACCGTCAGCCGGTTCGAGGACAAGAAGACCAACTCGACACGGACGTTTTGTTCGAAGTGCGGCACGCCGGTACTCTATGAGCGCGGGCGACAGCCGCGCATGGTCGATATTCCGCGCGCGCTGTTCGCGACCCGCACCGGCCGCGAGCCGCGCTATCACTTGCACATCGATGAGATGCGCGACTGGACCTACACCGGCAGGAAGCTGGTGCCGCTGAAAGGCTACCCCGGCGTGGTCTGGGAGCGTCCCAAGTCGCGCAAGCGGCGTTGAAGATTAAAGTCCCGAGACCACGCGCGTCTGCGAGCGGACGTGCGGCGCGAAGCGGCCCCAGCCGCGCATCGCGATGAACTCGGGCGTCGTGACGGCGTCCGGCGATTGCAGTTCATAGACTGTCGTGTAGAGCCTCGTACGCGTCCACCGGTTCTGGCCTCGGTCGCTTTCGGAAATCTCGCCCACCGCGGCGTAACGCCGGCCGCGCAGGACGCCGGGACAGGCCAGCGCATCGGGCAGATGCACCTGGTCGTACCAGCGGTTCCATTCGGCCTCGACGTCGGCGTCGACCTCGGCCGTCACGATGAGGAGGCAGGTGGGCAGGCTCATTTGGGCATTCCCCTTGCAAGCAAGCGTCAGGCGATGGAATGCCGGTCTCGGCGGACGTTCAAGAGGGGAATGCAAAACCGAGGAGCCGCGCTTACATAGAGCGCATGAACCCCGCCTACGTCGACCGCATCGCCGACTGGATCATCCGCCGCGGGCTGGAAGGCATGGCCGAAGCGGACCTGCTGCGCGCCTTCTGCGAGAAATGCGGCACGGCGGGGCTGCAGATCGACCGCGCGCTGATGTTCATCGACACGCTGCATCCGGTGCACGAAGGAACCATCTTCCGCTGGCGCAGCGACGGCCTGGAGGAGGAAGCCGTGCACGCCTACGGCCGCAGCGACGTGGGCGAAGCCGCCCAGTCCTGGCAACGCAGCCCGTTCAATCACCTGCTGCAGACCGGCAAGGAGGAGCTGCGCCGGCGCATCGGCTTCGGCGACGAGGCGGACTTCGCCATCATCAAGGAGATGAAGGAGCTCGGGCACACCGACTACGTGGTCTTCGTGCATCGCTTCAAGGACGACGGCACGATCGGCGAGATGGACTCCTTCTACTCGGGCTGGTCGACGCGCCACGCCGCGGGCTTCAGCGAAGAGGGCCTGGCGGCGATGCGCCGCCTGGTGCCGACGCTCGGCCTCGCCATCAAGAGCGCCGCGCTGGCCCGCATCGCCGGCACGCTGGTCGAGGTCTATCTCGGCCGAGACGCGGGCCAACGCGTGCTCGAGGGCAAGATCCGGCGCGGCATCGCCGACCGCATCGATGCCGTGCTGTGGTTCTCCGACCTGCGCGACTACACGACGATCAGCGACCGCGCGCGTCCCGGCGAACTCATTCCGCTGCTCAACGACTATGCCGACGCGGTGCTCACCGCCATCCAGAAGAGCGGTGGCGATGTGCTGAAATTGATCGGCGACGGCACGCTCGCCATCTTCCGCGACGACGACCAGGCCAAGGCCTGCGCCAGGGCACTGATGGCCGAAGCCGAGATGCGCCGCGCCATCCACGAGCTGAACGAACGCCGGCTGGCCGCGGAGCAACCGGTGACATCGGTCTATCTCGGCCTGCATATCGGCGAGGTATTCTACGGCAATGTCGGCAGCGTCGACCGGCTCGACTTCACTGTGGTCGGACCGGCCGTCAACGAGGCCAGCCGCATCGCCTCGATGTGCCGCTCGGTCGACCGGCCGGTGCTGATCTCCTCGGATTTCGCCGCCTCGCTGCCGGCGGCCAAGCGCGAGAAGCTGGTGTCGGTCGGCCGCTTCGCACTGCGCGGCGTCGGCCGCGCCCAGGAGCTGTTCACGCTCGATCCCGCGATCATTTGAACGCCCGCAGGGCTAATAATTCCGTGGCGCGGCTTGCGCCGGATGCTTCCGGATGCCTACGATGCCGCCAACATGCGCCGTCCAACGAGGCGGCGGCCGTCGGGAGGGGAAATGACCAGGACTAAGCGTCGTAGCGTGATCAAGCTTGCCGGCAGTACCGCCGCCGTCGCCTCGACGGGCATGGCGGGCATCCTTGCCAGCGGTCGCACGCCCGCCTACGCCCAGCAGAAGAGTGTGCACTGGCTGCGCTGGGTCGATTTCGTGCCGGCATCCGACACGCTGTTGCGCAAGGAACTGGTGCCCGCCGCCGAGAAGGAGCTCGGCATCAAGATCAACCTCGAGACCGTCAACGGCAACGACCTGCAGCCGCGCACCACGGCGGCGATCCAGGGCGGCACCGGGCCCGACCTGATCATGGCGTTCAACAACAACCCCTATATCTACGCCAAGAGCGTCGTCGACCTTGCCGACCTGGCCGAGGACCTCGGCAAGCGCGAAGGCGGGCTCTACAAGTACTGCCGCGCCAATACCAGCGACGGCAAGGTGTTCATGGCGATGCCGTGGGCGGTGATCGGCGCCGAGATCACCTACCGGAAGTCGTGGTTCGACGAGGAAGGCGTCACGTCCTTCCCGCAGACCTGGGAAGAGTATCGCGCCGTCGGCAAGAAGCTGAAGGCCAAGGGCCGCCCGCTCGGCCAGACGCTGGGCCATACCTTCGGCGACGCGCCAACCTTCACCTATCCCTACATGTGGTCGTGGGGCGGCAAGGAAGTCGAGGCCGACGGCAAGACGGTCGTCATCAACTCCAAGGAGACCGTCGAATCGGTCAAGTTCATGACCGCCTTCTGGAAGGAAGCGCATGACGAGGGCGCGCTCGCCTGGGACGACACCGGCAACAATCGCGCCTTCCTCTCGGGAACCATCTCGTCGACGCTGAACGGTGCCTCGATCTATATCGAGGCGATGCGCAAGCCGGACCAGTATCAGACCGAGAAAGGCGGGCCGATGTTCAAGGACATCCGCCACTCGCCCCTGCCCAAGGGGCCGGGCGGACAGTTCGGCCTGCACCTGATGCAGTCCGACATGCTGATGAAGTATTCCAAGAACCAGGATACGGCTCGGCAGCTGTTGAAATGGATGCATACCGAGAAGAATTACGAGAAGTGGTTCATCTCGCAGAAGGGCTACTCGACGCCGTGCACGGCCAAGTGGGAAAGCCACAAATTGTGGGAGCAGGATCCGGTGATGGCGCCCTTCAAGGTCGCCGCCAAGCTCGGCCAGTCGCCGGGCTATGCCGGACCGCCGAACGCCAAGGCCGCCGAGGCGCTCACCAAGTACATCATCACCGACATGTACGCCAAGGCGGTGCAAGGCATGCCGGCGGAGGACTCCGTCAAGTGGGCCGAGGGCGAGCTCAAGAAGATCTACACGGCGTGACGCCCAAGGCGGCGCCGTTACAGGAAGGATGAACGAGCCATGGCGGTAACTGCAGTCGCGGGAGTGGCCGAAGGCAAACGACCTGTCCCGCGACTGCGGCTGCTGGAGGACGAGCGCTGGCTGGCGTTGGTCCTGCTCACGCCGACGGCGGTCCTGCTCGGCCTGTTCATCGCCTATCCCTTCGTCGAGGGCGTGCTGCTGTCGCTCTCAGACGCGCGCGTCGGCGACCCCGGCCATTTCGTCGGCCTGGCGAACTTCGCCAAGCTGATGGACGACGACATCTTCTGGACGGCGGTGTGGAACACCTTCTGGTACACGGGCGTCACGACGTCGTTCAAGCTCGCGCTCGGCCTGTGGCTCGCCATGCTGCTCAACCGGCATTTCCGCGGCAAGGCGCTGGTGCGCGCCTTCATCCTGCTGCCGTTCATCATCCCGACGGTGCTGTCGACCTTCGCCTGGAAGTGGATGTTCGATCCCACTTTCAGCGTCATCAACTGGACGCTGTTCCAACTCGGCATCATCCAGCTGCGCATCAACTGGCTGGGCGACCCGAACCTCGCCATGGCGTCGATCATGGTGGTGAATATCTGGCGCGGCGTGCCGTTCTTCGCCATCAGCCTGCTGGCCGGCCTGCAGACCATAAGCCCCGAGCTCAATGAGGCGGCCGCCATCGACGGCGCGCGGCCGTGGGCGCGCTTCTGGTACGTCACCTGGCCGCTGCTCCTGCCGGTCACCATGGTGGTGATGCTGTTCTCGGTGATCCAGACCTTCGCCGACTTCCAGCTCGTCTACGTATTGACCGGCGGCGGCCCGGCCAACGCGACGCAGCTCTTCGCGACCTACGCCTACCAGATCGGCGTCGGCACCGGGC
>JBPYDO010000251.1:0-4856 GCA_051985755.1 Reyranella sp. | reverse complement strand
CACCCTGCAGGCCGAAGATGTGCTCGTCCGACATCGCGGTGGCGATCACCTTGATCAGCTTGCCGCGCGGCGGCATGAACTTCAGCAGCCAGGCGATGCCGCCGCCGTCCTTGCGGCGGTCGCTCAGGACCTTCAGCTGGACGATGTCGCTGCCCTCGTAGACCGCCGCCGGCCCGAAAAACGGCACGGCAGACGCCCAGGGCATTTCCCAAAGATCGACGCGTGTGGTTGCCATGGCTTTCCCTTTCCTTGTGGCTTAACGCCCCAAGGTACGAAGGAGCTGCTGACAACGGTGTGTCAGTAGCCGACGCTCACGCCGTCGGCAGCTTGTAGTCCTCGAAATGCTTGCGCAGCGCGGTCTTGAGGATCTTGCCTGTTGCGCCGTGCGGCAGCTGGTCGATGAACTGCACGTCGTCCGGCATCCACCATTTGGCGACCTTGCCGTTCAGGAACTTTAGCAGGTCGTCCTTGGTGACGTTGGCCTCGGGCCGGCGCACGATGATCAGGAGCGGGCGCTCGTCCCACTTGGGATGCTTGACGCCGATCACCGCCGCCTCGGCGACGCCGGGGCAGCTCATGGCGGCGTTCTCGAGATCGATCGAGCTGATCCATTCGCCGCCCGACTTGATCACGTCCTTGGAGCGGTCGGTGATCACCACCGAACCGTCCGACTCGATCTTGCAGACATCGCCGGTCATGAACCAGTCGTCGTCCAGGAACTGGTTCTTGCCGTCGCCCTTCACGTAGCCTTTGACGATCCACGAGCCGCGCACGACGAGGTTGCCTGAGATGCTGCCGTCGCTGGGCAGATCGTTGCCGGCATCGTCGATGATCTTCATCTCGCAGCCGAACACCGGGCGGCCCGCCTTGGCAGTGATGGCGAAGCGCTCGGCGTCGGGAAGGTCGCGCTCGCCCTTGTTGAAGCGCGTCAGCGTGCCGAGCGGGCTCATCTCGGTCATGCCCCAGCCCTGCGCCACTTCGATCCGATGCTCCTTCCAGAAGCGCTCGATCATGCTGATCGGCACGGCCGAGCCGCCGATCAGGGTGCGGCGCACCGAGCTCATCTTGAGCTTGTTCTGGCCGCAGTAATCGAGCAGCGCCAGCCACACGGTCGGCACGCCGGCGCTCAGGGTTACTTTCTCCTTGTCGAGCAGTTCGTAGACGCTGGCGCCGTCGAGCTTGGGGCCGGGGAACACGAGCTTGGTGCCGCAGATCGGCGCGGCATAGACTAGGCCCCAGGCATTGGCGTGGAACATCGGCACGACGGGCAGGATCGCATCGTCCGGCGTGAGCGAGAGCACGGGGCCTGAGCACATCATCATCGAATGGATGACGGTCGAGCGGTGCGAGTAGAGCACGCCCTTGGGGTTGCCCGTCGTGCCCGAGGTATAGCAAAGCGACGACGCCGTCTTTTCGTCGAAGGTCGGCCAGACGAGCGTGCCGGGCTGGCTCGAGATCAGCTCCTCGTAGCACAGGAGCTTGGGGATCTTGCTCGAGGTCGGCATGTGGGCGCGGTCGGTCATCACCACGACATGCTTCACGGTCTTGAGCTGGCTGAACACGCCCTCGACGATCGGCAGCAGGTTCAAATCGACGAAGATAGCCTGGTCCTCGGCATGGTTGGCGATATAGGCCACGTGGTCGGCGGCGAGTCGCGGGTTGATGGTGTGCAGCACGGCGCCGAGGCCGGAGATGCCGAAATAGAGTTCGAAATGGCGGAAGGTGTTCCAGGCGATGGTGCCCACCCGGTCGCCGAGCTTGATGCCCAGGCTCTGCAGGGCTTCGGCCAGCTGCTTGGCCCGCTTCTGCGCATCCTTGTAGCCGTAGCGATGGATTGGCCCCTCGACCGTGCGGCTCACGATTTCGACTTGGGGATAGTAGGTCGCCGCGAAATCGATCATCTGCGAGATCAGCAGCGGACGGTCCTGCATCAAACCCTGCATGGCGTTTCCGTTTTGTGGTTGCGTTTCGTGAAAGCTCTATAGCGGAAACGCCGGCGCTCGCGCAAAGTGCGACGCCGCCATGGAATTGCCACCGGCCCCGGTGCGCCGGTGGCGCGCCGATGCACGACCTCAATAATCTACTTTAATCCGCCGCCTGGGCCTCGGCGTTCAGAACGTCATAGTTCCGTTTCTGATACCAGACCATGTAGTCGGTATAGGCGGTCGTCGGATACCTGGGCGGCCGGTCGGGACCGATGCAGGTCGGCACGGCGGCGATCGGCCAGTCGATGTTGCTGTCGCAGAAGAAGGGCAGGGCATAGCGCTCGCCGCCGCTCTTGTTGATGGCGCGGTGCGGCGTTGCCAGAAAGTAGTCATTGGTCCAGCGCTGCAGCATCTGACCGCCATTCACCACATAGGCGTCGGGAATGGCCGGCGCCTCGATCCACTTGCCGCTCTGCGTGCGGATCGAGAGCCCGGGCACGTCGTTGGGTGCCAGCAGCGTCAGAAAGCTGGTGTCGGTGTGCGGCGCCAGGCCGAACTCATCCTCGACCGGCCCGTCCTGGTGCGGATAGTGCGTCATGCGCAGCGAGAATTGCGGATCGCGGAACGGTGCGTCGAAGTAGGCCGCCGGCAGGTCGAGCGCGCGGGCGTAGACGCACACCATCTTGTGCACCAGCCGCTCCAGGGTGTTGCAGTAGTCGACCACTGTCTCGCGGAAGCCGGGCAGGTCGGGCCAGCGATTGGCGCCGCGGAAGCGCCGGTCGGCCAGCACATCGGGGTGGCCGGGCGGCATCTCGCGCTTGACGAAGAAAGCCTCGTTGAGGTTGGGCTTGGTGCCGGCCTGCACGGTCGAGGTTCGCAGCGTATTGCCGCGCATCGGCAGGTAGCCGGTGCTGTGCTTGTTGAGCTTGAGCGCCAGCTTGGAGTTGAGCGGCTGGGCGTGGAAGCGCTTCGCCTGCTCGAAGGTCGCCGCGATCTTCTCGCGCGGCACGCCGTGGTTGACGATAAAGTAGAAGCCGATCTCCGTGAGCGCGAAATGAAGCTCGCGCGCGGTGCGATCGAGCGCCCCGGGTTCGCCCGCGAGGTAGGGACCGAGGTCGATGACGGGGATGGTCTCGGTGGCGGCCATGCTGGGCGTCCTGTCGGCGCCTCGTGGTACGTCGGATCTTGCAGACGATAGGGCGCAACTTGTGTAGGGTCCAGCGTCAGCCGCCGTCTCGGGGGGATGGGATGATCTTCGGCATCTTGGCCTTGACCGTGGCGGCGATGTTCACCGGCGCGGCGATCTACGTGAGTTTCGTCGAACACCCGGCCCGGTCGGTGCTCGACGAGAGCGCTCAGCTCGAAGCCTGGAAACCCTCCTATGCCCGCGGTGCCGCCATGCGGGCGGTGCTGGCGGTTCTGGGCTTCGTCCTGGGGGTTCTGGCCTGGCGCCAGACCGGCGACCTGCGCTGGCCGGGCGGCGCCATCCTCCTGGTGGCGAGTTGGCCGTTCACGGTGATCATGATGGTGCCGACCAACAAGGTGCTGCGCGCGCTCTATCCGGGTCAGGCGAGTCTGGAGAGCAGGGCGCTGCTGGTCCGCTGGGGCCGCCTGCATGCCATGCGCACCACTTTCGGCGTCGCCTCGACCGCCGTGTTCGCCTGGGCCCTGATGCCACTACGCTAGCCGCACGGCCTGCCTCTGGCATGACGACAGGTTCTGGCCTACCGTCATATGCGAGGGCGGAGGCGGAAAGGTTATGATCCGGAAACTGGCACTGGCCGCGGCCATCGTGCTCGCCGCACCAGCCATCGCCGAAGCGCAGTCGCACAAAGGCGCTGCCGGCGGCGACGACGGCTTGGCGCAATTCCTCACGATGCTGTCCGACCGGCTCGACCAGACCGTTGCGAACATCCCGGCTCTCGGCCGCTACCTTCAGGCCTTGCCGTCTCAGTTCGACCTGCGCCAGGCCGGCTTGCTGCTCGGCATCGTGGTCGTCGGCCTCGCCGTCGAATATCTCGCGCGCCGGCTCTTGCACCGCACCCAGGCGCGCATTTGGGCGCGCCACGGTCAGGGATCGCCGTTGCGTGCCTTCCTTCACTCCGCCCTGCTTGACGCCCTTGCCCTGCTGGCCCTGTGGATCACTGCCCGCCTGGTCGCAGGCCAGGTCGGTGAACCGGATACGGTCGCGGCTCGAGTGGCCCAGCAGCTGTTGCTGGCGTTGATCTACTGGCGCGGCTTCAATTTGGTGTTCCGCTGCTGGCTCCATCCCCACGCGCCCGATGGGCGCATCGCGCCGGTCGATGACAGGACGGCGCGCCGGCTGCTGATCGGTCTCAATGTCGTCGTCATCCTGCCGGTGCTGGGGCGACAGATGTTGCAGTTCGTGACCCTGACCAGCGGCAGTCCCGCCGTGATCTCGAGCGCCGTCCTCCTCTTCGCACCGCTGATTGCCGGCGGCCTGCTCGTCACCATCTGGTTCTGCCGAAACGACATGTCGGCGTGGCTGGCCGGCATGGTCGGCGAGAAGGACGTCTTCCGTGCGCTCAAGCTTGCCATGGCCCATGACTGGTGGGTCGCGGGCCTCGTGTTCTACGCCTTCAGCGGCCTCTCGGTAATATATGCCGCCATCACCCAGCGGCCCGTCGTCGGCGGGGTGGCCGTCGTGCAGTCTATGCTGCTGCTGCTGCTGTTGCTGGAGACCCTAATCCATCGGCGCACCCGCCATCTCGACATGGATGTGCCGACGGTGGGAGAGGTGATCGCGGGCTGCATCCGCTTCGCTGCCCGGTTGTTCATTGCCGTGGTGGTGTTGGAGGCGGTGCTGGTCAGCGTTTTCGGCATTCTGACGCTGCAGGAGTGGGAGCCGCACCGCAACGATCTCAAGCTCGCCGCCCTCTCGGCGCTCGGCTCCTATGTCCTTTGGCGCTT
>JBPYDO010000250.1:0-7392 GCA_051985755.1 Reyranella sp. | reverse complement strand
GAACGTCGCCGCGAGCCGGCGCCAGCCGGAATCAGGAGTCGCGGTACCGGTATCCGATGCCATAGAGCGTTTCGATCTGCTCGAACTCGCTGTCGACCTCGCGGAACTTGCGGCGCACCCGCTTTATATGGCTGTCGATGGTACGGTCGTCGACATAGATGGTCTCGCCGTAGACGGCATCCATCAGCTGATCGCGGTTCTTGACGTGGCCCGGCCGTTCGGCGAGCGATTTCAACAGCAGGAATTCTGTTACGGTGAGGTGCACCTCCTTGCCCTTCCAGGTGCACTGGTGGCGGCTGGGATCGAGCACGAGCTCGCCGCGCACGATGCGCTCGGCCTGCGGCTCGCCCTTGCCGCCGCCGCCGTCGGCCCGGCGCAGCACGGCGCGGATACGCTCCAGCAGGAGCCGCTGCGAGAACGGTTTGCGGATGAAGTCGTCGGCGCCCATGCGCAGGCCCAGCACCTCGTCGATCTCCTCGTCCTTGGAGGTGAGGAAGATCACGGGGAATTGCTGCGTCTTGCGCACACGGTTCAGGAGCTCCATGCCGTCCATGCGCGGCATCTTGATGTCGAAGATCGCAAGGTCGGGCGGGGCCTGGTTCAGGCCCTCCAGCGCCGAGGCGCCGTCGGGATAGGTCCTGACCTGGAATCCCTCCGCTTCGAGCAGCATCGACACGGAGGTCAGGATGTTGCGGTCGTCGTCAACGAGGGCGATGTTCTTGCGCACGGCGTGCTTCTCCTGGCGGCTCAACTATTCATGGTATCACAGACCGGGTGGTTGCCGCCGCCCGGCCGGTCTGCCATCGATAAGCCGTCAATTGCGGCTTTTTTATCCCTAAATGACCGACAATCTGCCGCGTTCCGTGCGCGATCTGGCGCGCCGGCTGGATCGCGCGACCCTGGCCAGCGGCTTGCCCGGTTGGGACGGGGCTTGGCCCTACGCCTCGCTGGTACTGGTAGCGCTGGCCCACGACCTCTCGCCGATCCTGCTGTTGAGCGACCTCGCCGAGCACAGCAAGGCGATCGCGGCCGACATACGGGTCTCCTTGCTGTTCGACGGCACGGCGGGGCTCGCCCAGCCGCTCACCGGCCCGCGCGTGACCTTGTTGGGGCGGGCCGCCAAGACCGCCGATAAAGACCTGACGCGGCGCTTCCTCGCCCGGCATCCCGATGCGGCAATGTACGCGGGCTTCAAGGACTTCAGCTTCTACCGGGTGTCGCTCGCTCGCGCCCATCTGGTCGCGGGCTTCGGCAAGATCAGCTGGCTCAGCGCCGCTGAACTCCGACCCAAGGCGATCGCCGGCCTGGCTGAGGCCGAGCAAAGCATCCTCGCGCACATGAACGACGATCATGCCGACGCTATCCAGCTCTACGCCAACCGTTTGCTCGGACTTGCCGGCGAGGGCTGGCGCATGACCGGCCTCGATGGCGAAGGTCTTGACCTCAGGCGCGACGGCGATGTTGCCCGGCTCGCCTTCGATCCGCCGCTTGGATCGACGGACGACGTGCGCCCGAGTTTGATCGCTTTGACCAATCAAGCCCGCGGAGCATAGGGCCGGAAGCACTTGGGAGAGCGATTCCGCGGCGCGGCATGGCCTTCGCGGTTGCGAAATCTGATCCACATCATCCTCGATCTTGGGTTTCGGTTGTCTTGCCACGCGGCCCTGCGACCGCTAGCGCATAGGCAACAAAACCGGGGCTCGGGCGTAACCTCATCAATGGAAGGCGCGCCCCTCTAGGCTCAGCGTGTCGGGCGGGAAACGAGCAAGACAGGAGACCAACGTGAAGCAGGCGGGCGCCGTCACCCCCAAAACCGGGCTGGAAAGCCTTGGGCTGAAGAACCTCAGCAACGTCCATTGGAACCTCTCGGTTCCAGCGCTTTACGAGGAAGCCGTGCGGCGCCGCGAAGGCGCGATCGCCGACGGCGGGGCTTTCGTGGTGCGCACCGGCGTGCACACCGGTCGTTCACCCAACGATAAGTTCTTCGTCGAGGATGCGGAGACCAAAAGCCGCATCGACTGGGGCAAGACCAACAAGCCGATCTCGCCCGAACGCTACCGCGCCCTCTACAACCGCATGATCTCCTACGCCCAGCGGCGCGAGCTGTTCGCGCGCGACTGCTGGGCGGGCGCCGACCCCGCGCATCGCATCGGCGTGCGGGTGGTGACCGAGACCGCGTGGCACAATCTTTTCGCCCGCAACATGTTCCTGCGGCCGGGCCCGGCGGAACTGGCGGGCTTCCTGCCCGACTTCACCATCCTCAACCTGCCCGGCTTCCAGGCCGATCCGGCGCTCGACGGGACGGTGTCGGACTGCGCCATCCTGGTGAACTTCACCGATCGCGTCGTAGCGATTTGCGGCACCTGGTATGCCGGCGAAATCAAGAAGTCGGTGTTCACCCTCCTGAACTACCTGCTGCCCGACAAGAACGTGCTGCCCATGCACGCCTCGGCCAATATCGGGCCCAAGGGCGATGTCGCGATCTTCTTTGGCCTGAGCGGCACCGGCAAGACGACCTTGTCGGCCGACGCCTCGCGCACCTTGCTGGGCGACGACGAGCACGGCTGGGGCGAAAAGAGCCTCTTCAATTTCGAAGGCGGCTGCTACGCCAAGGTGATCAAGCTCAGCCGCGAGGCCGAGCCGGAGATCTACGCCACGACCGAGCGCTTCGGCACGGTGCTGGAGAACGTCGTGCACGATCCCGCATCGGGCGCGCTCGATCTCGACGACGGCAGGCACACCGAGAACACCCGCGCCTGCTACCCGCTCGAGTTCATTCCCAATGCGAGCGCAACGGGCATGGCGCCCATCCCCAACAACATCGTCATGCTGACGGCCGATGCGTTCGGCGTGCTGCCGCCGATCTCGCAGCTCACACCCGACCAGGCGATGTATCACTTCCTCTCGGGCTACACGTCGCGGGTCGCTGGAACCGAGAAGGGCGTGACCGAGCCGCAGGCCACCTTCTCGACCTGCTTCGGCGCGCCCTTCATGCCGCGCCATCCCACCGTCTACGCCAAGATGCTGGGCGAGAAGATGGCTCGTCAGAACGTGAAGTGCTGGCTGGTCAATACTGGATGGTCGGGCGGCGGCTTCGGCGTCGGCCAGCGCATGGCGATCCGCTACACCCGCGCAATGGTGCGGGCGGCACTCGACGGCACCCTGGCCGCGGTCGCCTCTTCGCCCGATCCGCACTTCGGCCTGCTGGTGCCGGCCGCCTGCCCCGACGTGCCGCGCGAGGTGCTCAATCCGCGCAACACCTGGACGGACAAGAAGGCCTACGAGAGCGCCGCGCAGGACGTCGCGCAGCGCTTCGAGGTGAATTTCCGCCAGTTCGAACAACACGTCGACGGCAAGATCAAGCAGGCGGCAATTCGCGCCGCCGCCTAGCTAGGCCACCCCCGCGCCGCGGCCTATGATGGCCCGGCGTGACGACGACCGTCCCTGACTCCGCTGTCGTGGTGGAACCGGCGCCAGCTACGCCCGGGCCGGTGCCTGCTGCGCCCGTTGCTGCGCCGATTTCCCATCGGCGCATACCGCTGATCGCCGCCCTGGCGCTCGCCTTCGGTTCCCTGGCGCTGATTTCCGGCATCGCCTACATCGCCGTCCTCGCCGGCGCCACGGATGCCACCGAGCGGCTGCTGGTCGACCGTGCGAGCCGCGTCGTCGACACCGAAGTCGGCGTCATCAAGAGCCGGCTCGACCCGGTCACCGAGCAGCTGGAGCTGCTGGCCGCCCTGATCGCCGCCGGCCGCATCGACGTCGATTCGCCGGTCGCCATCCGCGAATCGCTGGCGATCATGATGGGCAACACGCCGGCGATCTCGCTGGCTGCCTTCGGCTCGCTCGACGGGCAACTGCACCGTGTGGTCCGTGAGCGCGACGGCAGGATCGCCCGCGACTCGGTGCCCCTGGTGTCGCTCGGACGCAGCTTCGAGCGCTTTCGCAATCTGCAGCTCGCGCACAAGACCTTCTGGGGCGAGCTGTTCTGGAGCACCTCGCTCAAGCAACAGGTGCTCAATGTGCGCACGCCGGTGCGTCGCATCGATGACGCCTTCATCGGCGCGCTGGTGGCGACGGTCGCGGTCGGCGACCTCTCCTATTTGATCCAGCAGCCGGGCGACAGCGGCCGCTACTTCATACTGGTCGGCCACCACCACATGCAGGTGCTGGCGCATCGCCGGCTGATCGACCCGAGCGGCCTCAACCTCTCCGAGGACAAGCCGCTGCCCACCATCAAGGAAGTCGACGATCCGGTGCTGGCCCACATCTGGGATCCGTCGGTGCGCAGCGCTCCGGTCAACCACGCGCTCGGCCAGCTCGGCCATGTCATCAATATCGACGGCCATGAGTGGGTATTCGTCTATCGCGAGCTCAGGGACTACGGGCCCGAGCCCTGGCTGGTCGGCCGCTATTTCCCGATCGAGGAGGCGACCGGCGACCTCAATCGCCTGAGCGAGGGCGCCATGGTGGGGGCAGGCACGCTGGCCGTCGCTGTCGTGCTCGCCCTGCTGATGGGCCTGCGTATGGCGCGCTCGATCCGCACCATCACCTCGGCCGCCGAGTCGATCGAGCGGCTGGAGTTCGACCATCCTTTCCGCCGCCGCTCGCGGCTGCGCGAGATCGACGATGCGACGCACAGCCTCGACAAGGCGCGCGGCGCGCTGAAGTGGTTCGGCGTCTACGTACCGCGTCGGCTGGTGTTCCGGCTGATGGAGGCGGGCGAGGGCGCGGTCGCTTCGCGGCGGCGCAATGTCACCGTGATGTTCACCGACATCGTCGAGTTCACGCCGCAGGCCGAGGACCTGCCCGAGCAGGACACCGCCGAGCTGCTCAACCACCACTTCGCCCTGCTCGGCAGCTGCATCGAGCATGAGCATGGCGTGATCGACAAGTACATCGGCGACGCGGTGATGGCGGTGTGGGGCGGGCTGTCGCGGACCGAGGACCATGCCGACCGCGCCATCCGCACCGCCGTCGAGATCGCCAGGGTGGTGCGCGAGGACAATAAGTTGCGCGAGGCGGCCGGCCATTCGCCGATCCGCATGCGCATCGGGCTGCACTCCGGCCCGGTCGTGGTCGGCAATATCGGCGCGCCCGAGCGGGTCAACTTCACCGTGGTTGGCGACACGGTGAATGTCGCCCAGCGCTTCGAGCAGCTCGGCAAGGAGTACATGACGGCCAAGGACGACATCGTCGTGCTGGCGAGCGGCGCCACGGTGGCGGCGGTGACCGACCGGGCCGCCCTCGGCATCGAGCTGCCTAAGCCCGAACGCCGCCTGGTCAAGGGTCACGACGAACCCGTCGAGGTCTACCGCCTGGTCTGACCCGTCCGTCGCCGATGGCGGCGACACCTCCCCAGCAGACTGGGGAGGGGCTACACTTGCCGCCATGTGGATCGAGAACGCCTGGTACGTCGCCGGCTGGACCCACGAGTTGGAGGCGGGGGCGATCGCCGCCCGCACCATCATCGACCGGCCGCTCGCGCTTTACCGCACCCGGGCGGGCGCCATCGTGGCCCTCGAGGACCGCTGCTGCCACCGCTTCGCGCCGCTGTCGCTCGGCCGCATCGAGGGGGATGACCTGCGCTGCATGTACCACGGCCTCAAGTTCGCGCCCGACGGCCGCTGCAACGAGATTCCGGGCCAGAAGCTGATCCCGCAGAGCGCCTTCGTGCGGCGCTATCCGGCCGAGGTGCGCGGCAGCTGGATCTGGGTGTGGATGGGCGATCCGGCCAAGGCCGATCCGGCCGACATTCCGCCGATCGTGGCGCTCGACGATGCCGGCTGGCGTCTGCGGGCAGGCCAGCTCGACTACACCGCGCACTACCTCCTGATCGACGACAATCTCCTCGACCTTTCGCACCTGTCGTTCGCCCATGAGAAGACGCTTGGCCAGGACACGCCGCAATGGGCCGACGAGCGGCCGAACCTGCAACCCCTGCCGCGCGGCTTGCGCTTCGAGCGCTGGATCAGGAACCATCCGCCGCGCGGCTTCATGAAGAAGCTGGGCGAGCGGCTGGATGTGTGGAACTGCTACGACTTCCTGTTCCCCGGCCTCTTCCTGCAGCGCACCGGCTTCTACCCCGTCGGCACCGCCCAGCAGTCCGCGGGCAGGCAGCCCACGGTCGAGCCGCTGTTCTTCCGCCTCGACGAGCAGGCGGTGACGCCAGTCTCGGCCCGCGCTTCGCGCTACTTCTATACCGTCGGTGCGCGCACCTCCGACATCAACGACGACCAGGTCGAGCGCCTCTATGGCGTCACCACGACGGCTTTCCACGAGGACAAGCGGCTGATCGAGGCGCAGCAGAAGACGATCGACCTCGAGCCCCAGCGCCGCATGCTGCCGACCAGCCTCGATGCCGGCCCGACCCAGTTCCGCCGCCTGGTCGAGGGTTGGCTGGCGGCCGAAGGTGGCCCGCCGGCGGCCGTCAGGTCAGCGTCACCATGACATTCTTGCGGTAGGCCGGCCGGGTTCCCAGCCGCTCGTACCAGGCCTTGACGTTCTTGAGGTCGGGCCGCTCGATCGGCAGCGCGTACCAGCGGTGCACGAAGCAGCCCACGGGAATGTCGCCCATCGTGAAGTGCTGGCCCGCGACGTACTTGCGGCCCTCGAGCTTCTGCTCCAGCCGGCCCCACAGCTTGCCGGCGTCGACCGCTGCCTTGCCGATCGCCGCCATGTCGCGCTTGTCGGCCGGCGTGCGGATCAGGCCCCAGAAGACCACGCGCATCGCCTCGGAGATGGTCGAAAGCTGCCAGTCCATCCAGCGATCGGCTTCGCTGCGCTCACCCGGGTCGTTGGGCCACAGCGTGCCCATGCCGTACTTGGCCGAGAGATAGCGCACGCAGCTGTTACTCTCCCAGATGATGCTGCCGCCGTCGTTGATCGTCGGCACGACGCCGTTGGGGTTCATGTCGAGGTACCATTTCTGGTCGTTGCCGCCGAACTGCATGCCGACATTCTCGCGCTCGTACTTGAGCCCGCATTCGTCGGCGCACCACAGCACCTTCATGACGTTGATCGAGTTCGCCCGGCCCCAGATCTTCATCGCACTCGTCCTTTCAATACCTGCAAACCCATTCGGCGGCGCCGCCCGAGAGCTGCAGGACCAACTCCTTCGGCGCGTGTTCGCCCGCCGGCAGCATAGCATCGCTGAACTCAGCGTCGCTGTCGTCGATCCAGCGCGGCAGGGCGGTTGCCGTGAGCAGCGCCGGACAGCTCGCCGACCGGCGGAACGGCACGTGGGCGGGCGGATCGACGCCCATGTCCAGGACTTCGATGTTGCCCGGTCCGCGCGCGACCAGGAGGTCGATCGCAATCGCGTGGTACTCGTCCGGCGAGAGCGCGGGAGGTGCGAGCGTACGCACCATCAAGCCGTCACGCTGGCGCACC
>JBPYDO010000249.1:0-8160 GCA_051985755.1 Reyranella sp. | reverse complement strand
TCTCGGTCGACGCCAACCTTCTGCACTCCTCCAGCGAGGGCAAGATCCTCGAGGCTCCCTGGCAGGAGGCCGATGAGATGGTCTACCAGCGCACGATCTCGCCGGAGGCCGCGCCCGACAAGGCGACCTATATCACCGTCGATTTCGAGAAGGGCGACGCCGTCGCCGTCGATGGTGTGAAGATGTCGCCCGCCACTCTGCTGACCAAGCTCAATGAACTGGGCAAGGCCAACGGCATCGGCCGACTCGACCTGGTCGAGAATCGCTTCGTCGGCATGAAGAACCGCGGCATCTACGAGACGCCGGGCGGCACGATCCTGCACGTCGCCCATCGCGGCATGGAAACCATCACGCTCGATCGCGGTGCGGCGCATCTCAAGGACGAGCTGATGCCGAAATACGCCGAACTGATCTACTACGGCTTCTGGTTCTCGCCGGAGCGCGAGATGCTCCAGGCGCTGATCGACAAAAGCCAGGAAAACGTCACAGGCACGGTGCGGCTCAAGCTATACAAGGGCAATGTGCAGGTGGTCGGCCGCAAGTCGCCGCAGTCGCTCTACTCGGCGAAGACCGTCACCTTCGAGGACGACCAGGGCGCCTACGACCAGCGCGACGCCGAAGGTTTCATCAAGCTGAATGCGCTGCGCCTCAGGCTGCGCACCATGGGTCAAGGCGGCGCCAAGAAAAGCTGATAGGCTTGCCGCTCAAGCGGAGTTGCTCATGCCTTTTGACGAGGTCAGGCGACCGGGACCCGAGCGGGGCGCAGGCGAACGGGCGATCAATCTGCCGCCCGCCATCTTCTGGCTGATTGCGGCCAACCTCGCGGTTCACCTCGTCCGCGAGCTGCTGAGCGACGCCGCCGACCAGCAGGTGATCCTGCAATTCGGCCTCGTGCCGAGCGCCTACACATCCAATAAGCCGATCGACACCTTCTCGCTCATCCTGGCGCCGATCACCTACCAGTTCCTCCATGGCGGCTGGGTGCATCTCGGGGTCAACATGATCACCCTGGTGGCCTTCGGCGCGCCGATCGAAAGAGTCCTGGGGGTGCGCCGGTTCCTGCTCTTCTATTTGTCGGCCGGCATCGTCGCGGGCGCGGTGCATGTCCTATTCTTTCCCGATTCGAGCGACGTGGTGATCGGCGCGTCCGGCGCAATCAGCGGCGTGTTTGGCGCGGTACTGATGCTGCTGCGCCAGAGCGGCCGGCTGTCGTCGTTGCTGCCGGTCGCCGGCGTGTGGATCGCGCTCAATGTCTTCTTCGGCCTGTTCGGCGGCACGCCTGGCGCCGGCGGCGAGCCGGTCGCCTGGGTCGCCCACATCGGAGGCTTCGTCTACGGACTCGCCGCCGTCCGCTTTTTCGTGCCGCGCCCGACCCCACCGGAGGAACCGCAGCCTTAAGCGGGCAGCCTGCGCTATAGTCGGGGCGAATGGCCGATCAGTCATTGCCGCTGCGCCGCTACCTTGCCGCCAATGCCGTGGCCCTGGCGCCATCCTGCGCCGCCTTGGCGGCGCTCCACTGGTCGGGCTACCTGGCGGGCGAGCCGGCCTTCCTGGCTTTCCTCGGCATCGCGCTGGTCACGGCCGTTCTGGTGCAGCGCTACCTCAGCTCGCTGGCGCGCTTCGCCCGCTTCGTGGCCGAACTGTCGGGCGAGCAGGAACCGCTCATGCCGCGGCTCAAGTTTGCGCCGGCCACCGAGGAACTCGCTTCGGCCGCCGCCACCTTGTCCTCCGGCTGGCGCCGCCAACGCGCCTCGATCGACAACCTGGCCGCCTCGGCGCAGGCGATCGTCGATGGCCTGCCCGATCCGTTGATTGCCGTCGACCGCCATCGCCGCATCGTGCGCACCAACCGGGCCGCCGTCATCCTGCTCGGGCCGATGGGCGCCGACCGCGACCTGTCGACGGCACTGCGCCATCCGCAGCTCCTGAGCGCCATCGACACCCTGCTCGATACGGCCGACGGCAACTTCATCGGCCCCGATCAGATCGCGGTCGACATCGTCCTGTCGGGCGCACCCGAGCTCGATGTCATCGCCCATGCCCGCCGTCTGCCGCGTGCTGCCGCCGACGGGTCGCTGGCGCTCATCGTGCTGCACGACACTACGGCGCTGCGGCGCGCCGAGCGCATGCGCGCTGACTTCGTCGCCAACGCAAGCCACGAACTCAAGACGCCGATCGCGGGCTTGGCCGGCTTCATCGAGACACTGCGCGGGCCGGCGCGCGAGGACGAAGCGGCCCGCGAGCGGTTTCTCGGCATCATGTCCGAGCAGGCCGACCGCATGCGTCGCCTGGTCGACGATCTCCTGACCCTGTCACGCATCGAGCAGCACGAGCATGCGCGGCCCGACACCGACGTCGATCTCGCGCGCGTGCTGGTGGGCGTGCTCGATCTGCTGCAACTCAAGGCGACGTCGCGCAACGTCGTGCTCGATCTCAGCGTCGATCCAAGCTTGCCGCGGGCGATCGGCGACTCCGATGAGCTGACCATCGTCTTCCAGAACCTGGTCGACAACGCCATCAAGTACGCCAAGCCCTCGACCACCGTCCGGGTGACGGCCAAGCCGCTGACCGGCCAGCGGCTAGCGGTTGCGGTCGCCGACGAGGGCGACGGTATTCCTCCCGCCCATCTGCCGCGGCTCACCGAGCGATTCTACCGCGTCGATACGGCGCGCTCGCGCGCGCTGGGCGGCACCGGCCTGGGGCTCGCCATCGTGAAGCACGTGGTCAACCGCCATCGCGGCCGGCTGGACATCCAAAGCGCGCCCGGCAAGGGCTCGGTGTTCACGGTCACGCTGCCGGCCACCGACGCCTTCTAAACTCGAGCATCCACAGGAACTCCCCAAGGCGCCGGATGGCTGTCACAGGATTGTAAAATAACGGTAATAGAAGAGTGACGGTGGGCACCTAGTCCACTCTGGTTCGAAGTCGAACAAGGAGGAGGACCTGTGAAATTCACCAAAATTGCCGCCCTAACGGCGGTAGCGTTACTAGCCTCGTCGGGAGCCTCATATGCGGCCGACCTGTCCGGGGCAGGATCGACCTTCGTGTACCCTGTGCTCGCCAAGTGGGCCGATACCTACAAGAAAGAGACCGGCATCGGTCTCAACTACCAATCGATCGGCTCGGGCGGCGGCATCAAGCAGATCAAGGCGAAGACCGTGATTTTCGGCGCGACCGATGCGCCGCTGTCGGGCAAGGATCTCGACGCCTCGGGCCTCGCCCAGTTCCCGATCATCATGGGCGGCATCGTGCCCGTGGTTAACATCGAGGGCGTGAAGCCCGGCGACATGGTGCTCGACGGCCCGACGCTCGCCAAGATCTACATCGGCGACATCAAGAAGTGGAACGATCCGGCGATTGCCAAGCTCAACCCGGGCCTCAAGCTGCCGTCGCAGGCGATCGCGCTCGTGCATCGTGCCGACGCCTCGGGCACGACTTTCAACTTCACTTATTACCTCTCCGAGGTCCTGCCGGCGTGGAAGTCGAAGATCGGCACCAATACCGCGGTCGAATGGCCGGGTGGCATTGGCGCCAAGGGCAACGAGGGCGTCGCCAACAACGTCGCCCAGACCAAGGGCTCGATTGGCTACGTCGAGTACGCCTACGCCAAGCAGAACAAGCTCACCTACACCAAGATGGTGAACAAGGCCGGCAAGACCGTGACACCGACCTCCGAGTCCTTCCAGGCCGGCGCCGCCAATGCCGACTGGAAGTCGGTGCCCGGCTACGGCGTCATCCTGGCCAACCAGCCCGGCGACGCTTCCTGGCCGATCACCGCCTCGACCTGGATCCTGGTCTACAAGACGCCGCCCGATGCGGCCGCGCTAGGCCAGGCCCTGAAGTTCTTCGACTGGTCCTACACCAAGGGCCAGGATGCGGCGAAGTCGCTCGACTACATCCCGATGCCGGCCAATGTCGTGGCGGACATCGAAAAGATGTGGGCCGCGGACATCAAGGACGGGAGCGGCAAGCCCGTCTACACGCACTGAACGATCCGTTTTCCGCGTACTGCCTCGGGGCGCTCGCCGCCCTGAGGCAGAGCTTCTGTAGCTTTCATCGGACGCACTAACATCGGGCGCAAGGGGGCGTGGAGTGTCCGAAGTGGCATTGAGCAATACGACCATGGCGGCGGCGGAGGTGGGGCCGCGGGGGGCCGTCCTCAAGCGGCTGCGCACCACCGACACTGCTTTCCGAATCATCACCCGTGGCGCCGCGTTGCTGGTCCTGGCGCTGCTGAGCGGCGTCATCCTGGCGCTGATTATCGGCTCGGTGCCGGCCTTCAGCACGTTCGGCCTCTCGTTCGTCACCAGCGAACTGTGGAACCCGGTGACCGAGAAGTTCGGCGCCCTGGCGCCGGTCTACGGCACACTGGTGACCTCGGCGATTGCCATGTTGATCGCGGTTCCGGTCGGCCTGATGATCGCCTTCTTCCTGACCGAGCTCTGTCCGTTGCTGCTGCGGCGGCCGATCGCCATCGCCATCGAGCTGCTGGCCGGCATTCCCAGCATCATCTACGGCATTTGGGGCCTCTTCATCTTCGCGCCCTTCGTGCAGAAGTACATCCAGCCTCCCCTGATCGACACCTTCGACGGGATTCCGGGTCTGCAGGACCTGTTCGCCGGACCACCGTATGGCATCGGCATCCTGACCGCGGGATTCATCCTGGCGATCATGGTGCTGCCCTTCATCACCGCCATTTCGCGCGACGTGTTCGATGCGGTGCCCGCCGTGCTCAAGGAAGCGAGCTACGGTATCGGCTGCACCCGCTGGGAAGTCTTCAAGCACGTGGTCCTTCCCTTCACGCGCGTCGGCGTGATCGGCGGCGTTATGCTCGGGCTGGGGCGTGCGCTCGGCGAGACGATGGCCGTCACCTTCGTCATCGGCAACGCCCACAAGGTGGCGGTCTCCTTGCTCGCGCCCGGCACCACCATCTCGGCCTCGATCGCCAATGAATTCACCGAGGCGGTCGGCGATCTCTATACCTCGTCGCTGATCGCACTCGGCCTCATCCTGTTCGTCATCACCTTCATCGTGCTGGCATTTGCGCGCTACATGCTGCTGCGCATCCAGCGCCGGGTGGGTTGATCATGGCCACGGCACGATCCAACACCCTCTACGCGGGCCGCCGCGTCAGGAACACGATCGCCCAGACGCTCGCCTATGCCGCCACGGCCTTCGGCTTGGGGTGGCTAGTGCTGATCCTGGGCGTGCTGCTCTATCAGGGCTTCAGCGGCCTGTCGCTCGCGGTATTCACCGAGAACACGCCGCCGCCCGGCTCGGCCGGCGGCCTGCTCAACGCCATCGTCGGCAGCATCGCCATGACCGTCCTGGCGATCCTGATCGGCACGCCGATCGGGGTCTTCGCCGGCACCTACATGGCCGAGTATGGCCGGCACGACAAGCTGACCAGCATCGTGCGCTTCATCAACGACATCCTGCTGAGCGCGCCCTCGATCGTCGTCGGACTGTTCATCTACCAGATCGTGGTGGCGCCGATGGGCCACTTCTCCGGCTATGCCGGCGCAATCTCGCTCGCCGTGATCGTCATCCCGGTCGTGGTCCGGACCACCGAGGACATGCTGCGCCTGGTGCCCGACACCCTGCGCGAGGCGGCCGCCTCGATCGGCCTGCCGCGCGCCCACATGATCATGCGCGTCGCCTATCGCGCGGCGCGCGCCGGCATCATCACCGGCATCCTGCTTGCCATTGCCCGCATCAGCGGCGAGACCGCGCCGCTCCTGTTCACCGCGCTCAACAACCAGTTCTTCTCCGCCGACATGAACGGGCCGATGCCCAGCCTGCCGGTGGTCATCTTCCAGTTCGCCATGTCGCCGTACGAGGAATGGCAGAAGCTCGCCTGGACAGGCGCTCTCCTGATCACCGTCACGGTGCTGGCGCTCAGCATCATCGCCCGCTCTCTCACCGCGAGAAAATAGCCATGAACGTCGCGTCCTCGAACGCCCCGTCGGTATCCATCCCGGTAGCGACCCATGCCGGCGTCAGCACCGCCGGCCTGGAGGAAAAGGTCTCGATCCGCAATCTCGACTTCTTCTATGGCGAGTCGCGAGCGCTGAAGAACATCAACCTGTCGCTCTACGCCAACAAGACCACGGCCTTCATGGGCCCGTCTGGCTGCGGCAAGTCGACCTTGCTGCGCATCCTGAACCGCATGTACGACCTCTATCCCGGCCAGCGCGCGACCGGCCAGGTGCTGTTCGACGGCGAGAACCTCCTCGACGCCAGCCAGGACATCAATCTCCTGCGGGCACGCATCGGCATGGTGTTCCAGAAGCCGACGCCGTTTCCGATGTCGATCTACGAGAACATCGCCTTCGGTATCCGGCTCTACGAGCGTCTACCGCGCGCCGAGGTCGACACACGGGTGGAGTCGGCGCTGCGCCGCGCCGCCCTGTGGGATGAGGTCAAGGACAAGCTCAATGCCACCGGCCTGGGGCTGAGCGGCGGCCAGCAGCAGCGGCTCTGCATCGCCCGCACCGTGGCGGTGAAGCCCGAGGTGATCCTGTTCGACGAGCCCTGCTCGGCGCTCGACCCGATCTCGACCTCCAAGATCGAGGAGTTGATCGACGAGCTGAAACAGGACTACACGATCGTCATCGTCACCCACAACATGCAGCAAGCGGCGCGCGTATCGGACTTCACGACCTTCATGTACCTCGGCGAATTGGTCGAATTCGACGCGACCGCCACGATGTTCACCACGCCGAAGGACAAGCGTACGCAGGCCTACATCACGGGCCGGTTCGGCTGAGTAAAGGAACCGCGATATGGCGAACGAACACCTGATCAAGCGCTTCGACGAGGAATTGGAGCGGCTCAATGCCACCATCAACGAGATGGGCGGCCTGACGGAAAGCCAGTTCACCAAGGCCTTGACGGCGTTGCGCGAGGGCGATTCGCAGATCGCCGAGCAGGTGATCGCCGACGATGCGCGGGTCGACGCCATCGACGCCAAGGTGCAGCAGCAGACGGTGGAGCTGCTGGCGCTGCGTCAGCCTATGGCCATTGATCTTCGCGTCATCCTGTCGTCGATCAAGATCGCCGCGGCCCTAGAACGAATCGCCGACTACGCCAAGAACACGGCCAAGCGCAGCATCGTGCTGGCCCATGGCAATGCGCCGCCGTCGGCGGTCGCCGGCATCGACCGGCTGGGCCGCATGGTGCGGTCGGCCCTCAAGGACGTGCTCGACGCCTTCGCCGACGACGATGTCGCCAAGGCGCACGACGTCTGGCAGCGCGACGAGGAAACCGACCAGGTCTACACCGGCCTGTTCCGCGAGCTTCTCACCTACATGATGGAAGATCCGCGCACGATCACTGCCTGCACGCATCTCATGTTCATCGCCAAGAACATCGAGCGCGCCGGTGACCACATCACCAACATCGCCGAGCTGGTGAGTTTCCGCACCACCGGCCAGACCTTCGCCGAGGCCCGCCCGAAGGGCGGCGCCGCCATCTACACCAAGGATGCCGCCCAGTGAGCATGACCGCCCCCGCGCCTGCCCGACGCGACGCCCAGCAGACGTCGTCTGTGAAGCCCCGCGTGCTCATCGTCGAGGACGAGACGGCGCTGGTCGAGCTCCTGCGCTACAACCTCGAGCAGGCGGGCTTCCGCGTCTCCGTCGCCTTCGACGGCGAGGAAGCATTGGCCTCCGTGCAGGAGGACACGCCCGACCTCATCCTGCTCGACTGGATGTTGCCCCTGATGTCGGGCATCGAGGTCTGCCGGCAGCTGCGGCGGCAGACGGCGACGGCCAACGTGCCGATCATCATGCTGACTGCGCGCGGCGAGGAGGGCGACCGCGTGCGCGGCCTCGATGCCGGCGCCGACGACTATGTCTCCAAGCCGTTCTCGCCCACCGAGCTGGTGGCGCGCATCCGCGCGGTGTTGCGTCGTATCCGCCCGGCACTCGCCGAAGAAGCGCTGAACTACGCCGACATCGTCATGGACCTGGTGGCCCATCGGGTGATCCGCAGCGGCAAGCCGGTGCATCTCGGCCCCACCGAGTTCCGCCTGCTGCGGCATTTCATGGAGCATCCCGGTCGCGTGTTCTCGCGCGAGCAGCTGCTCGATGCGGTGTGGGGCAAGGACGTCTATGTCGAAGCGCGCACTGTCGACGTCCACATCCGTCGTTTGCGCAT
>JBPYDO010000248.1:0-6850 GCA_051985755.1 Reyranella sp. | reverse complement strand
GGAACTAAAGGCCCACGACGCGGTCGATCTCGGCGCGCGCCAGGCCGGGGAAGGTGGCGGCCACCAATGTCGCCACGGCGGCGCGATCGCGGGCGTCGGGCACGACGCCCAGGCAGACGGCATAGACCCCGAGATTGCCCACCGCGGCACGCAGCCTCTTCTCGACCGGCCGGTCGCGGTCGGCGGGCGGCGCATGCAGGCTGACGAGTCTCAGTTGCTCGGCATGCTCAGCGGCGAGTTCGGCGTCGGCCACGCGCCGGCGCACGGCGGCCAGCGTCTCGGGCAGGGCCTGGCCGGTGTCCTTCAGGCGCTGGCGCAGCTCGCGCAATGGCCGGACGACGCCCTCCTGCCAGGGGCCGCTCTCCTTCAGGATAGCGCGCAGGCGGTCGGCGGTCAGGGTCGGCCGGCCCGACGCTCCCAGCCAGCAGCAGAACAGCAGGACATTGACGTCGCAGCCGCGCCGCGCCTGCAGGTCGAGGCAGGCCGCCGCCACGCCCTCGCCGGCATAGATCTCCAGCGAGAAGTTCCAGAACGGATGGGGCAGGAAATCGGACAAGCTAAGGCATTCTCTTGCTGCGCTTTTTCGGGACCTTCCCTTTGGCCGGCCGAAGGGGTACACGGCGCCAAGCGAAGTGGCCATAGCCACCCCGCTCCGCCGGGCCGGGACGAGTGCACCGAGCATGGACGATCAGACATCGGATCCGTTGGACCTCGAGGCGATAAAGGCCAAGCTGGAGGCATTGAAGAGCGAGCACCGCGACCTCGACGACGTCATTGCGCGCCTGATCGAGAAAGCGCCGTTCGACCAGCTGCAGCTGCAGCGGCTCAAGAAGCGCAAGCTCGGGCTGAAAGACCAGATCATAAAGCTTGAAAGTCGGCTCATTCCCGACATCATCGCCTGAGGGGGCGCCTTAAGCCGCATGGCCAAACCGAAAGCCAAACGCCGCCCGCTGGTCGGCCTGATCATGGGCAGCCAGTCGGACTGGGCAACCATGAGTCACACCGCCGAGACCCTGGAAAAGCTCGACGTGCCGTTCGAGGCCCGCATCGTTTCCGCCCATCGCACGCCCAAGCGCCTGATGGCCTATGCCCGCGGCGCCCAGAGCCGCGGCATCAAGGTGATCGTGGCCGGCGCCGGAGGCGCGGCCCACCTGCCCGGCATGACCGCCTCGATGACGCCACTCCCGGTGCTGGGCGTGCCGGTCGAGAGCCAGTCGCTCAAGGGCATCGACAGCCTCTTGTCGATCGTGCAGATGCCGGCCGGCGTGCCGGTCGGCACCCTGGCGATCGGCCGCGCCGGCGCGGTCAATGCCGGCCTGCTGGCCGCCGGCATCGTGGGGCTCGGCAACGCCAAGATCATGGCGGCGCTGCAGAGATGGCGCACGGCGCAGACCAACGGCGTCGCTTTCGCGCCTACGACCGCAGCGCCCAACTCGGACGCCCTCAAGGCCGAAGTGCCGCCGCCTGCCGAAGCGCCGCTACCGCGCTAGCGAATGAGTGAAGCCAAAGTCCTGCCGCCCGGATCGACCATCGGCATCTTGGGCGGCGGCCAGCTGGGGCGCATGACGGCGCTCGCCGCCGCCCGCCTCGGCTATCGCTGCAGGGTGTTCGCGCCCGAGGCCGAATCGGTGGCTGGGCAGGTTTCGTCAGGCCATGTGCGGGGCAAGTACGACGACGCGGCCGCCCTCGCCCGCTTCGCGGCTGAGGTCGACGTCATCACCTATGAGTTCGAGAACGTGCCGGAAGGCGCCGTGACCGAATGCCAGCGCCACAAGCCGGTACGGCCGGGCGTCAAGCCGATCCACGCCGCCCAGCACCGGCTGCGCGAAAAGGAATTCTTCCGCAAATGCGGCATCGGCACCGCCGAGTACCAGCCGATCCGCAGCGCGGCCGACATCGGCACGGCACGTCTGCTGCCCGGCATCCTGAAGACCTGCACCGAGGGCTACGACGGCAAAGGCCAGGAACGCGTCGTGAGCCCGGCCGAGCTTGCCGCGGCGTGGACCAAGTTCGGGCGCCGCGAGTGCATCCTGGAGACGGTGGTTGATTTCATCTGCGAGATCTCGATCATCGTGGCGCGCGGACTGGACGGCAGCACGCGCCCGTTCCCGATCGGATTGAACGAGCACAAGGACGGCATCCTGCGCGCCACGACCGTGCCGTCGGGCCTGCCGGCGGGAACGCTCGCCACCGCAGAGCGCTATGGCCTGAGGCTTGCCGAAAGCCTCGACCTTGTGGGCCTGGTGGCGCTCGAAATGTTCGTCACCCGCGACGGCAGCGTGCTCGCCAATGAAATGGCGCCCAGGCCGCACAATTCCGGCCACTGGACGATCGACGCCTGCGCCACAAGCCAGTTCGAGCAGCTGGTGCGCGCGATCTGCGGCCTGCCGCTGGGCGCCGTCGACATCCTGGCGCCGTCGCGCATGGTCAACCTGATCGGCGACGAGGCGCGCGAATGGCGGGGTTTCCTGGCCGACCCCTCGGCGCGCCTGCATCTTTACGGCAAGAGCCGCGCCCGTCCCGGCCGCAAGATGGGACACGTGACGTATGTCGGTGACGTGAAGCCGACCTCATCGCCGCGAGAATGAGCGGCCGCGCGGCTGCCAGTTCCTGACCCTGTCCTTCAGCTTCTCGATCTTCATCACATCGTCGATGCGCCGGTCGAGGAAGGCCCAGGTGGCTTCGCCGCCCTCCGACTTGTCGTTCAGCCAGTAAAGCAGGGTCGAGGAGTAGACGCCGGCCAGCGTCGCCCGCTTGGTGTAGAAATTGAAATCGGCGCTGGTGTCGCCGGCCGCGTACCACATGGCGTCGACCGTGCGGTACAGAAGCTTGAGCCCCAGCCCGGCGTGGAAGGGCAGCGCCAGCATGGCGAGCCCGCGGCGCACCGACTCGCGTGGGCCGGCATGGCGTTCCAGGCGGATGCGCACGGCGCTCTTGATGCGCTCGCGGATCTTCTGGCCGGCGATGCCTTCCTTCTCCATGTCCTCGACGGTGCGCTGGTCGGCGCGCTCGCTGGCAAAGGTCAGAACCTGCTGCGGTCCACCTGGAAACAGCCGCTCGGCCTCGCCCGTCGGCAGGCCGAGCTGGCGGCCGGCTTCAGCAAGCGAGCGCTGGCTCCAGCCCGAGAAGGCGGCCTCCGCCACCACTGCATCGGCCAGCCGGTCGCGCAGACCGGTGTCGGGATCGCTTTCGGGGCGGTTTTCGCCGCTCATACCTCCAATATAGGCGCCAAACCGGCCGGAAACACGATGCCGGTCCGGGCTTCCCAAGCGGCCGGGGCTGTGATACCTACGCGCCCTCGAATTCAGGCCCCGGGGCGTCCTCCGGGGCCGTTTCACCTTTGAAAGGAAGCGAGCGAAGTGCAGGTACTCGTCCGGGAAAACAACGTCGATCAGGCGCTGCGCGTCCTGAAGAAGAAGATGCAGCGCGAGGGTATTTTCCGCGAGATGAAGCTCCGCCGTAACTACGAGAAGCCCAGCGAGCGCCGCGCCCGCGAGCGCGCCGAAGCGATCCGCCGCACGCGCAAGCTGATGCGCAAGCGCATGGAGCGCGAGGGCTACTAGGCCTTCTCATCTCGGATCGGATAACGAACCCCCGGCAAAAACCGGGGGTTTTGCTTTGGATCCTGCGATAGGCTGCCCTCCTTCAGCGCTGGGGGAGACCCATGGCAGCCAACGGCAAGGTGAGAACCACGAACGGGCGCGGCCGCCTCTTCGACAGCGTGCTCGACACGATCGGCGACACGCCCTGCATCCGTGTCAACAATCTTTCGCCCAAAGGCGTGACGCTCTACGTCAAGGCCGAGGCTTTCAACCCCGCCTCCTCGGTGAAGGACAGGCTTGCGGTCAACATCATCGAAGCCGCCGAACGCAGCGGCACCCTGAAGACCGGCCAGACCGTGGTCGAGGCGACCAGCGGCAATACCGGCATCGGTCTCGCGATGGTATGCGCGCAAAAGGGCTATCCGCTTGTCGTCACCATGGCCGACAGCTTCTCCATCGAGCGGCGCAAGCTGATGCGCATGCTCGGCGCCAAGGTGGTGCTCACCCCGCGCGCCGCGAAGGGCTACGGCATGTACCGGAAGGCGGTCGAGCTCGCCGAGAAGAATGGCTGGTTCCTCGCGCGTCAGTTCGAGACGCCGGCCAATGCCGAGATCCACGAGGCGACGACGGCGCGCGAGATCCTGGCCGACTTCAAGGGCAAGCGGCTCGACTGGTTCGTCACCGGGTATGGTACGGGCGGCACGCTGGCAGGCGTGGGCCGCGTCCTGCGCAAGGAGCGGCCGCAGACCAAGATCGTGCTCTGCGAGCCGGCCAACGCGCAGCTGATCGGCAGCGGCAAGGTCCAGGAGCGCACGGCCGACGGCGCGCCGGCGTGGAGCCACCCGGCCTTCGAACCCCATCCCATCCAAGGGTGGACGCCCGACTTCATCCCGCTGGTGCTGCAGGAGGCCATCGACAAGAAGTACTTCGACGAACGCGTGGCGATTCCCGGCGCCGAGGGTATCAAGTGGGCCAAGGCGTTGGCGCAGAAGGAAGGCATCTTCACCGGCATCTCCGGCGGCTCAACCTTCGCCGTGGCGATGCAGGTCGCCGCCAAGGCGGCAACAGGATCGGTCGTGCTCGCCATGTTACCCGACACCGGCGAGCGCTACCTCACAACGCCGATGTTCGAGGGCGTTGTCGACGACATGGACGAGGAAGAGGTCAAGATCTCCAAGTCCACGCCGGGCTACCAGATGCCGTAAGTCACCCCTCGGGCACCCCGAGGGCGCTCAGTTGCGCGGCCATGCGGTCGAGCGTGCGTGGCGAGAACACCATCGCTTCCCTGAACTTGCGGATGGTCCAGTTGGGATAGACGGCGAGGAACGTGGCCAGCGACGCCTTGGCCTCCTCGATACGACCCGCGCCATAGAGCGCAGCGCAGAGGTTGCGGTGTATCCAGATGGCGTTGGGGCGCTCCTGCAGCACGCGGGTCAGCAAGTCGGCCGCGCCCGCATCGTCGCCTGCCACCATCCGGGCACTGGCCAGGCCAGCCACATTGTTGAAATTGATGGGATCGAGCGGGCTCAACCGCAACGCCTTCTCGAAATTGACCTTGGCCTCCTCGGGGCGATCGGCATAGACGTCGAGCCAGCCCAGTCGGCTCCAAGCCCATGCGGCGTTGGGATCGACGGCGACCGCGCGCTCAAGCATCACCCGCGCCACGCCATAGTTCCGCGCAAAGGTATGCGCGGCGCCCAGCACCGCCAGGATCAGCGGATCGTCGGATGATTCGCTCGCGGCGCGGTCGGCGAGTTTCAACGCCTCCGCCTTGGCCATCGCCGTGTCTTCGACCCAGTTGTAGACCGAGCGTTGCGCCCAGCACCAGGCGGCAAATCCCAGTGCCAATGCATAGTCCGGATCAATCGCCAGCGCCTTGTTGAGCAACTCAAGGGCGCGCGTCGCCGACTCGGCGTCGAGCGCCCAGGCATGCCGCATGGCACGCATCGTGTAGTCGTAGGCACCGAGTTCCTGCGGCCGCTTGCGCCGCGCCCGCTCGATCTCCGCCAAACGAATCGACGGTTGTAGCGCACCAGCGACGGCTTCCGTGATACGGTCCTGCAGATCGAAGATGTCGTCGAGCGAGCCATCGTAGCGGTCGGCCCAGAGGTGCACGCCGCCCGCTGTCTCGATCAGCTGGGCGGTGATGCGGACGCGCTGGCCCACGCGCTGCACGCTGCCTTCGAGCACGTAGGCCACGCCGAGCTCGCGGCCGACCTCGCGCACGTTGATCGAGCGGCCCTTGTAGGCGAACGCCGAATTGCGGGCGATGACAAAGAAGGAGCGAATGCGAGACAGCGCCGCTGTGATCGATTCGACGACACCGTCTGCAAGGTGCTCCTGCTCCGGGTCTCCGGACATGTTGTTGAACGGCAGCACAGCTATCGATGGTCTGTCGGGCGGTACGAGGGGCAGATGCCTGGTTGGCGTTGGCGCCAAGATCTCACTCGCCGCCGTCTCCTCCCTCACAGGCCAATCCGATGCTTGCCAGCCAACCGAATAGGCTTGCACGGGCCGCTCGATATTCTTCAGCAGCAGGCTGCCCAGATCCTCGAAGCTCGCACTGATCCGCCCAGTCACCGCCTCGTGCACGGTGCGCGATATCAGGATGCCGCCCGGCGGCGCTTCCGACTCCAGTCGTGCAGCGACGTTCACTCCATCGCCCAGCAGGTCGTCCTCTTCGACAATCAGGTCGCCGAGATGCAGGCCCATGCGAAACTTGATGGCGTCTACGGGCTGCTTTGCCGCCTCGTCGTTCGTCGCCTGCTGGAACTCGATGGCCGCGGCCAGCGCTTCAACGGCACTCGAAAACTCCATCAGAGCGCCGTCACCCGTCAGTTTGACGATGCGGCCGCCGTGCCGCGCCAGCAACGGCACGAGACGATTCCTGCGAACGCCGCGCAGGCGAGCGACCGTGCCGCTCTCATCCCGCCCCATCAGGCGGGAGTAGCCAACAACGTCAGCGGCCAGAATAGCCGCCAGCCGGCGCTGCTCAGGGGCCATGCCTCTTCCCAGCCGTGTTCGCTCACATCGTAGGAGCGCGTGACCCACCAGGCAACGACTCAGCGCCAGCTAGGCGAAAGCCGGGGAGAATTGCTTCAAGCTCCGTCCGCCTCTCCTCCTTACGGCCGCGCGGGCGCTCCGCCAGGCGCGCGCGTGGATCAGTTCAAGCCGTAGAGTTTGGTCACGTTGTCGTGGACGATCTTCTTCTGCACGGCGTCGGAGAAGCCGGCGAGGTTCTTCGCCAGCGTGTCGCGCGAGTTGGGCCAGATGCAATCGGGGTGCGGGTAGTCGGCGCCCCAGATGAT
>JBPYDO010000247.1:0-10922 GCA_051985755.1 Reyranella sp. | reverse complement strand
ACTTCTCCTTGGGCGTCGTGCGGGCGATCAGCAGCATCTTGTCGGCGACCTGCGCCGTCGAGGTGAAGGTCTTCTTGCCGTGCACGACATAGCCGTTGCCCGAGCGCTCGGCGCGGGTGTCGAGCGCAGTGGTGTTGAGCCCAGCGTCGGGCTCGGTCACCGCGAAGCAGCCCTTGACCTTGCCCTTGATGATGTCGGGCAGCAGCCGCTTCTTCTGTTCGTCGGTGCCGAACACCACGATCGGGTTGGGCCCGAAGATGTTGAGATGGATCGCCGAGGCACCCTGCAGGGCCGCTCCCGATTCGGCGACCGTCTGCATGAGCAGCGCCGCCTCGACGACACCGAGCCCGGCGCCGCCATATTCCTCGGGCATGGCGATGCCGAGCCAGCCGGCATCGGCCACCGCCCGGTAAAAGTCCTCGGGAAAACCGCCTTCCTTGTCCTTCTTCAGCCAGTACTTGTCGCTGAACTGCGCGCAGAGCTTGGCGACGCTGTCCTTGATGGCGAGCTGATCGTCGGAGAAGGAAAAATCCATCGGACGTCCTATCGCCGCGCCGCCAGCCACTGCAGCATGATGCGGTTGAACTGGTCGGCGCGCTCGACATTGGGGAAATGGCGGGCCTTGGCGATGCCTTCGTAGCGGCCGCCCGGGATCTTGGAGGCGATCAGCTGGTTGCCGTCGGGCGGCGTGCCGGGATCCTCGTCGCCGCAGATCACCAGGGTCGGGACCTTGATGGTGGGCAGCCGGTCGAGATAGTTGAATTTCTGGATGGCGTTGGCGCAGCCCAGGAAGCCGGCCGGCGAGGTGCCGCTGATCGTGTCGCGGATCTCGCGCCAGCGCGTGGGATTGAGCTTCTTGAACTCCTCAGTGAACCAGCGATCCATCGTGCCGTCGGCCAGCGCGGCGAGCGTTCCCGCCTTGCGGACTGCGGCCTTGCGCTCGTCCCATGCCGCGGTCGAACCGGCGGGCATCGCGGGCGCGGTGTCGCACAAGGTGAGCGAGGCGAGACTGTTGGGGTAGGCGAGCGCGAAGCCCTGCCCGATCATGCCGCCGATCGACAGGCCGATGAAATGCACCTTGGCGACGCTGAGCACGTCGAGCGCGCCTTTCACGTCGGCTGCCAGTTCGTCCATCGTGTAGTCGCCCTCGACCGGCGCGCTGCCGCCGTGGCCGCGCATGTCGAGCCGCAGCACGCGCCAGCCCGCGCCCAGGAGCGGCACCAGCTGCTCGACCCACATGCCGCCGTCGGAATTGAGCGAATGGGTGAAGCAGACCGTCGCCGCCGACTTCGGCCCGGCGAGGTCGTAATAGATGTTTCGTCCGTTCAGTGAGAGCAGCATGCGTTCCTCCCTTTCACATGGCGCTGATGCCGCCATCGATCACGACCTCCGAGCCGGTCATGAAGCTCGATTCGTCGGAGGCGAGGAAGACCAGCGCCCAGCCGACTTCCTCGGGCCGGCCGAGCCGGCCGATCGGCACCTGGCGGCCGAGTTTCTGCTGCATGACCTCGTTGCCGAAGCGGTCGCGGTAGCGGTCGAGGATCGGCGTGTCGATGAAGGTGGGATGCACCGAATTGCAGCGGATGTTGTAGCCCGACTTGGCGCAATGCAGCGCCACCGACTTGCTCAGCAGCCGCACGCCTGCCTTGGCCGAGTTGTAGGCCGCCATGTTGGCGCCGGCGATGATGCCCGAGATCGACGAGATATTGATGACCGAGCCGCCCAGCCGTTGGGTGTGCTTCTTGATCTCGGCGACGCCGTGCTTGCAGCCCAGGAACACGCCATCCAGGTCGATGGCGTGCACCTTGCGCCATTCGTCGAGCGTGATGTCCTCGACCGTCTTGCCGAGCCCAATGCCGGCCGAGTTCACCAGCACGTGCAGCGCGCCGAACCTGTCGACGGTCTCGCTGATCGCGGCCTTCCAGTTGTCCTCGCTGGTGACGTCGAGCTTCACGAAGTGGCCGGCCGATGCGAGCTTGTCGGCGACCGCCTTGCCGCGGTCTGCGGCGATGTCGGCGACGACGACCTTCGCCCCTTCCTGTGCCATCAGGATGGCGGCGTTGGCGCCCAGTCCCGAGGCGCCGCCGGTGATCAAGGCGACCTTGCCTGCAAGGCGATCGGTCATCGGCTCCCTCCTGGCGTCGGTCTTGCCCCAGGAAGCGCCGGCCATCAAGACAGGAACGCCGGCTCGTTCGACCTGCGGCCAGCCGGAGACGCCTGGAGTAGACGCTCAGGTGGGGCGGCTGAGCGGCGTCGCCAGGTAGCAGCCGAATTCCTTCGGGAAGTCGACCGACACGCGGGCATGGACCCGGCCTTGGCGGTCTAGAAATTCGGCCTGATCGTCGTGTGGCACGACGGCGCCGTGCCAAATGTTGGGATGGATATAGAGACCGCAGCTGCCGTCGCAGATGAAGGTGAAGAATCTATCCGGCGTGACGTCGTCGCCCGGCAAGGCCAGCGGAACGACGAAGCTCTGGCCGCGCACGGGATAGAACATCTGGCCGCCGTCGGGATGATAGTTGGCGCGCCAGATCAGCGCGCGCTCGCGCTGTCCGGTCGGACCTTCGGCGGTGGCTTCCTCAGGCCAGTGGCTCCACCCGAAGAGATAGCTGTCGCCCACTGCATTGTTGCGTGCAAACAGCGTCTGGCCCTTCCACCAGAATTCGAACAGGCCCTCGGTTACGCCGCCCTGGTTGCCCGAATTCTTGTCGATCGGCCGCCAGCCCTGCGCCGGCCAACGCACGATCTCGATGGGAAAGGTCTTGGGCTCGCGAACGAGGCAGCCATAGCCCTTCAGCGTCTCGTCGCTGGCGACGACAAGCGGCGCCTCGTGAATGCGCCGCACGCCGGTGGTCGGCACATAGGCGATATCCGCCTGTTCGATGTCCATGTCGGCTCCTGCTGGCCTTGGTCGGGCGCCAAGACTCCCAGGCAATCAAGACGGTCCCGTTACACGCGGTCAAGCACGCCGTAGGTCAGGCGCTGAACTTGCGCTCCGGCAGCTCGGGGATGCGCGCCAGCCTGGCCGGCTGGAAATGAGAGAGCAGTTGCAGGGCTTTCTTGTCGACCAATTCGAAGTGCCGGTCGGCCAAGGAGATCATGCCGTCGGAACGGAGCCTGGAGAGCATGCGATTGAGGTGGGGAACGCTCAGCCCCAGCGCGTCGCTCATGACTTCCTGCGAGATCGGCAGGTCGAAGCCGAATTCGGAGGCGTGGCCGACCAGCAGCAGGCGCGCATGGATCTCCAGAAGGAAGTGCGCCAGCCGCTCGATGGGTGTGCGCCGGCCGATATCGACCACGTGCTCGGCGTTGGTCACCGCCTCGCGGACCGCAAGCCAGCTCAGCGCCAGGCCGAACTTCGGCTGCCGGTAGCTCAACTCGACAAAGGCCTCGAGCGAGCAGACTTCGAGCCTCATCTCGCTGAGGGCGATGACCGAGAAAGTCGCATGATCGAGGAAGCTGCCCGGTAAACCGATGATGTCGCCGGGCACGATGACGTTGATGATCTGGCGCTTGCCGTTGCGCAGCAGCTTGTAGCGGGCCGCGAAGCCTTCCTTCACGAAGCTGAGCTTGCTGTATTCATAAGCGTCGATCACCAGGTCGCGACGGCGTTCGACGCGCTGCTCGCTTTCGATCAGTGCGCGCAGTTCGTCGATGTCGTCGGCGTTGAGGTCGACGAAGCCGCGCAACCGGGCGAGGATGGGACTGTCCCACCTTCGGCGCGGCATCTCGCTGACGACTGTACGAGGTTCGTTCAACCTTTGGTCGATTCGCCCGGGCATCCTTTAATTTGAATTAAAAATCGCGAGCAAAGCGACCCCTACCAAAGGAGGGCACATTCCCCTAGACTGCGTGGGCAAATAGGGAGGAAATCATGGCAACTACCAAATCGCCGTCCAGCGGGCGGCTGACGTCGCGTCGGCGTTTCCTGCGTCAGGCCGTCGCAACCGGCGCCGGCGCGGGCGTTCTGTCGTCGAGCGGCCTGTTTACCAGCGCCTGGTCGGCCGACAAGCCGCCGATCGGCACCTGGCCGGCCGGCTCGACGGGCAGCTCGGTCGGCATCGGCGTCGCCGTGCCGCGCACCGGCACTTATGCCGTGCAAGGCGAGGACGAGCTCAAAGGTTGGCAACTCGCCGTCGACCACATCAACTCCGGCCATGAGCTGATCAAGAAGATCTCGCCCAAGACGACGAAGGGCGTGCTGGGCAAGCAAGTGAAGCTATACGTCGCCGACTCGGCCGCCAAACCCAATGACGCGGTGCAGGCGCAGCAGCGCTTCATCACCGAGAACAAGGTCGTGCTGATGACCGGCTCGACCTCGTCGGCTGTCGCCGTCGCGCTCAACAAGCTCGCGCAGCGCGAGAAGGTTCTCTACGTCGCCGGCATCTCCGGCTCGAACGACACCACCGGCAAGGACTGCGTGCGTTACGGCTTCCGCCAGGACTTCTACGGCCAGACGGCGGCGGCGGCGATCGCGCCGGTGCTGGTCAAGCAGTTCGGCAAGAACAAGAAAGTGGCCTACATGACGCCGGACTACACGTACGGCCACACCGTCACCAAGTCGATGCAGGACCTCACCAAGGCTGACGGCTGGACAACGGTGACGGATCAGGTCTCGCCGCTCGGCGCGCCCGACTTCTCGTCATACCTGCTGAACGTCGCCAACTCGGGCGCCGACATCCTGATGAACGTCAACTGGGGCCACGACGCCGTCCTGTCGATCCAGCAGGCCAAGCAGTTCGGCGTGCTCGACAAGATGAAGCTGGTCGTCCCCTACCAGGTGCCGTTCATCGCGCGCGAGACGGGCGGCCTGATGCAGGGCGTCCTCGCGGCGACCGACTACTGGTGGTCGATCGAGGACAAGTACCCGCTGGCCAAGATGTTCAACGCGGAGTTCGAGAAGAAATACAACTACAAGCCCGAGTGGGGCGCGGAGAACTCCTACAACAGCTTCGCCCACTGGGCGCGCATGGTGGAGGAGGCGGGCTCCTTCTATCCGCCGAACGTCATCAAGCAATATGAAAAGGAAGAAACGATCCCGTCGCTCGTCGGCGATGTCCACTACCGCAAGGAAGATCACCAGTGCGTCCGCCCCGTGATCATCGTCAAGGGCAAGATGCAGAAGGACATGAAAGGCAAGGAGGACTACTACGACATCGTCGAGATTGTCCCCGGTGCGCCTCTCATGCAGAAACCGGATGCCTTTGGCTGTAAGCTAGGCGACTACACCTAACACCTCCCCTGCGAAGGGGATTGGCGAGGCCCTGCGTTGTTCACCTGGTCCAATTTCCTTTCGCAGGTTTTCAATGGCCTGGCGCTGGGGGCGCTGCTGGCGCTCATCAGCTCCGGGCTGACGATCATCTACGGCACGCTCGGCGTTTTGAACCTGGCGCACGGCGCCATGTTCATGCTGGGCGGCTACGCGGGCTACGTCGCGTACGACGCGACGGGCTCGTTCACCGTCGCGGTCGTCGCCGCCGCGCTGTTCATGCTGGTGGTTGGCGTGCTGATGGAACGCATCGTCATCCGCCACTTCTACGGCCGCCCGCACGAAGACCAGCTCCTGGTGACGTTCGGCCTGTCGATCTGCCTGGTCGAGGTGGTGCGCCTGATCTTCTCCAGCCTATCCAAGACCGTGCCGCCGCCGCACCTGCTGACAGGCATCACCTCGCTCGGCATCATGTTCTATCCGACCTACCGGCTCGCCGTCGTCGGCATCGTCACGGTGGCCTTGATCGTCCTTTACCTGGTCCTCTATCGCACCAGGCTCGGCATGATCGTGCGCGCCGGCATCGAGGATTCGGTGATGGTCGATTCGCTGGGCATCGACGTCTTCCGGGTGTTCATGGTCGTGTTCGGCATCGGCGCGATGGCGGCGGGCTTCGCCGGCATCGTCAACGCTCCGGTGGTGTCGCTGACGCCCGACATGGGCGAGGCGATTCTGGTGCAGACCTTCGTTGTCGTGGTGATCGGCGGCGTCGGGTCGTTTCCCGGTGCCGTGCTGGGCGGATTGATCTCAGGCGAGATCGTCAGCATCACCTCCATGGTCGACCCGGCCTACGCCTACGTCATGCTGTTTGCCGCCATGACGATCGTCCTGTTGGTGCGCCCGCACGGGCTGTTGGGCGCGCGGGGACGCGAATGAGCGTCGGTCTCTGATGCCCCTGCCGCGTCGGTTTCTTGCCGAGCTCCTGACCGCGCTCGCATTGCTCATTGCGCCCTTCGTGCTGCCCCACCTGGGCTTCGCGCCCAACACGGTCAACCGCATCCTGGTCTGGGGGCTGTTCGGCATCGGCTTCGACATCCTGTTCGGCTACACCGGGCTGCTTTCGTTCGGGCAGGCGGCGTTCTACGGCACGGGCGGCTTCGTCGCCGCCTATCTGCTCACGCGCGCGGGCTTCCCCTACGTCATCCTGGCACTGCTGATCGGTATGGTTGTCGCCGCGGTGGTCGGCTACCTGGTCGGACTGATCGCACTCCGGCGCACCGGCATCTACTTCGCCATGATCACCGTGGCGATCGGCGAGGTTTTCTATTTCGTCGAGTTCAATCCGCTTGCCGACTGGACCGGCGGTGAGAATGGCCTGCCGGGCGTGCCCGCGCCCAGCCTCTATCTCGGCTTCACCACGATCCATTTCGACACCGGGTGGGCGCTCTATCCATTCCTGGCCTTCTGCTACTTCATCGGCATTGTGATCGGGCTGCGCATCGTGCACTCGCCGGTCGGCGCCATCCTGCGGGCGATCCGCGAGAACCCGCTGCGCGCCGCCGCCGTCGGCCACAATATCCACGCCTACAAGCTCACCGCCTTCGTCGTCGCCGCGGCCTATGCCGGCCTGGCGGGCGGCCTCTTGGGCGTGCTGCAGGCCTTCATGCCGCCCGAGGCCTTCATCTTCGATACTTCGGGCCAGCTCGTGATGCAGACCGCGATCGGCGGGCCCGGCACGCTATTCGGGCCGCTGCTCGGTGCGGCGGTGTGGCTGTCGTTGCAAGATTTCCTGCAAGCGGCGCTGGGGTTGGGCGCCGCCTGGAAGCTGGTGCTGGGCGTGGTCTTCGTCCTGCTGGTCGTCTTCCTGCGTAACGGCCTGGTCGGCGGTCTGGTCGACCTCCATCGCTTGATTTTCCGCCGTGCCGAACCCGAGGCCGAGGCGCCGCAGGAAGCGACGCCGATCGTGGCCGCCGCCGCCATGCCGGCGCGCCGCCGCGACGGTGACCTGCCGGTCGGCACCATCCTGACGGCCAAGGGACTGACCAAGCGCTACGGCGGACTGGTCGCCAACAGCGACATCGACTTCACCGTCAAGGCGGGCGAGCTGCGCGGCATCATCGGCCCCAACGGCGCGGGCAAGACCACGTTCTTCAAGATGCTCACCTGCGAGGTGCCGCCCAGCGGCGGCGCCATCGTATTCGAAGGCCAGGACATCACCGGCAAGGGCGTGACCGACGCCTGCCAATTGGGCCTGACCAAGAGCTACCAGGTGAACCAGCTCTTCACCCGGCTCACCGTGCGGCAGAACGTGACCATCGCCGCACTGGCCGACCTGCGTGGCCGTTTCCGCCTCGACCTGTTTCGCAGCCTCGACAAGATCGCCGGCTTAGCTGAGCGGGTCGACGATACGCTGGGACTGGTTGGCCTGACGGCGCGGGCCGATACGCGGGTTTCGGCCCTGGCCTATGGCGAGAAGCGGCGGCTCGAGATCGGCCTGGCGCTTGCCACCTCGCCCAGCCTGCTGCTGCTCGACGAGCCGCTGGCCGGCATGAGCCCGCGCGAACGTGTCGAGACCGTGCAGCTGCTGCGGTCGATCGCCGAGGGCCGCACCATGATCGTCATCGACCACGACATGGATTCGCTGTTCGAGCTGGTCGAGTGGATCACGGTGCTGCAGGAGGGCAAGGTGCTGACCGAGGGCACGCCGGACCAGATCAAGAGCGACCCCGCGGTGCGTGAGGCCTATCTCGGCGGAGTGCACGAATGAGCCTGCCCCCATGAGCTTACTCGAGGTCGAGGACCTGAACTCCTTCTACGGCGATTCGCACATCCTGTTCGACGTGTCGATGACCGTCGAGCGCAACGAGGTGGTGGCGCTGCTGGGCCGCAACGGCGCCGGCAAGAGCACGACGCTCAAGAGCCTGATGGGGGTCGTGACGCCGCGCAGCGGCAAGGTCGTGTTCGACGGCCGGGACGTGGCCGGCCAGAAGAGCCATGCCATTGCGCGGGCCGGCATGCAGCTCGTCCACGAGGATCGCCGCATTTTCGGCAGCCTCAACGTCGAGGAGAATCTGGTGCTGGCCGGCCTGTCGGCGCCCAAGCGCTGGCCCATCGAGCGCATCTACGAGATGTTTCCGCGGCTCAAGGAGCGACGGCAGAGCCGCGGCACCGACCTGTCCGGCGGCGAACAGCAGATGCTCGCCATCGCCCGCGCGCTGATCCGCGATCCCACGCTCATCCTGCTCGACGAGCCGTTCGAGGGCCTGGCGCCGGTAATCGTGCAGGACCTGCTGGCCACCTGCCGCACCCTTGCCGAGGCCGGCCAGACCATCGTCGTGGTCGAGCAGAACATCTCGGCCGCGCTCAGCCTCGCCCACCGCGTCTACATCATCAACAACGGCCACATCGTCGAGACGCGAGACGTGCAGGAACTGCGCGACCAGCCCGACATCCTGCACCGCCATCTCGGCGTCTGACGCCCAGCGAAGAGGCCGCCCGCAGGCGGCCTTTCCTTCGAGTGAATCGCCGAATTAGTTGTACTTGTTAGTTGTACTTGGCGATCTCCAGCCGGCCGATCTGGTCGCGATGGACCTCGTCGGGACCGTCGGCCAGACGAAGGGTACGTTGGTGGGCGTACATACTGGCCAGCTTGAAGACCTGGCTGACGCCGCCCGCGCCGTGCAGCTGCAGGCAGCGGTCGACCACCTTGGACGTGATGTTGGGCACCGCCACCTTGATCATGGCGATCTGCTGGCGGGCTTCCTTGTTGCCGAACTTGTCCATCGCCCAGGCGGCCTTCAGCACCAGAAGCCGCGCCATGTCGATCTCCATGCGCATGTCGGCGACATGGGCCTTGGTGACGCCCATCTCCGAAATGCGCTGGCCGAAAGCGACTCGGCTCTTGGCGCGCTTGATCGCCATCTCGAGCGCCCGCTCGGCGACGCCGATGGCGCGCATGCAGTGATGGATGCGGCCGGGCCCGAGGCGGCCCTGGGCGATCTCGAAGCCGCGGCCTTGGCCCAGCAGGATGTTGCCCTTCGGCACGCGCACGTTGTCGTAGACCACCTCGGCGTGGCCGTGCGGAGCGTCGTCATAACCGAACACGTGCAGCATCTTGACGATCTTGATGCCCGGCGTGTCGCGCGGCACCACGATCATCGACTGCTGGCGGTAGGCGGGCGCCGAGGGATCGCTCTTGCCCATCAGGATGATCACCTTGCAGCGCGGATCACCCATGCCCGACGACCACCATTTGCGCCCGTTGATGACGTAGCTGTCGCCGTCGGCCTCGATGCGGCATTCGACGTTGCGCGCGTCCGACGAGGCGACGGCCGGCTCGGTCATGGCGAAGCAGGAGCGGATCTCGCCGTTGAGCAAGGGCTTCAGCCACTTCTCCTTGAGTTCCGGCGAGCCGTAGCGGGCGAACACTTCCATGTTGCCGGTGTCGGGCGCCGAGCAGTTGGTCGATTCCGAAGCGATCGAGGAGCGACCCAGCACCTCGCAGATCGGCGCGTATTCGAGGTTGGAAAGCCCCATCGTGCCGTGCGTGTCGCCGGTGGCCCGGTCGGCCGGCAAGAACATGTTCCACAGCCCCCGCTTCTTCGCCTCGGCCTTGCACTGCTCGATCACCGGCGGCAGCTGCCAGCGATCCTTGGCCTTCTCCATCTGCTCCTCGTGGACGGGCTCCGCCGGGTAGATCACCTCGTCCATGAATTTGTTCAGCTTCTCCAGAAGCGCCTTGGTGCGATCCGAGTATTCGAAATCCATCGTCTCCTCCTGCCCTCCCAGGGCCATCTCTCCGGTGCTGGCCGGACTCTGGCGGAAAACCGCGGTAATGTGAACGAACATTCAGGCCGCACATGGGTTTCGGATCGCGGACAGCTACGGCGGTCCGCACGGGGAGGGAAACTGCGATGAAGATCAAGAGTTACGAAGTCACCACGCTGCTCGTGCCGGAGGAAGATCCGCTCGCCAACATGCCGGAAGACGCCAATCGCAAGCGGCCGCTGGTGGCTCTGCGCCTGCGCACCGACAACGGCATCGAGGGGATCGGCCTTACTTTCTATGGTGCAGCCATGACGGGCAGCCTGCGCGTCGCGGTCGAGGAGCTCAGCGCGCTGATCGTCGGCATGGATCCGATGCGCATCGAGCAGGTCGTCGCCAGGCTGCGCAACGGCACCGGCGATTCGTGCGGACCGGGCGGCATCTTCACCCTGGCACTGTCGGCGATCGACGTCGCGCTGTGGGACATCAAGGGCAAGGCGCTCGACCAGCCGCTGTGGCAACTGCTGGGTGGCCATCGCGACCGGATCGCGACGTATGCGTCCGGCTCACTGCGTCGCGGCCTCACGCACGACCAGGCGGCAAAGGCCGCGCGGATCCTGGTGCAGAAGGGCTTCAAGGAAATGAAGACCCAGATGGGCCTTCCCGGCAATCAGCTGCCGGCCGAGGAGCTCCGTCGGGTGCGCACGGTGCGCGACGCGATCGGCCCCGACATCAAGCTGATGTGCGACATCAACCAGCGCTGGCGGCCCGAGCAGGCCATCGACATCGGCAGCCGGGTCGAGGATGTCGGGCTGTTCTGGCTGGAGGACGTGACCACCGCCGACGACTACCAGGGCCTCGCCCGGGTCACCGCAGCGCTCAACACCCCGATCGCCGGCGGCGAATATCTCTGGGGCATCCAGCCGTTCCGGCAGATGATCGAGGCGCA
>JBPYDO010000246.1:0-9039 GCA_051985755.1 Reyranella sp. | reverse complement strand
AGCTCGTAGACCGTCTTCTTGTCGAACAAGTACATGGCGAGCCGCTCGAGCCCGTAGGTGATCTCGCCCGACACCAGCCCGACCTCGATGCCGCCCACCTGCTGGAAATAGGTGAACTGCGTGATCTCCATGCCATCGCACCAGACTTCCCAGCCCAGCCCCCAGGCGCCGAGCGTCGGCGATTCCCAGTCGTCCTCGACGAAACGGATGTCGTGGAGGCTGCTGTCGATGCCGATCGCGTCGAGCGAGCCCAGATAGCGTTCCAGGATGTCTGGCGGCGAGGGCTTCAGGATCGCCTGGAACTGGTAGTAGTGCTGCAGGCGCATTGGATTGTCGCCGTAGCGCCCGTCCTTCGGCCGCCGCGACGGCTGCACGTAGGCTGCGTACCAGGGTCTCGGGCCCAAGGCGCGCAAGGTCGTGGCCGTGTGGAAGGTGCCGGCGCCCATTTCCATGTCGTAGGGCTGCAGGATGAGGCAGCCCTGGCGGGCCCAGTAGTCCTGCAAGGTCAGGATCAGGTCCTGAAAGCATTGCGGCTTGGCGCGCGCTCGGTCGGCGTTCGACACGGGACTTCCCCGAAAGCTCAGAAGGCCTTGTGTTTCCGCGACTTAAGGCCGTTTTTGCGGTGCGGCAAAATAGGTACCACCCTTGCTGCGGTCAAGCGCGCCGGGTCGCCTGCTCGCCTTAGGGTTGGGGACAGCCGGCGCGACCGCAATTGGCCGCAGCCGCTGCGATGTAAACGCCGCACACCGGGCAGGCCCGCGTCTCCTCGACAACCGGCCGGCGCGGCTTTGCCGTGGGGCCTCGCTCCACCTCAGTCGGCTTGCGGGTGACGCCCAATCCAAGCCAGCGACGCGCCGTGTTCCAGGCAACGTAGCCCGCGACGGCGAACACGGCGATCTTCAACAGGAAGCCCATGCGGCCTTTTGCGAGCCAAGCGCCCACAGGTCAAGCAGGCTATATCTCGCGGCCATGAACGGAGCAGACGGCACGGGGGCTGCCGGGGACATACTCGACTTGTTCGTGGTCGGCGGCGGCATCAACGGGGCGGGCATCGCCTGCGATGCCGCGGGCCGCACGCTCAAGGTTGGCCTCTGCGAGATGAACGATTTTGCCGGCGCCACCTCGTCGGCCTCGACCAAGCTCATCCACGGCGGCCTGCGCTACCTCGAGCACTACGAATTCCGGCTGGTGCGCGAGGCGCTGATGGAGCGCGAGGTGCTGCTCGCCAAGGCGCCGCATCTCGCCTGGCCGCTACGCTTCGTGCTGCCGCACGAATCGCATCTCAGGCCACGCTGGATGCTGCGGATCGGCCTCTTCCTCTACGACCACCTCGACTGGGGCATGCAGCTGCCCAAGTCGCAGGCGGTCGACCTGGCGCATTCGCCCTTCGGCAAAGGCCTGAAGCCCAACTTCGAGAAAGGCTTCGTCTATTCCGATGCCTGGGTCGACGATGCGCGCCTGGTGATTGCCAACCTCAAGTCAGCGCGCGCCATGGGCGCGCGCATCTTCTCCCGTCATCGCTGCACGGCGGCCAAACGCAGCAGCAACGGCAAGCTGTGGGACATCGAACTCGCCGGCCCCAATGCCGCCGTCGTGCGCCTGCAGGCACGGGCCGTGGTCAACGCAACCGGCCCTTGGGTCAAACACTTCCTCGACGAACGGACCAGCGTGCGCACGCCCAAGCGCGTTCGCCTGATCAAGGGCAGCCACATCGTGGTGCCACGCCTGCACGACGGCCGCCACGCCTTCATCTTGCAGAATCGTGACAACCGCATCGTGTTCATCATTCCCTACGAGCGCGAATTCTCGCTGATCGGCACGACCGACATTCCAGTCGAGGCGAGCGAGAGCCCGGTGTGTGCGCCGGAGGAGATCGCCTATCTCTGCGAGATCGCGAGCCACTACATGGTCAAGTCGGTCAAGCCGGCCGACGTGGTGTGGACCTATTCCGGCGTGAGGCCTTTGTTCGACGATGGCGATGACGATCCGTCGGCCGTGACACGCGACTATCACCTCGAGGTCGACGCCCCGCAGGGCACCGCGCCACTCCTGTCGGTTTTCGGCGGCAAGATCACCACCTACCGCCGGCTTGCCGAACATGCGCTCGCCGATCTCAAGGATTTTTTGCCGCGGATGGGCGGCGCCTGGACCGCTGGCAAGCCGCTCGCCGACGGCGATCTCGCCGACGCTGCCACCTTCGAGGAGGCATTCGAGCGCTTTGTCGACGGTGCCGCCGCCGCCAAGCCCGGCCTTTCCCGAGAACTCCTGCGTGTCCTCGCTCGGCGTCACGGCTCGGGTCTCGATGAACTACTCGAAAATGTGAAGTCGACAGCCGATCTCGGTCGGCATTTCGGCGGCTGCCTCTACGAGACCGAGGTGCGATACTTTTTGCACGACGAGTGGGCGAGCGAAGCCGACGATGTGCTGTGGCGCCGCAGCAAAGAGGGGCTCTACCTCACGGTGGACGAAAGAACAGCCTTCGCGGCATGGCTCCGTTCACAGTCTCGCGAAGCTTAAGGAAAACTTACAGGCAGCCGGGCACGTTTGGGGAAACCAGTCCGTACAGGGGGTGTGGGAGAATTCCTCCGTCTCTCTGGAGTTTCGTAATGCCAATTCGTCCCCTCTATTTGGCCGTCCCGACGGCGCTCGTGGCGGCCGCCGGTCTTGCCTGGCTGACCTCGGCCACCGCCTTCGATGGTGGGTCTGAACGCGCGCCGCAGGTCGCCCAGGCAGCCCCGCCAGCCGCCAACCCCCCGGCGGCCGGCGGTGGCGCCGACAAGCGGCCGGAACGCGAGCAACGGCGCGCCTTCTCGCCGCGCAACATGTGCCAGGAAAAAACTGCACGTCGCATCGGCAACCGGGCCTATCTCAAGGCGCGGCTCGAGCTCAAGCCGGAGCAGATGGTGGCGTGGAACGCCTTCGAGAAGGCCGCCGACGCAGCCAGCGCCAAGGACATGGCGCGTTGCTTGACTCTGCCGACCGAAATCAAGACGCCGCCGAACTTCGCCGAGCGTTTCTCCAGGCGCGAGGAGTTCGTCAAGGCGCGTGCCGCAACGCTTGAATCGGTGAAGCCTTCCCTGCTGGCGCTCTATGCGGCACTCACGCCTGAGCAGAAGGCGATCATGGACGGTCCGATGCGGGGCGGCCGCTTCGGACACGGAAGACACGGTCGCGGCTAGTCCGCGATATCTGCACCGCGCAACCGGCAGCGCCGGTTGTGGATAAGGAGTTGGCTCGACGGTTGCGTGAGCGACCGTCGGGCGCGTTACCTGGGGGAGTCGTGTGGCTTTGTCACAGTTCGCGTTGTCGTCAGTAGCTTTTCCCGCGGATTATTTCACGCAAGGTCCGCGAACCTTTGCGCTTGGGAACGCTCCATGGTTGTGTCCGCCTCCAATGGGAAGGCGAACCGGCGCTGGCGGCCGGGGGAGACTGGCGTGAGCTACTCGCCGCGGCGCAGGCACGAATTCGACTGGCTACGCGTTGTTGCGCTGGGCCTGATGTTCCTGTTCCACAGCGCCATCGGATTCAGCTCGTGGCCATGGGTGATCAAGGACGCGCACGATTCGTGGCTGATCGACAATTTCTGCAATTTCATATGGCCCTGGCGGGTATCGTTGGTCTTCGTCGTTTCCGGTACGGCGTTGATGCTGGCGCTCAACGTTCGGTCCGCCGGTGCAATCGTGCGCGAGCGTGGCCAGCGGCTACTGGTGCCCCTGATCTTCGCCATGTTGGTAATCAACCCGCCCCAAGTGTATCTGCAGCGCCTGCAAGAGGGCAGCTTTCACGGTTCCTATCTCGCCTTCCTGCCGCACTTCGCCGACGGCTTCTATCCCCAGGGCAACCTCACCTGGCACCATCTCTGGTACGTTCCCTACGCCCTGATCCTGACGCTGGTGGCGCTGCCGCTGTTTCGCTGGCTCAGGAGGCGCCGCGAGCGACCTTGGCTCGATTGGCTGAAGCGCGCCGTTGTCGACCGCCATCTCTATTGGCTGCTGCTCGCGCCTCTCTTCGCGGCCGACATTACGCTGCGGGAACAGGCAAGCCCTGCGTACACCTTCATCGACGATCCTCATGGCTGGATCGAATTCGCGAGCCTGTTCGTGCTGGGCGGGCTAATCGGTCTCTGGCCCGACATGTTGGCCAGCCTTCAGCGCGGCCGTTATTTCTCGCTTGGCGCGGCGATTCTGGCTTTCGCGGCACTGAAAGCGATGACCAATGACCCATCGCTACTGTCCTTCGGGCGGGACACCGTGTGGGACTTCCTCAGCGCGCTCAACCAGCTGGCCTGGGTGTTGACGGCGATCGGGTTCATCACCCGCGTTCTCAATCGCGGCTCGTCGTTCCTGACTTACGCCACCGAAGCAGCGATGCCGGTCTATGTCCTGCACCAGTTGCTGATCGTAGTTGCCGTATATCAGCTTCACCATGTGAGCTGGCCGCTGGCGGCCAAGTACGTGCTGACCTTTTCCTTCGCCCTCCTGGGCTCGCTGGCGCTTTACGAGGCGGTAGTTCGCCGCTCGCGCGTCCTGCGCTTCCTGTTCGGCGTCAAGGCGCGGGCGCGCCATATCGGCGCCGACACCCTGGTGCCTGCCGGCGACGCAGTCACCAGTCGCTGGCGCGCACCATCTTCATAAGGTCGTCGGCCATGGTGAGGGCCGTCAGAACACCCGTCTTGGGGTTGTCCGGCATCGAGCGGCCAATCCGTTCGAACTTCAACTCACCCGAGTCGCCGACAACTTCGAGGCGGCTGGCGTTGCAGTCGGCGGGCAGGGTGGGATCGGCAACCAACTCGATGTCTGTGCGGTCGAGACCTGCGCCGCAGAGCGCGACAGTGACGGCCAGGTTGGCGTTCTTCGGGTAGAGCCGGCCGGCATCGGCGGGCGTGCCGCGGAAGATCACCGTCGGCTCCTTGATCGCCGGCAGGTCGAAGTCGGTTTCGGCGGGCGTGCCGTTCCAGGCATGTGGCGGCTTGATCGACACATACTTCACCCGCTCGAGCTTGCCGAGCCGCATGGCCAGCAGCCCGTCGAGGCCGGCGATCGCGCCCGAAGGCAGGCGTAGTCGCGCGCCACTCTTCTCCGCCGCAGCGATGTGCTTCTTCCACAGCCTGGGATCGCCATAGGCGCCGGTGGCGATCACCATGAGGTCGACGCCCTTCCTCAGGATGGTCTCGCCCCAGTCGCGCACCGCCGCCTGGCTCGCCGCCTCGACCACGACGTCGGGCTTGAGCTTCAACAGCGGCTTCAACGCCTCGACGACGGCGACCTTGCGCCCGACCTGCTTTTGCGTCGCCTTGGCCCGGCCGGGCCGCACCAGCACGCCTACGATGTCGATCGGCGGCTTCTTCTCGCGGAAGATGTCAAACAGCATCTGACCGATCGCGCCGTACCCGATCAGCGCGATCTTGAGCCGCTTCTGCTTCTTCTTCTTTTTCGCCTTGGCCATGCCCGCCCCCGCTGGTGCGTACTGACTATAGCCGCCGGCCGCGGGCCTTGCGACCATTGGGGGTGGCCGCTATAACCCCGCGGCCCGAGCGGGCACCCCGATTTCTGACGGAGTGTAGCTCAGCCTGGTAGAGCACTAGCTTCGGGAGCTAGGGGCCGGAGGTTCGAATCCTCTCACTCCGACCAATGATTATCGGTAGTTTCGCTCGGGAAAGCCGCGTTGTCCCCCAAGGGCAACGCGGCATATCCCGTCAATATTCGGCAGGACACTGCGTGCAGTCGGTACGCGAGAGCCGTTCGAGCTAAATCATGCGCAATCTCCTCACTCTCTCCGATGACGAGCTCGTTCGTGCGATCGACGCCCGCGAGAAGCGTGCACGTGAGGACGATATGCCGCTCGCGCGCTTTCAGCGCGTTCGCACAGATCTGTCGCGCATGGCGTGGAACTCCTTTGCTGAGGCTTTGGGCTGCGACAATGGCCCCATCGCGCGCGCCGGCGTGGCCGTGTTTCCGCTCGACGCGGCGCTCGCTGATCGACTCCTCGCCGCTATGCTAGAAAGCCCCAGAACCTTTATGCGTCCGGACGATTTCGCGCTGGGCTACATGCAGACCAAGCCGCAGGTCTGTGATTATTTGAATGTCTGTAACGAGTATCGGGCGCTGGGGCCCAATTCTCTGGCGGCATTGCGTGAGTTCGCGGCGGCCGCTGGCCCGACGATCGAGAAACATATCGGACACCCCTTCCGCATCATCTCAGCGCGCCAGTTCCAACTTGTGCCACGTGACATTGCCGCCGATGAGCACGTCGACGGTTGGCCGCCTTCCATCCGCAAGCTTTTCGTGCTGCCGCGCGGCGCCAGCGCACATTCCGGCACCACACGGTTTCGCCAGCGCGATGGTCAGGTTTTTACGCCGCAGACCGACAAGCCGATCTGGCTCATCTTCGAGAATAGCGTGGTGCGGCATGCGCCGGTCACAGGTGTCGCGCTCCGGCCGACATTGGAGCTCGACATCGCGCCCGCGGCGACGACGTCCCTCGAACCGATCGATGCCGGCCTCGCCGGTTGGTATCCGTGGTTCCCGACCCGGGGTGGCCTGCACGAGGGCACTCGGCTAGCGCTCTCTCAATGTTATGCAGACGATCCATCAGGCGGTTGGAAGGGCCGGCTGAACCGCCTTCTCGGCCGGTGATGCGCAGCCTTTACCGTGGCTGCGACCGGCGTAAACTCCGCCCATGAAGATCGAGCGGCCTCACCCCCAGATCGGCGCGATCGCCACGGACGTGGACGTTCGCCATCTCAGCGAAGGCGACTGGAAAGCACTTTACCGCGCCTGGCTCGACGGCATCGTGCTGGTAGTCCGAGGGCAGACGCTCACCGTCGAGGACTTCATCGCCTATTCGCGCCGCTTCGGCCGCGTGAAGCCGCATCGCGTGCGACGCACACGTCATCCCGAGCACCCCGAAGTCACCGTGATGGGCGTCGGCACGCGCAAAGCCGACGGTACGGTCGACAAGACGATCTACGACCGCGGCGGCGGCTGGCACACCGATTCGCCGTGGGACCAGGAGATCTGCAAGGGCACGCAGCTCTATGCGTTGGCCATTCCCTCGGTCGGCGGCGACACGCTGTTCGCCAGCATGTACGAGGCCTACGACACCCTGCCCGACTCGCTGAAGAAGCGCATCCAAGGGCTCAAGGCCGAGCACGTCTATGGTGGGCGCAGCCGGCGCGGCAACTCGCTGCTCGAGCCCGAGGACCGCGACCTGCCGCCTGCGGTGCATCCCATCGTGCGCGTCCATGAAGAAACCGGGCGCACGTCGCTCTACGCCAACCCGACGCACATCGTGCGCATCCAGGGCCTGTCCGACGCCGACAGCGAGTCTTTGATCGCCGAGCTCACCGACCACATGGTCGCAACGAACGTGCAGTACCGCCACAGGTGGAAGGTGGGCGATATCGTGATATGGGACAATCGCTGCGCGCTCCATTCCGCGACCGGCGGCTACCCGATCGAGGAAAAGCGCATCCACTGGCGCACCACAATCATGCACGACGCTGCCCAGGCGCGGCGCGCCGCCTAGGAGAACCTCAGACCGGGACCGTCGGCCCCGAGGTCAGCCGCCGCATGTGACGGCGCATGCCGTGATAGTCGTTGATCGCGTTGTGCATGACCCGCCGGTTGTCCCAGATCGTGAGCGTCCCGGGTTTCCAGTTCAGGCGGCAAGTGAACTCCGGCCGCGTCGCGTGCGACACCAGCCATTCGATCAACGGCCGGCTCTCGTCTTCGGTCATGCCCTCGAAGTGCGTGGTGTGGACCTTGCTGCAGTAGATCGCCTTCTGCCCGGTCTCCTCGACGGTGCGCACCACCGGATGCACGGCCTCGTAGGAGTCGGCCGTTTCGCCCGCAGTCACCTTCATTCCCGTGATCAGGGCGTGACGCGCTTTGCGGCCACCCGAATTCTTGAGCCCGCCGCTGAACACGCCGTGCAACGATGCCAGCATCTGCTTCATGCCGTCCGATAGCGTCTCGTAGGCCGCCACCATGTCACAATAGAGCGTGTCGCCGCCCCTGGGCGGGGTCTCGATGGCATAGAGCAGCGTCGCCGTCGGCGGCGCCTTCTGGTAGGTCGTGTCGGAGTGCCAGCCGCCGCCAAAGTTGCGCGTTTCGACCGGCTCCTTGATTACGTCGAACAGAAACGGAAAGCCGTCGAGCCCCTTCACGAACGGATAGTGGGTGGGCTCGCCGAAGCGGGCGCCGACATTCATCATGTCCTGGGGGCTGAGATCCTGATCGCGAATCGCAATCACCTTGTGGTCGAGGAAGGCCTGGTGCACCTCGGCCCAGGCGTGATTGTCCATGGTGCGCAGGTCGACACCCTGCACCTCGGCGCCGAGCGAGCCGGCGATCGGCGTGATGGTGATGTTGGTCATTTGGCTCTTCATGGCCAACAATAATGCCGACCGAGGAGTCGCCCGTCCACCGCGCTCGGCCTAGAACAGGATGTTCCTGACCAGGCCGAACATTCCGGTCGCGAACAGGATGGCAAGGGCGACGTTGCGGTAGAGCCGCTCGCTCGCCAGGCCGTGGAACAGTCGGCCGCCTGCCCAGGCTGCCGCGAGCATCACGGGAAACAGCACAACGGCGCGCGCCAGGGCATCCCAGCCCGCGACACCGGTCGCCAGCACGATCACGATCAACAGGAACTGGGTGAGGAAATAGTAGGTGACGATGTTGGCGCGATTGACCGCCGGCGGGTCGTTGCCCGACAGGAGGTAAAGCAGCACCGGCGGGCCGCCGACGCTGGTCGTTGCCATCATGGCGCCCGACACTGCCCCGACCGTCGCCCCGATCGTGGCGGTGCGCCGTCCGCGATATCTCCAGCCGCTCCACATCACCACGACGAAGCCGACGATCACGGCCGACACCGCCGTCACGATGGTGTTCTTGTCGACGCTTGCCAGCGCCCACACGCCGAGCGGCATGGCGGCGCAGGCGGCGAGGCTAATCGGCGCCAGGGTCTTCCAGTCGGCGTGGCTCCGCACCTGCGGGAAGAGCTGCAACGACACCACGAGCTCGATGGCGACCACCGTCA
>JBPYDO010000245.1:0-3924 GCA_051985755.1 Reyranella sp. | reverse complement strand
GTCTATCTCAACGCCCTCGAAGGCAAGGGCGTGCATGTCGTCACCGTGAACGACTATCTCGCCCGGCGCGACTCGGAATGGATGGGCAGGATCTACGGCTTTCTCGGGCTCACGGTCGGCGTCATCGTCCACGACCTCAGCGACGAGCAGCGCAAGGCCGCCTATGCCTGCGACGTCACCTATGGCACCAACAACGAGATCGGCTTCGACTACCTGCGCGACAACATGAAGTACCGGCTGGCCGACATGGTGCAGCGGCCGTTCAACTTCGCGATCGTCGACGAGGTCGATTCGATCCTGATCGACGAGGCGCGCACGCCGCTGATCATCTCGGGCCCCGCCGAGGACTCCTCCGAGCTCTATCGGCGCGCCAACCTGGTGATCCCGCAACTCACGGCCGAGCACTACGAGAAGGACGAGAAGGCGCGCCAGGTGATGTTCACCGAGGCCGGCATCGAGGCGGTCGAGGAGGTCCTGCGTGGCGAAGGCATGCTGCCCGAGGGCCAGAGTCTCTACGCGCCGAACCAGGTGACGGTGCTGCATCACGTCACGCAGGCCCTGCGCGCCCACAAGCTGTTCGCGCGCGACGTCGACTACATCGTCAAGGACGGCCAGGTCATCATCATCGACGAATTCACCGGCCGCATGATGACCGGACGCCGCTATTCCGAAGGCCTGCACCAGGCGCTCGAGGCGAAGGAGAATGTCGAGATCCAGCGCGAGAACCAGACGCTGGCCTCGATCACTTTCCAGAACCTGTTCCGCATGTATCCCAAGCTCGCCGGCATGACCGGCACGGCGATGACGGAAGCGGCCGAGTTCGGCGAGATCTACAAACTCGAAGTGGTCGAGATTCCGACCAACGTCGCCGTGGCACGCAGCGACGCCGACGACGAGATCTACCGCACGCTCACCGACAAGACGAAAGCCATCGTCAAGCTGATCGAGGAATGCCGCACCCGACAGCAGCCGATGCTGGTCGGCACGGTGTCGATCGAGAAATCCGAAGCGCTCTCGGATGAGCTCAAGAAGCGCAAGGTCCCGCACAACGTGCTGAACGCGCGATACCACGAGCAGGAGGCCTACATCATCGCCCAGGCGGGCCGGCCTGGCGGGGTCACCATCGCCACCAACATGGCCGGCCGCGGCACCGACATCCAGCTCGGCGGCAACGCCGACATGCTGATCCGGCAGGCCGAGACCGAGCTCACGGCCAAGATCGCCGGTGATTCGGACGAAGCCACGGCGCAGCGCAAGCTCGAGCTCGGCAAGCGCGCCCAGGAGATCAAGGCACAGGTCGAGCGCGACCGCGAAATCGTGCGCAAGGCGGGCGGCCTCTACGTCGTCGGCACGGAGCGGCACGAGAGCCGGCGCATCGACAATCAGCTGCGCGGCCGTTCGGGCCGCCAGGGCGATCCCGGCGCGTCGAAGTTCTTCCTGTCGCTGGAAGACGACCTGATGCGCATCTTCGGCAACAACAAGGTGCTCGACTGGGTGCAGAAGAAGGGCATGGCCGACGACGAGGCGCTGACCCATCGCTGGCTCAACAAGGCACTCGAGACGGCGCAAGGCAAGGTCGAGGCGCGCAACTTCGAGATCCGCAAGAACCTGCTGCGCTTCGACGACGTCATGAACAGCCAGCGCAAGGAGATCTACAAGGAGCGCATCGAGCTGATGGCCGACGAGGACCTGTCCGAGGTGATCGCCGGCATGCGCCGCGACGTCGTCGACGCCATGGTGGCCCGAGCCATCCCCGACGACGCCTACGCCGAGCAGTGGAAGACCGCCGAACTCAAGGAGGACGTGCGCCGCATGTTCGGCCTCGAGTTGCCGGTCGACGAATGGGCCAAGGAAGAGGGCATCGCCAACGAGCAGATCAACCAGCGCCTCACCGAGGCGACCGACCGGCTGTTCGCCCAGAAGGTGGCGCAGTACGGCCCCGAGATCTGGCGGCAGGTCGAGAAGAGCGTGCTGATGCAGATCTTCGACCAGCAATGGAAGGACCATCTGCTGCACCTCGACCACCTGCGCCAGGGCATCGGGCTGCGCGCCTACGGCCAGAAGGATCCGCTGAACGAATATAAGCGCGAGGCCTTCAACCTGTTCAGCGACCTCCTGACGGGCATGCGCGAGTCGGTGGTCAACCTCTTGGCCAACCTGCAGCTCCGCATGGAGCCGCCGCCCGAGATGGGGATGGCACCGTCAGGACCGGGGCCAGCGCCAAGGCCCACCGCGCAGATGCGCGAGATCCATGAGGACCCGGCCCTCGCCGCCGCCATGTCGGAGGACCCGTCATTCGACCCGGCCGACCCGACCGGCGGCGGAGTGGCGACGCTCGCGCGACCGCGGCCCATGGTCAGGCCTGCGCTCGATCCCAACGATCCCAAGACCTGGGGCAAGGTCTCCCGCAACGCGCCTTGCCCCTGCGGCTCCGGCAAGAAGTTCAAGCACTGCCACGGGCGGGTCTAAAAGCCGCCGTGAGTCGTCAGGCGGCGAGAAGCTTCCGCCGCAGCCGACGTCGTTTGCCGGCATAGGCAAGGTCCATCACGCCGCTCAGGTAGAACCGCACGTCTCTGAGCGGCCAGCTTGCCTCGACGTTGGTGCGCTGGATCCAGATCGGCGAGCTTCCCGGCAACACGGGATAGAGGTTGGTCATGAAGACACGGCGGTAGCCAGCGCGACGGATCTCGGCGAAGGCGCCGTAGCCGTAGCTCCATTCCTCGCCGCCCACCCAGCAGAAATCCTCGACCGGCGCGCCGAGCTTCGCCGCCATGTCGCGCCCGGCTGTCGTGATCTCGTCGGCCAATCGCTCGGGCGGCACGTCGTCGGCCAATCGAAGGTGCGTGCGCGAATGGCAGCCTACGCGGTGGCCGCGCGCCACGAGATCCCGGCATTCCACCCACGACATGCGCGGCTCGCCCTCGCCCGCCTGTCTGGCGAAGGCGCCGTCGGCCGCCGCCCGATCGGCCGGGATCATTGCCTCGGGCACGAAAAAGTAGCCGCGAAAACCGTGTCGCTCCAGGAGCGGCGCCGCCACGTCGTAGTTCGAGCGGTAGCCGTCGTCGAAGGTCAGCAACAGATGCGGTCGCTCGCCCGTCGCGCGATCCTCCAGGCAGGCCTCGAGATCGGCGGGGCCGGCCGACGCGAAGTGCTCCTTGTAGAGAGCAAGCTGGCGCGCCAGGCCGTCGGCGTGCTTCCGCGGCGTCGCGTGATAGTTGAGAATGCGCAGGAAGCGATTGCCGAACAGCAGGCGCTGCACCGCCAGTCCAAGGGGAAAGCAACCAAGCCCGACAGAGGCGGTGATGATCGCCCGCTTGAGCACGCGACGCTCAGTGCAAGGCGTAGATCAGCGACGGCGGTTCGGCCTCGCCATCCTGGCGCTCGGCCGCCAACGCCTCCTGCAATTGCTTCAGGAGCGAGAGCAGCTCCGCACGCCGCTCGGCCGGCATTTCTGCCAGGAGCCGCTCGGTCTCGGCGAACGGCGCCTCCCTCGCCGGCCCTAGCATGTCGTCGAGCGTGAGCGCCGGCCGCGGCGCCGCGATAAAGTACGACGGCGCCGCCGGGTCGGGCTTGAGCGCCATGTGAGGATCGAGGCGCGGCGCGCCGGCCGCCGGCGTCAAGGCGTCGAACAGGCGATCGAGCAGCGCCTCAATCGAGGGCGAATTCTTTTTTCCAGGCATCGCCTTCCTTGCTCTTGGGTTGTTTCGATTTCTCCAGGAAACAGTCCTCCAGCACCAGCAGCTCCATTTCGGTGCGCATGAAGCAGCGGTACGCCTCCTGTGGCGTGTTGACGATCGGCTCGCCGCGCACGTTGAACGAGGTGTTCACCACCACCGGGCAGCCGGTCTGGCGATCGAACGCCTCGAGGATGGCACGGAAGTCGGGCTGGTCCGCGTCGTTCACCGTCTGGACGCGGGCGCTGTA
>JBPYDO010000244.1:0-5777 GCA_051985755.1 Reyranella sp. | reverse complement strand
GACACCACGACCTTGGCGCCGGCGAGTGCCAGATGCATGGCGATCGCCTTGCCGATGCCCTTGCTCGAGCCAGTGATGACAGCGACCTTGCCGGTGAGGTCGAAGAGCGGCGATGGCATCAGCATGTCCTCCGAAAATTTGGCGGCCTATCTCGCACGATCGTGACGGCTGAGAAAGGCGGGATCGGGATCAAAGCCCAGCCCCGGCCCGGTCGGCACGTCTATCGTGGGCTGCCAGCGCGCGAGGGCCAGGCCGTACATCTGCCGCGATTCGCCGGGTTCGATCGCGGCGAAATAGCCCTGCTCCTTGGCCGCCGCGAGCAGGTGCAGCGACGCGAGCGCCGCGGGACCGATGAACGGCGTGTGCGGCGCCGCGACCTTGCCGGCGGCTTCGACCATCGCCACGGCACGCTGAGCCTCGGTCAAGCCGCCCAGCATGCAGACGTCGGGCTGCAGCACGGCGATCGCCGGGGCCTTCGCATAGACCGCCATCTGCTCGGTCGAGCCGAAATCGGCGCCCATGCCGATCGGCACGCCGGCCATCCTGCCCATCGTCAGCAGATCTTCCGGCGGCCAGAACGGATCTTCGAAGAACATGAGATCGAGCGCGCGCCAGCGTGCCTCGTCACGGCGGACGTCGGCCAGGGTATGGGCGTTGTTGCTGTCGGCGACAAACGGCACGTCGCGCGGCACCGCGCGCCGTGCTTCCTCGATAACGTCGATCGGCGCCTCGTGCACTTTCGCGGCCTTCGCGCCGCCCGCCAGGGCCTGCTCGAGCCGCGCGCGCACCCGCGCCTTGTCGTCGGTCTTGTCGAGACTCGCCATCACGGGCAAGCGCCCGCGTTTGGCGCCGCCCAGCAGCGCTGAAACCGACTTGCCGTCGGCTTTGCCCGCGATGTCCCACAGGGCGATGTCGATCGCAGCCAGCGCGTTCAGCACCGTGCCGGCGCGGCCGAAACTCGCGAAACGGCGACGCGCTGCCAGGTTGAGCATCGCCCGGTCGGCCGCCGACTTGCCGATAAAGAGCGGCGCGATCGCGTCGCGGATGGTGGCGACCAGCGCCTGCTGCATGGGTGGCCTGTTGCACAGGCATTCGCCGTAGCCGACAAGGCCGGAGCGCGTCGTCACACGGCACAGAACGAGCGACAGGGTTCCCGCAGTGAGTGCAATCGGCTCGATCTTCTCGACGATCATGCCGTATAGTAGCCGCATGCCGCAGGACATGTCCGGGTCGCCGACTCTGGTCGGCGGCGAGATTCCGCTGATCGATGTCGCCCCGTATCTGGCCGGCAAGGCGGGCGCCGCTCAGAAGGCCGCGGCGCAACTGCGCTTCGCCTTCGAGAATGTCGGCTTCTACTATCTCGCGGGACACGGCGTGCCGCAGTCGCTGATCGATGCGCAATACGCCGAAGCCGCCCGCTTTCATGCGCTGCCGACCGAGGCCAAGCTCGCGGTCAAGGTCGACGACCACAATATCGGCTTCATGCCGATCCCGCCCCAGGCGCCGCCCAATGCCGCGGCCCAGGGCAAGAAGCCATCGCAAAACGAGGCCTTCTTTTTGCGCCGCGAGCGTGGCCCCGACGATCCCGATGTCCTGTCGGGCCGCCGCTTTCATGCCCAGAACAAGTGGCCGGCCGGGTTGCCGGGCTTCCGCGAGCAGACGCTGCGCTACATGTCGACACTCGAGGCGCTCTGCCAGAAGCTGGTGCCGCTCTATGCGCTGGCGCTCGACCTGCCGGCCGACTTCTTCGGCCGCTACTTCAAGACGCCGCACATCATCCTGCGCCAGTCGCGCTATCCGCTGATCGAGGCCGGCGACGATTCGGTGGCGAGTCTGGTGCCGCACACCGATTCAGGCTTCATGACCTTGCTGCCGCCCAACAAGGTCCAGGGCCTCTCGATCCACCTGCAGAGCGACCGCTGGATGGACGCGCCGTATGTCGAGGGCGCCTTCGTGGTCAATGGCGGCGATATCCTGCATCGCTGGACCAACGAGCGCTTTCTGTCGACTCCGCACCGCGTGCACAATGTCTCCGGCACCGTGCGCTACGCCATCCCGTTCTTCTTCGATCCCGACCACGACACGATGATCGACTGCCTGCCCTCTTGCCGGTCGGCCGACCATCCGGCGAAGTATCCGCCGATCAAGTTCGCCGACTATGCGCTGTGGTTCTCGGCGCAGCGTTACCAGCACATGCAGAACGTGAAGGCGCCGACCACCGACGACGTCACTCCCGGCGCCCGCGCGACCGAGGCCTGGAAGAGCTAGCTACCGTCCGCGGAAACTTGGCTTGCGACGTGCTCGCCAGGCTTCGTGTGCCTCCGTCTTGTCCTCGCTCATCTCGAGCACCATGAAGCGGTAGGAATCGACCAGCGACGCATCGGCGATGTTGGGGATGTCCTGACCGCGGTTCATCGACTCCTTGACCATGCGCACGGCGAGCGGCGGCAGCCCCGCGATGTGGTCGGCGACCGCGAGCGCCTGTTCCATCAGCCGATCGTGCGGCACCAGCCACTGGGCGAGCCCGATGCGATAAGCCTCGTCGGCCTTGAGCGGAAAGCCCATGGCCACCCGCATCGCCAAACCCTTGCCGACAATCCGGGCGAGCCGTGTCGCGCCGCCGTAGTTCGGCAGGATGCCCAGCGCGACCTGCGGCAATCGCCACTCCGCCCGCTCCGACGCCACGATCAGGTCGCAGCAGAAGGTGATGATGCAGCCGATGCCGATGGCATAGCCATTGACGGCCGCGATCACCGGCTTGGGGAAGTCGCTGACCAGGTTGGACGGGAAATTGCGCGCGCGACCGACGCGCTTGATGAAGGCCTCGGCCGAACGGGTGTTGTGGGTGTTGGGATCGCGGAGATTGGCGCCGGCGGAAAAGGCGCCGCCCGCCTCGTCGCCGGTCAGGATGACCGAGCGCACCTCGTCATCGTCGGTCGCTTCCTCGAGATGGCGGCTGAACCCGTCGGCATAGTCCTGCCCCCAGCAGTTCCGCGCTTGCGGGCGGCTCAGCGTCAGGATGCCGGCATGCCCCTGCTTTGTGTAGAGAAGCGGCATAGCGTTCCCCTCTTTTAGATCGCGCCGCCCTCGACGCTGCGGCCCTCGCCGCGCCAGCGCAGCATGCCGCCCGGCAGGTTGGCGACTTCCGTGAAGCCCGCCTTGTTGAGGATGGCCGTGGCATGCGCCGAGCGACTGCCGGCGCGGCAGACCGCGACGATCGGCTTGTCCTTGGGCAGGTCCTTGGCTTTGGTGGCGAGCTCGCCCAGCGGCACCAGCACGGCGCCACGGATATGGCCCAGCGGGCCGCTGAATTCGTCGGGCTCGCGCACATCGAGCACGCGCACGGCGTTCAGATTCTCCTCGAGCCAGTACGGCTCGACTTCCCAGATGCCCGAGAAGGTGAAACGCAGCGGCGCCCAGGTGGGGTCGGCGAGCGCCACGGCCTCGTTGCCGGGCTGGCCGCAGCGCAGGTTGGCCGGAACCGCCTCGTCGATCTTTTTGGGATGCGGCAGATCGAGGTTCTTCATGTAGCCCGCGTAGTCGCCCTCGCCGACCTCGCCGCCCAGCCGCGGATTGTACTTTTTCTCCTCGCAGACGCTGGTGACGGTGAGCCCGCGATAGTCGTGCGCCGGATAGAGCAGGCAGCTCTCGGGCAGGCAGAAGATGCGGCTGCGCACCGAGCGATAGAGCTGGCGCGCATCGCCCTGCTGGAAGTCGGTGCGGCCCGAGCCGCGGATCATCACGCAGTCGCCGGTGAAGGCCATGCTCTCGTCGTCGAGCACGTAGGTCACGCAGCCGTTGGTATGGCCCGGCGTCGACCTCACCTCGAGCGAGCGCTTGCCGAAGCGCAGCCGATCGCCGTCCTTCAGCAAGCGGTCGGCGCCGAGGGCGCCGCTCGCCTCGGCGAGCGCGATCTGGCTGCCGAGCCGGTTCTTCAAGAGCCAGGCGCCGGTCACGTGATCGGCGTGGACGTGGGTCTCGAGCGTCCACAGCAGCTTCAGGCCGAGCTCGGCGATCAGCGCCGCATCGCGCCGCACCTGCTCGAACACCGGATCGATCAGTACCGCCTCGGCCGAAACCGAGTCGCCCAGCACGTAGGTATAGGTGGACGACGTCGGATCGAAGAGCTGGCGGAAGACGAGCATGGGGCGACTAGGGCGCGCTCGCCTTGTCGATGGCGGCGACGTCCTCGGAGTCGAGCTTGACGCCGGGTGCCGCGATCAGGTCCTTGAGCTGCTGCAGGCTGGTAGCGCTCACGATCGGTGCGGTGATCGACTTGCGCTGCATCAGCCAGGCGAGCGCGACCTGCGTCGGGTTGGAGTTGTGCTTCCTGGCGGTAGCGTCGAGCGCTTTCAGTACGCCCAATCCCTTGGCATTGATGTACTTCTTCACGCCGGCGCCGCGCTGTGCGTTGCCGACATCGGCCTCGGAACGGTACTTGCCGCTCAGAAACCCGCTGGCCAGCGAATAGTACGGGATCACGCCGATCCCTTCCTTCAGGCACTCGTTCTCGAGCGCGCCCTCGAACAGGCCGCGTTCCATCAGATTGTAGTGCGGCTGCAGGCTCTCGTAGCGCGGCAAGCCCTTCTCCTTGGATATCTTCGCGGCTTCGGCAAGCCGCGACGCCTCGTAGTTGGAGGCGCCGATGGCGCCGAGCTTGCCCGCCTTGATCAGCTCGCCATAGGTCGAGAGCGTCTCTTCGAGCGGTGTCGCCTTGTCGTCCTTGTGCGACTGGAAGAGCTCGATGTGGTCGGTGTTGAGGCGCTTCAGCGATTCGTCGACCGACTTCTTGATGTGGTTGCGCGACAGCGCGCCGTCCGCCGGGACCATGCCGCACTTGGTGGCGATCTGGACCTTGGCGCGCTTGGCCGGGTTCTTCTTGAGCCAGCTGCCGATGATCGCCTCCGATTCACCGCCCTTGTGGCCGGGCACCCAGCGTGAATAGACGTCGGCGGTATCGATGAAAGAGAAGTCCGCATCGACGAAGGCGTCCAGGATCCTGTGCGAGGTGGCCTCGTCCGCCGTCCAGCCGAACACGTTGCCGCCGAAGGCGATGGGGGCGAATTCGATGCCGGACTTGCCGAGCTGGCGCTTTTGCATGGCGTACTCCTCTGAAAGCTGATGGTCGACGGTTACTGGGCGGCTTGGGCGCGCTGGGCGGGATCGAGCGCACCAAAGGGGAAGTTCGCGTAGGGAGGTTGAGCGAACTGGATGCCGAGCTTGGGCAGGGTTTCAAACAGGCGCCGGATGGCAGTGCGCTGGATCAGGCTGGGATTGGTCGGCCGCGCCGTGAATTTGAAGCGCACGATCAGCGAGGCGTCCTTGATGTCGACGATGCCCTGCATCTTCAGGGGTTGCAGCAGCTCCTTCTGGAACTGCGGCTCGTTCATCATCTCGAGGCCGATCTTCTTCACCGTCTTGCGCAACAGTTCGACGTCGGTGTCGATGGCGAACGACAGGTTGAACTTCACCGTCGTCCAGTCGCGGCTGAAGTTGGTGATGTGGGTCAGCTGGCCGAACGGCACGATGTGCAGCTGGCCGTTCTGGTGGCGCAGGCGGATCGAGCGCACGGAAAAGCCCTCGACCGTCCCCTTGGCACGCGCGCCGTCGATGTACTCGCCGACGCGGAAGGAATCCTCAGCGAGGAAGAAGATGCCCGAAACGATGTCGCGCACCAGCGACTGGCTGCCGAAGGAGAAGGCAAGGCCCAGCACCGAGGCGCCGGCGATCAGCGGCGTGATGTTGACGCCGAGCTCGCTCAGCACCAGGAGTCCGCC
>JBPYDO010000243.1:0-8985 GCA_051985755.1 Reyranella sp. | reverse complement strand
AGCGCACGCAGCAGCGGCTCGGCCAGGCCGAGTTCCGCAAAAGACGCATTACTCACTTTTGAAGATTATCCTTGTTGCCGCTCATGGTGAGCGGCTTGCGGCTCATTCCCGCGCGCGGCTGGGAGAGCTCTTGCTTCGTGGAGATTGTCTCGGGATGAAGCGCCTGTTTGAGCGGCGCGTCGCGCGATCGCGAGAAACCTTTTGCCGACCCGCGTTTCGCGGGTCGCGGCGTATATGCTGACGCGGGGTTGACAAGTCAAGCGGCCGGCGCGGTTCGCCGGGAAATTGCGCTGCTGACGCTCAACCTCGCCGCTTTCTTGCGTGTGGCGAGGGCTTCTTGATCTCTTTTAGTGGACGCCGCCCTTGCGCAGGAGGCGGCCCGGCAGGTTGCCGGTGGGCTCGTTGTCCTTGAGCAGGACCTGGCCGTTGACCACGGTAGCCTTCATGCCGTCGCACTTCTGCTTCAGGCGCTTGGCGCCAGCCGGCAGGTCGGTGACGACCTCGGGCATGCGCGGTGCCACGGTGGCGGCATCGAAGATTGCCAGGTCGGCGGCCAGGCCTTCGCGCAGGAGACCGCGATCATGGAGACCGAACTGCGTGGCAATATCGCAGGTGATCATCTTCACCGCCTCTTCCAGCGTGAAGGCCTGCTTCTCGCGCACCCAGTGGCTCAAGAGATGCGTTTGTAGCGAGGCGTCCATAATCTGCGATACGTGGGCGCCTGAATCGGAGAAGGTCACGACCGAGCGCGGATGCTTCATCAGCTCCAGCGCGTCGGCCTGGTTCTCGTTGGCGACCGGCTGGATCATGAAGAACTTCATGTCGCGCTCGAGCGCCATGTCGATCATCAGCTCGACCGGATGGGTGTTCTTCTGGCGAGCAAGGTCGGCCATCGACTTGTGCGGACCCTGGATCCGGTCCATGGCGAAGATCATGTCCCAGTTCGCCGGCCGCGCCTCGGCGCCGGCGGTGTGCGCCGGGCCCTGATAGGGCTTGGAGGCGATCTCGACCAGCTGGCGGTGCTTGTCGGCGTCGAGCAGCCACTTCTTCTGCTCGGCAAGCGGCAGCTTGCGCATGTCGCGCCACATTTCCCACTTGTCGAACGGCAATTGGGTCTGGAACGAGAGCAGCACGTTCAGCGACCGGCTGTGCACCTGGGCGAACATGCGGCCGCCTTGCTGCACGGTGCGCTCGATGATGTCGAAGGTCGAGCGCCAGGCGTCCGGATTGTTGCCGCGACTGAACAGGCCGAAGGTGATGGGCCGTCCGCTCTCGATCGCGAGCTTGCTGAGATTCTCGTAGTAGCTGCGCGCCTTGGAGCCCTCGGCGCCGCGCGGCTCGCCCGCGACCTCGACCATGCCGGCGCCCATCGACTTAACCAGCGTCTCGAATTCAGCCCAGGTGGCCAAGCGGCTGGCGACCGGCTTGTTGTCCGAGGTCTGATGGGAGACCGAGCGCGTGGTCGAGAAGCCGATTGCGCCGGCCGCGACCGCCGCCTGGACATGGCGCACCATCTCGGCGAGGTCCGCCTCGGTAGCCTCGTCGGTGAAGGCGCGCTGGCCCATGACGTGGGTGCGCACGGCGCAGTGCCCGACATAGCCCGCGTAGTTGATGCCCTTAGGCAACGAGTCCAGCACGTCGAGGAACTGCGGGAAGGTTTCCCAGCGCCACTTGATGCCGGCCTTCATGGCGGCGCGGCTGATATCCTCGGCGCGCTCGAGATTGCGCATCACGAGGTCGGCCTCGCTCTCGCGGCAGGGCGCAAGCGTAAAGCCGCAATTGCCCATGACCACGCTGGTCACGCCCTGGAAGCAGGAGCTGGTGCCGATCGGATCCCAGAACACCTGGGCGTCCATGTGGGTGTGGCCGTCGACGAAGCCCGGCGACACGACGTGGCCCTCGGCGTCGAGCGTTTCCTTGGCGGCGGCGCCGTTGATCCGGCCGATCTCGACGATCTTGCCGTCCTTGATGCCGACATCGGCGCGGAAGCGCGGAAGTCCGGAACCGTCGATGATCATGCCGTTCTTGACGACGAGGTCGAATGCCATGCCACGCCTCCTTGGGGGCCTGTCGGCCGATTACGCGCGGAACGCTTACTCTTAGGCTAAGCGCTCAGCGTACGGGACAGCCGCCGCCGGTCAACCGCTGGTCAGCGCATGGCAGGGCCCCTACTATCGCGTGTATCGAGCATGACAGGCGCGGAAACAACAAAATTGCGGCCGCGCACCTCGCTCGGCGCCCTCCTCACCATGCTGGCGATGCTGTGCTTTGCCGGCATGGACGCGATCAGCAAATGGCTGGTGGCCGACTATCCGGTCGGCCAGATGATGTGGATCCGCTCGGCCCTGTTCCTGCTGTTCGCCTGGTTCGTTGTGCGCCGCCAAGGGATGGGCGCCGCCCTGCGCAGCAAACGGCCCGTCCTGCAGGCCGTGCGGTCGCTGATCGCCATCGTCGAGGGCGCCATCTTCGTGTTCGCCTTCCGCTTTCTGCCGCTCGCCGACACGCACGCGCTCGCCGCAACCTCGCCGCTAATCGTCGCCGCGCTGGGCGTTGCAGTGCTGGGCGAGCGCGCGACGACGGCACGCCTGGTCCCCGTCGCTGGCGGCTTCGTGGGCGTGTTGCTGATCCTGCGACCGGGCTTTCGCACCTTCGACTGGCCGCTAGCTCTTCCGATCGCGGGGGCGCTGCTCTGGGCCGCTTACCAGATCCTGACGCGGCTCTGTTCGCGCCATGATGCGCCCGGCACGTCGCTCGCCTGGGCGGCGCTGGTGGCGTTTCTCGCCACGACCTTCGTCGGTCCGATCGATTGGCGCTGGCCCACGGCGACCGCGTGGGTGTTGATGATCGTGATCGCTCTGATAGGTGCGGTGGCGCACTACGCGCTGATCAAGGCACTCGACTTTGCCGAGGCGAGCGCTGTCCAGCCTTTCGCCTACACGCTGCTGCTCTGGGCGACGCTGCTGGGGTTCCTGGTGTTCGGCAACGTGCCCGACGGCTGGACGATCGCCGGCGCCGCGATTGTCGTGGCGAGCGGCCTCTACAGCTGGCGATGCGAGCGTGAACTGATCAGCGCGGCCATGCCCTGAGCGCGGCCAGGCCGCCGTCGATCGGCAGCATCAGGCCGGTCACCCAGCGCGATTCGTCCGAGGCGAGGTAGACCGCGCCGTGGGCGATGTCCCAGGCGGTGCCTTCGCTCTTCATTGGCACCATGTTCTTGCGCCGCTCGCGCGCCTCGGCGCCGAGATGGGCCACCATGGGCGTGTGCACCGAGCCCACGACGATGCAGTTGGCCCGGATGTTCTGGGTGGCGTAGTCGGCCGCCACCGAAAGAGTGAATCCGTGCAGCCCGGCCTTGGCGGTCGAGTAAGCGACGGCGCCCTGGCTGCCCATCAGGCCAAGGGCGCCGGCAATCGATGACACCATGATGATCGAGCCACCGCCGGCCGACTTCATGCGCGGCAGGCAGCTCTTGGTGCAGAGCATGGTCGTCGTGAGGTTGGCCTCGAGGACCTTGTTCCAGTCGGCCAACGTCACGGTCTCGGGCGTGCCGGGGGCACCGATGCCGACATTGTTGTGCAGCACGTCAAGCCGGCCGTAGGTCTTGATGGCAAAGTCAGCCATCGCCTCGCAGACCTCGACCTTGGTGACGTCGCCCGCGAACACTGCCGCCTCGCCGCCCTCGCTCTTGATCTGCTTGCGAAGCTTCTCGGCCCGCTCGGCGCTGCGGTTGACCAGCACCACCTTGGCGCCCTCTCGGGCGAACAGGATGGCGGTCGCCATGCCGTTGCCGACACCCTCGCCGCGCGGCGCCGCGCCGGTCACCACGGCCACTTTGCCCTTCAACCGATCCGCCATATCTTTGCCCTCCTCGTTTGGATGCTATTGGGTCGTGTCATGACCAGCAATCAGGAGACTCGCGAGGGCGGCTGCAGCTGCCGCCACGTGCGCTATCGCATGAAGGGCAAGCCCTTGTTCGTGCATGCCTGCCACTGCACCTGGTGCCAGCGCGAGACCGGAACGGCGTTTGCCCTCAACGCCATGATCGAGGCCGACCGGGTGGAGATCACTGGCGAGGGTGAGCCCGAGCTGATCGTCACACCCTCGGCGAGCCGCAAAGGCCAGAAGATCTGGCGCTGCCCCAAATGCCGGATCGCCGTGTGGAGCAACTACGGCGGTGCCGGCGACAAGGTGAATTTCGTGCGTGTCGGCACGCTCGATGCCGGCCACGGCATCTCGCCCGACATCCACATCTTCACGTCCACCAAGCTGCCCTGGGTCGTGCTGCCGTCAGGCGCCAAGGCTGTGCCCGAGTTCTACAGCAGGAGCGAAACCTGGCCGAAAGAAACCCAGGAGCGCTTCGCGGCTCTCAGGAAGCAATGAGCCCGGAGACGCGTGACAAGCTCCTGCGGGTCGGCGCGAAGGCCGTCATTGCGGCGCTCGAGCGCCGCGGCGTGGCGGGCCGCGACGCCTCGAAACTGCCGCCTCGCGATCCTTTTGCCGGAGAAGCCTGCCTGACGGTCGAGGCTTGCCGCGAGGGCAGCGTGCTGGTGCTGGAGCGACCGAATGCGCGCCTGCCCGAGCGCCTGGTGCAGCGCCTCGCCGCGGTCGTGGTGCGCCGCGATCTGCGTGGCCTGCCGATCGAGGCGGGCGATGCGATCCTGCGCGACCGCACGGCGCTGGTCGTGATCCCAGGCCAACTCGCCGACACGGTCGCCGAGGAGGCCGCCGAGGCGATCGCCTTCGAGGAGTTCACCGCCGAGCAGGTCAACCAGGGTGGCGGTGTCTACGGCCTGCACATCCCGAGCGGCGAGCGCGCCAAGCGGGCCTTCGCCGAGTGGCGCAAGATGAAAGGCCGCTAGGGCTTCGCCCAGTAGTCCGGCAACTTGGCCGCCAGCCATCTGGTGAGCGCAACGTTCACATCGACCGGCTTCTCCTGCGCCATCCAGTGGCCCGACTTCACCACGACCTCGGTGAGATCCGAGCAATCCTTGCGCATCGGCTCCGCCAAACGCGAAGTCATGGTCTCGCAGGTCGTGTCGTAGGCAGCGTGCAGGAACAGCACCGGCATCGCGAGCTTGCCGGCGTTCTTGGACTTCTTCGCGAACTCGGCATTGCGCTCGTTGTTCATGTACCAGGCGTCGGGCCCGAAGAAGCCGTTGCGGGTCAGCGCCGCCGTGTAGGCCTCGAGATCCTCCTCGGTGATCACGTCGCCATCGCGCGGCAGGTCGGGCCACGGCCCGCCGCCGAACCAGCCGCCGTTCTTGCGGATCGAGGCGGTGAAAGCGGGCTTGCCGACGCCGTCCGGGTTGCCCTTGCGGAACAGCGTCTTCACGACCCGGCGGATGTCCTTCTCGAAGGCCTTGTGCGCCTTCTCGAAGTTCTCGGCATAGAAATACTGGTAGTCCCACTGGCCGACCGGGTACTCGGCCTCGGGATAGATCTTGCGATCGATCAGAGGCAGCCGTTCCTCATGGCTAAAACCCTTGATGTAGGGCACGCAAAGGTTCGCCACGCCCACCGTCTTCTCAGGGTAGTGCGCCGCCATGTTCCACACGACGGGACTCCCCCAGTCATGGCCAATCCACACCGCCCGCTCCCGCTTGAGCGATGCCAGGAGCTCGACCATGTCTTGCACGATCTCAGCCTGGGCGAAGTCCTCGTAGTGCGTGTAGGTGCTGGAGCGGCCGTAGCCGCGCATGTCGGGCGCCACGCATCGGAAGCCGAGGGCCGCGAAGGCCGGCAGTTGATGCCGCCAGCTGCGCGAGAGCTCGGGCCAGCCATGGCAGAAGATGAGGAGAGGGCCCGGCTCGGGGCCGCAGGCGACGTAGCCCGTGGTGTGGCGGGCGGTCTTGAGAGTGTGTTCGGTGACCGGAAATGTCATGGCCGCAGCGTTTCACGGAAACAGACACTGGGACAAATGAACTTTTGTGCGCCGTGCATGAGAGCTGCGCTTTCATCACGCTCCGTCGCTCTGAAGCTCGCAATAGTCAGGCCGTTTGTGCGGAAGTGGCGCTTGTGCCGAGTCAGACCCTTGGCCAAAGGCTGGGCCTATCGAGAACGCAAGCACCACACCTAGGATTGTTAGTCTCATGTGAGGCGGTTCGGGCTAGTCCTTATAGACTGCAGCGCGCTTCTGCAGGTTCGACATTACCGCCTCGAGCTGGTTGGGCGAGCCGATCAGCTTCTGCTGCTCGACCGACTCGGCCATCAGGCCGGCCGCAGCGTCGCTCGCCACGGCGCCGTTCAGCAGCCGCTTGGCGGCGCGCACCGCGTCGGGGCTCTTGTTGGCGATCTCGCCTGCCGTCTCAAATGCTGCTGCACGCGGATCGGCGACCACCTTGGTCACGAAGCCATATCCCTGTGCCTCGATGCCGTTGAAGATGCGGCCGGTGTAGGTGAGCTCGCGCACCACGTCCTCGCGCGCCAGATGGCGCATCAGCTGCGTGCCGGCAAGATCGGGCACCAGGCCCCACTTGATCTCCATCACCGAGAAGCGCGCGTCGGCCGTGGCGTAGCGGATGTCGGCGCCGAGCGCGATCTGGAAGCCACCGCCGAAGGCCACGCCGTGCACGGCGGCGATCACCGGCACCGGCAGCGTGCGCCAGACCCAGGCGCATTGCTGCGGATCGTTGGCGATGCCGTGCGTGCGCTTGCCAAGATCGCGCGCGCCGGGAACCGACTCGCCGTTCTGCGCCGGCGGCTTCATGGCGGCGAAGCTTGCCATGTCGAGGCCGGCGCAGAAGGCCTTGCCCTCGCCCGACAGCACGACGCAGCGCACGCCCTTCATGGTCGCGAGCCTCACACCTGCGTCGATGATGCCTTCGAACATGGCGCGATCCAGCGCGTTCATCTTGTCGGCGCGGCTCAGCCGCACGTCGGCGATGCCGTCCTTGAGCTCGATCGAGACTCGCTCGGTCATTTGTCCTTCTCCTTGAGCCATTCGCGCAGCCGGCGCTTCACCTCGTCCGGCGCCACCGGCCCTTCCGGCTTGGCGCTCCCTTGCGGCCACATCAGCACGGCGATGGCGCGCTGAATGTCGGCGAGGCTGCAGTCATCCGGCAGCCCGTCGAGCAACTCGCGCACCCGCTGCTTGGCGCTCTTGTCGGTCATTTCACCGCCATCTGCCAGATACCCTGTCCGATATAGACCACGCCGATGGCCAGGATCACGCGCCGCGTCCAGTAATAGAACTGCCGGTCCGACAAGCGATCCAGCACGCTGCGCGACAGGTTGGTGCCGAGCAGGGCGAAGACCGCCGCATAGGCCATGACCAGCCATTGCTCGAGGTCGCGGCCGGCCGGGTTGGCGATCAGGCCGCCAAAATAGACCACCTTGACGATGTGGCCCATGACCTGCGCCGCCGACTTGGTCGAGACGTTCATCTGCCGCGACATGCCGGTGCGCACATAGAACATGTCGAGGATCGGTCCGGTGACGCCCGCCAACAGCTGCAATGCGCCGCCGATCGTGCCGGCCAGGAAGGCCTGGCCGCGCACCTCTATGTTGGGCGCGATGCGCTGCGGCACGGAGAGCGCCACGAAAGGCATGACCCCGATCGTCATCAACACCACCGATTTCGGCGGCACGAAGGCGAAGGAAGAGAACACCAGCAGCGAGAACAGCGAGCCCAGCCCGAATTCGGCCACGACTTTCCAGTTGATGTGATGGCGCCACAGATACGAGCGCCAGCCGTTGGCGGCGATCTGGATCACGCCATGGAACACCATGGCCACCGGCACCGGCAGCATCATCAGCAGGAAGCCCATCAGCAACATGCCGCCCGCCATGCCGAAGATGCCGGAGATAAACGAGGTGACGACGGCAACCACGGCGAGGCCGGCCAGGACGGGCAGCGTGAACATCGACGAGCGGCATAGCGTAGCAGAAACGCCACGCTGGCGGAGACCTGCTAAGCTGGCGGAAGTCGCGTAGCGGAGCTTGTATGACCTGGTTGCCCCCTGCCCTTGTGCCCATCGTTCTGCTGCTGTGCTCGAACGTGTTCATGACGTTCGCCTGGTACGGCCATCTCAGATACACCGACCGGCCGCTGTGGCTGGTGATCCCGGCGAGCTGGAGCATCGCCTTCATCGAATATTGCTTTGCCGTGCCGGCCAATCGCTGGGGCAGCAGGATCTACAGTCCAGCCGAGCTCAAGACCATGCAGGAAGTGATCACGCTCACCGTGTTCGCCGCCTTCTCGGTGCTCTATCTCGGCGAGCGTCTCTCGCTCAACCACCTGGTCGGCTTCGCCTTCATCTGCCTCGGCGCCTTCTTCGTCTTCAAGGGGCCGCTTCCTACCTGACAGACAGCGCGGGATAAAAGGCGGGTTTGCGTCGTAAGATCACCCCATGGCGGGTGATCGGAAGAAAGCGGAAATCGCCTGGCTCGCGCTGGTGCTGGTCATCGCTGCGGCCTTGCGCCTGTGGCGGCTCGAGGACAACGGTTACGGCACGGAATACTACGCTGCGGGCGTGCGCAGCATGCTGCAGGGCTTTCGGCTCTTCTTCTACAACGCCTTCGATCCGGCGGGCTTCATTTCCCTCGACAAGCCCCCGGTCGCCTTCTGGATCCAGACGATCTTCGCGGCCGTGCTGGGTTTCAGCCCCTGGTCCATCCACCTGCCGCAGGTGCTGGCAGGCGTCGCCTCGGTGGCCGTCCTGCATCACCTGGTGCGCCGCGCGTTCGGGCCAACGGCGGCCTTGATCGCCGCCCTGTTGCTCGCCACCACGCCGATCGCTGTCGCTGTCGACCGCTCCAACAACACCGATTCCTGGCTGGTGCTCTTCCTTCTACTTGCCGCGTGGGCCGCCTTGCGCGGACGCGGGCTGTCGCTTGCCTTGTCGATGGCGCTGCTGGGCGTGGCGTTCAACGTCAAGATGCTGGCGGCGTTTGCGTTGGGTCCTGCCCTGCTCGCTGGATGGCTGCTGGCCGGCTCCCTCCCCTGGCAACGGCGGCTGGGCTGGATGGCGACCTCAGCCCTCGTGC
>JBPYDO010000242.1:0-4096 GCA_051985755.1 Reyranella sp. | reverse complement strand
TGCTCGTCGGGCGTGATGATGGTGGCCTTGATCCACGGTTCCTGCATGCTCTCGATCTTGATCGGATCGGGATAGTCGGCGGGATTGTGCAGCTCGCGTTCGCTGCCGTCGGTCATCTTGAGCTTGTAGACCACCGAGGGCGCGGTGGTGACGAGGTCGAGATCGAACTCGAGCTCCAGCCGCTCCTGGATGATCTCGAGGTGCAGGAGCCCCAGGAAGCCGCAGCGGAAGCCGAAGCCAAGGGCTGCACTGGTCTCGGGCTCGAAGTGGAACGAGGCGTCATTCAGCCGGAGCTTGGCCAGCGACTCGCGCAGCTGCTCGAACTCGGCCGCATCGGCCGGGAAGAGGCCGCAGAACACCACCGGCACCGACGGCTTGAAGCCGGGCAGCGGCTCGGCCGCGGGCTTCCTGTCATCGGTGATGGTGTCGCCCACCTTGCAGTCGGCGATGGTCTTGATGCCGGCGATGATGAAGCCGATCTCGCCCGGCCCCAGCTCGCTCGCATCCCTGGGTTTGGGCGTGAAGACGCCGACCTTGTCGAGATCGTAGGCCGCCCCCGTCGCCATCATGCGGATGCGCTGGCCCTTCTTCAGCACGCCGTCCTTCACGCGCACCAGGGTGACGACGCCGAGATAGGGGTCGTACCAGCTGTCGACCAGCAACGCCTTGATGGGCGCCTCGCGATCGCCCTGGGGCACGGGCAGGCGCTTGACCATCGCCTCCAGCAACTCGTCGATGCCGAGCCCGGTCTTGGCCGAGACCCTGAGGGCCTCGGACGTGTCGATGCCGATCACGTCCTCGATCTCCTGCGCCACCCGCTCGGGCTCGGCCGAGGGCAGGTCGATCTTGTTCAGGACCGGAATGATCTCGTGGTTGGCGTCGATCGCGTGATAGGCGTTGGCCAGCGTCTGCGCCTCGACGCCCTGGCTCGCATCGACCACCAGCAGGGAGCCCTCGCAGGCGGCCAGCGAGCGGCTGACTTCGTAGGCGAAGTCGACATGGCCCGGCGTGTCCATCAGGTTCAGCACGTAGGTCTTGCCGTCCCGGGCCGGGTAGTCGAGCCGCACCGTCTGCGCCTTTATGGTGATGCCGCGCTCGCGCTCGATGTCCATGGAATCGAGCATCTGGTCGTGGAACTCGCGCTCGCTCACTGCCCCGCAGCGCAGCAGCAGCCGGTCGGCCAGCGTGCTCTTGCCATGGTCGATATGGGCGATGATCGAGAAATTACGGATCAACGACAGGTCGGTCATTACGCGATAACTGAAGCAGAAAACGGTGTCATCCCGAGCGCAGCGAGGGACCTTTCGCGGCGCCAGAAAAGGATCCCTCGCCTCGCTCGGGATGACACGGCTCGTGGGTCGGGTTTCATCCTAGCCGCGAAGTACGGCGCCGGTAGCCTTCACCACCGCCGCGACGATCTTGTTGCACACCGCCTCGATCTCCGCATCCGTGAGCGTGCGCTCGACCGGCTGCAGGGTGACGGCGATGGCGAGCGATTTCTTGCCCGGCGGCACGCCCTTGCCGGCATAGACGTCGAAGACGCGGGCGGCCGTGATCAGCGCCTTGTCAGCGTTGCGCGCGGCCCGCACCAGCTTCTCCGCCTCGACCTCGGTATCGACAATGAAGGCGAAGTCGCGCTCGACCGGCTGGAAGGGCGAGAGTTTCAGCTGCGGCCGCGCCTTGGTGGGCCGTGCCTTGGGCAGCGGCGGCGCGTCGAGGAAGACCTCGAAAGCCGCGACCGGGCCATGCAGGTCCGCCGCGGCCGCGAGCTGGGGATGGAGCTCGCCGAAATGGGCGAGCACGCGATCGCCGAGCCGCAGGGTGCCCGAACGCCCGGGGTGATACCAGTCGGGCGCGCCGGTTCCTGCCTGCAGGTTGTCGGCCGGCGCGCCGATCGCGGCCAGCACGGCCAGCGCATCGGCTTTGGCATCGAAGGCGTCGACGGCGCGGGCCGGTCCCTGCCAGTTGCGCGGCACGGCCATGCTGTGGCGCACGCCGGCCGCCACGGTGCGCTGGCCGCTGGGCGTTGCGTCCTTGTATTGCGGGCCGACCTCGAACAGCGCCGGATCGGCAAGGCCGCGCGCTTCGTTGCGGGCGGCGGCATCGATCAGGTTGGGCAGGATCGAGGGCCGCATGGTGTCGAGCGTGGCATCGATCGAATTCAGCAACCTGAGATCGGAGCCGGCGCCGCCGAAGCGCTCGGCTTTCTGGCGCGACACGAACGACCAGGTGACGGCCTCGGCCATGCCGCGCGCCGCCAGCGCCCGCCGCGCCTGCGGCGCGCGGCGCTGCATGGCGTCGCGCGTCGGATAAGGCGTCGGCGAGAGTTGCGGCAGCGACGTCGTGGGAATGTGGTCGAAGCCGTGCACGCGCGTGACCTCTTCCACGAGGTCGGCCTCGCCCACGATGTCGGGCCGCCACGACGGCACCGAGGCCGTCCATGGTCCGTTGCCGCTCACCTTGAAGCCGAGCTTGCCCAGGATCTCCGCAGTGTCCTTGGCCGGCACGTCGATGCCGCTCAGGCCCTTCACGCGATCGGCGCGCAGGGTGAAGTCGCGCTGCCAGTTGGGCATGACGCCGCTCTGCACCACCTCGCTCGCCTCGCCGCCGCACAGTTCGAGGATCAGGCGCGCCGCCACCTCGGCGCCCCAATGCACGGACTGCGGATCGATGCCGCGCTCGAAGCGGTAACGGGCGTCGGACTGGATGCCGAGCTTGCGGCCCGAGGCGGCGGTGCGGATCGGGTCGAAATAGGCGACTTCGAGGAAGACCTCGGTGGTGTGGTGGGTGACGCCGGTGTCCTCGCCGCCCATGACGCCGCCCAGCCCGTGTACCGCCTTCGCATCGGCGATCACCTGGATCGAGGGATCGAGAGTGTAGGTCTTGCCGTCGAGCGCCAGCAGCGTCTCGCCGTCGCGCGCCTGGCGCATGACGAGGTCGCCGCTGAGCTTCTTGGCGTCGAACACGTGCAGCGGGCGGTTGAGGTCGAAGGTCACGAAGTTGGTGATGTCGACCAGGGCCGAGATCGGCCGCAAGCCGATCGCCTTCAATCGCCGCTGCAGCCAGTCGGGCGAGGGGCCATTGACCAGCCGGCGGAAGTGCCGGCCGACCACGATGGGGCAGGGACTGTCGGGCTTGGGCTGGTAGCCGTGCGTCCACTTGATGGGACTCTGGTAGGAGCCGGCGACCTTGTCGGTTTTCATCGGCTTCAGACTGCCGAGCCCGGCCGCCGCCAGGTCGCGCGCAACGCCGTGCACGCCCAGGCAGTCGCCGCGGTTGGGCGTCACCTTGATCTCGAGCACGGGATCATCGAGGCCGAGCGCCTCGGCGGCCGGCATGCCGGTCTTGGTCTCCGCGGGCAGGTCGATGATGCCGGTATGGTCGTCGCTGAGCTGCAGCTCGCGCATCGAGCACAGCATGCCGTTGCTGTCCTCGCCGCGGATCTTGCTCGCCTTGAGGTGCAGGTCGGTGCCGGGAATGTAGCTGCCGGCCGGCGCGAACACGCCCTTCATGCCGGTGCGCGCGTTGGGCGCGCCGCACACGACCTGGACCACGCCCGAACCGGTGTCGACCTTGCAGACGCGCAGCCGGTCGGCATTGGGATGCTGCCTGGCCTCGACGACGTAGCCGACGACGAAGCCCTTGAAGGTCTCGGCGGCGTTGTCGATTCCTTCGACCTCGAGGCCCAGCATGGTGAGGCCATCGCGCAGCTCGGCGAGCGACGCCTTGGTATCGAGATGCTCCTTCAGCCAGGAGAGCGTGAACTTCATCGCGCCAACCCTCCGGTCAGCGACGGCCATTCTAGGGCGGAGAAGCCGTAATGGCGCAGCCAGCGCAGATCGGATTCGAAGAAGGCGCGCAGATCGTTGATGCCATATTTCAGCATGGCCAGCCGATCGAGCCCGATGCCGAAGGCGAAGCCCTGGTAGACCGCGGGGTCGAGCCCGCAGTTGGCGATGACGTTGGGATGCACCATGCCGCAACCCAGGATCTCCAGCCACGAATCGCCGGCGCCGATCCTGAGCTCGCCGTCCTTCCACGAGCAGCCGATATCGACCTCGGCCGACGGCTCGGTGAACGGGAAGTAGGAGGGGCG
>JBPYDO010000241.1:0-10695 GCA_051985755.1 Reyranella sp. | reverse complement strand
CCGAGGATGCCGCCCGCATGGTTGCTGAGGAAGACCGGCCCGCCGTCCTTCATGCGCATCTCGTCAGCGTTCTGCTCGCCGCTCATGGCCGCCGTCGCAAAGCCGTCGCCGATCTCCACGCCCTTCACGGCGTTGATGCTCATCAGCGCCTTGGCGAGGTCCGCGTCGAGCTTGTCGTAGACCGGATCGCCGAGACCCACCGGTATCCCCGAGGCGACGACCTCGATGATCGCGCCGCACGAGCTGCCGCGTTTGCGCACGTCGTCGAGATAGCCCTCCCAGCCCTGCGCTGCCGGGCGATCGGGGCACCAGAAGGGATTGTCGGCTGTCGCAGCCCAGTCCCAGTTGGCGCGATCGATCTTCTGGGTGCCGAGCTGCACCACGGCGCCGCGGACCGCCACGCCGTCGCCCAGCAAACTGGCCAGTATCTTGCGCGCAATGGCGCCGGCCGCGACGCGCACGGCCGTCTCGCGCGCCGACTGCCGGCCGCCGCCGCGATAGTCGCGCACCCCGTACTTCTTGAAATAGGTGTAGTCGGCATGCGCCGGCCGGAACTTGTCCTTGATCTCCGAATAGTCGCGGCTGCGCTGGTCGACATTGTCGATATGCAGCGCGATCGGCGTGCCGGTGGTGACGCCCTCGAACACGCCGGACAGGATTTTCACGCTGTCGGGTTCCTGACGCTGCGTCACGAAGCGCGATTGTCCGGGACGGCGCTTGTCGAGCCAGACCTGGATGTCGGCCTCTTTCAGGGGGATGCGCGGCGGCGTGCCGTCGACGACGCAGCCAATCGCCGGGCCATGGCTCTCGCCCCAGCTCGTGAAACGGAAAAGGGTGCCGAAGCTGCTGCCGGCCATGGTCGCCGGCCTCCGTCCTATTCGCCTTCGAAGCCGCTTAGCAGCTCGGCGATCTGTTTGGCCGACGACGGCTTGACCATGCCGACGACGTGGTAGCCGGCATCGACGTGCATGACTTCTCCGGTCATGCCGGTGCCGAGGTCGGACAGCAGGTAGAGGCCGGCATTGCCGACTTCCTCCGGCGCGATATTGCGCTTGAGCGGCGAATTGAGCTCGTTCCACCTGAGGATGTAGCGGCTGTCGCCGATGCCGGCGAAGGCCAGTGTCTTGATCGGCCCGGCGGAGATGGCGTTGACGCGGATCTTCTGTTCGCCGAGGTCGGCGGCGAGGTAGCGCACGCTCGCCTCGAGGGCGGCCTTGGCGACGCCCATCACGTTGTAGTGCGGGATCACGCGCTCGGCGCCGAAGTAGGTGAGGGTGAGCAGGCAGCCGCCGTTCTTCATCAATGGCACGGCGCGCTGCGCAACCGCCGTGAAGGAATAGCAGCTCACGTTCATGGTGAGGGCGAAGTTGTCGGCCGTGGTGTCGAGATAGCGCCCCTTGAGCTGGTCCTTGTTGGAAAAGGCGATGGCATGGACCAGGAAGTCCAGTCCACCCCACGTCTTTTCGACCGCGGCGAAGGCGGCGTCGATGCTGCCGGGATTGGTCACGTCGCAGGGCATGATGATGTCGCTGCCGATGCTGGAGGCAAGCGGCCGCACCCTTTTCTCCAGCGCCTCGCCCTGGAACGTGAAGGCGAGCTTGGCGCCATGCTCGTGGCAGGCCTTGGAGATTGCCCAGGCGATGGAGCGCTCGTTGGCCACGCCCATGACGAGGCCCTTTTTCCCGGCCATCAATTGTGCGGCAGCATTCATTATGCGTTCTTAGCGGGGGTTTATCATTGGGACAAGATGGCGGTGGTGGAACCCTGCCGAGCCCCTCATATTGTGCTCATGATCAGCGCGAAGGCCGATCCTCTGGCGTTGTTCGCCGACTGGTACGAGGAGGCGCAAAAGAGCGAACCGAACGATCCCTCGGCGATGACCTTGGCCACGGTGGCGTCCGACGGCATGCCCTCGGCGCGCATGGTGCTGCTCAAAGGGTTCGACGAGGTGGGCTTCGTCTTTTACACAAATCTGCAAAGCCGCAAGGGCGAGCATATGGCCGAGCATCCCAAGGCGGCCCTGCTTTTCCACTGGAAATCGCTGCGCCGGCAGGTGCGCTTCGAAGGCCTGATATCGCCAACGTCGAATACCGAGGCGGATGCCTATTTCGCGACGCGCCCGCGCGGCAGCCAGATAGGGGCGTGGGTTTCGGATCAGTCGCGGCCCCTCGAAAGCCGTTTCGCTCTGGAGAAGAGGGTCGCCGAGTTTGCTGCCAAGCACGTGATCGGCACGATCGCGCGGCCGCCGTACTGGTCGGGCTATCGCCTGCAGCCGCTGCTGATCGAGTTCTGGCAGGACGCCCCGTTTCGCCTGCACGATCGCCTGGAATACCGGCGCGCGTCGGCCGATGCCCCCTGGTGCTCGCGGACCTTGTATCCCTGAGGCAACGATGGCGATCGATCCCCGGCGCCTTATGCGCATCGCCACGATGGCCTCGATGACCGTGGCGGTGGTGCTGATCGGAGCGAAAGCGGCGGCCTGGCTGATCACCGAGTCGGTCAGCATGCTATCCTCGCTGATCGACTCGTCCCTTGACCTGATTGCATCGCTGGTCACCTTCGTGGCGGTTCGCCAGGCGCTCACGCCGGCCGACGCCGATCATCGTTTCGGGCACGGCAAGGCGGAAGCGCTGGCGGGGCTGGCGCAGGCGGGCTTCATCGCCGCCTCGGGCGGCGGCCTGCTGCTGACCGTGGGCGCGCGCCTGTTCCATCCGCACCAGGTGAAAAACGAGACGGTGGGCCTTGCGATCAGCCTGCTGGCCGTGGCGCTGACGGTGGGGCTCGTCGGCTTCCAGAGCTACGTCGTCCGCCGAAGCGGCTCGCTCGCCATCAGTGCAGATCGCGCCCACTATTTCACCGACCTGGTGACCAATCTCGCGGTGGGCGCCGCGCTCTATGCCTCGGGGATTTTCAATCAGCCGCTAATCGACGTCGTCGTGGCAGCTGGCGTCACCGTGTACCTGCTGCTTGGCGCATGGCATGTGGCGAGAGCGGCCCTCGACGTGCTGATGGACCGCGAGCTGATCGACAAGGAGCGGCATCGCATCGTCGACATCGCCAAGCGCCATCCCGAAGTGCGCGGCGTGCACGATCTGCGCACGCGATCGTCAGGCCTGACCAAGTTCATCCAGCTGCACATCGAGCTCGATCCGGCCTACCAGCTCACCCGGGCGCACGAGATCGGGGACCAGGTAGAGGCCGAGATCCAGCGGGCTTTCCCCGACGCCGAGATCATCCTCCACGTCGATCCGTATGGCGTCGAAGAGCGGCGCGCCCGATTTGCCTGAGCGCATGGCGGGCCCTTCTTTCGTCGCCGAGGACCAAACCGAGACCATCGCCTTCCTCGAGGCGCTCCTGCAGCCCGATAGTCGCGTCGACACGCACGGCGCCGTGGTCTTTCTGGCCGGCGAGCGCGCCTACAAGCTGAAGCGGGCCGTGAAGTTTCCCTACATGGATTTCTCGACCGCCAGCCGGCGCGCTGCGATGTGCGCGGCTGAGATAGCGATCAACCACGCTCTGGCGCCGGAAATCTATCTCGGCGTGATGCCCATCCGGCGGATCGGAGGCAGGTTGGCGTTTGGCAGCCTGGGCGAGACGGCAAGCGACGCCGTCGACTGGCTGGTCATCATGCGCCGCTTCGACGAGGATGGACTGTTCGATCGCATGGCCGATCGCGGCGCGCTCTCGCCCGCATTGATGGCGGCGCTGGGCGCACGTATCGCCCGCTTCCACGACACGCTGGCGCCGGTCCGCGACGGCTTTGGCCGACCCGAGGACTACCGGAACTCGGTGGCGGCCGACATACGCCAGATGCGAGAGCAGGGCGATCGGCTGGACCCGGCGGTCAGCGAGGCCATGGCCCAGGCGCTGCCGGCCGCCCTCGAACCCTTCGCGGCGCTGGTGGCGCGACGGGTCGAGGCGGGGGCCGTCCGTCGCTGCCATGGCGATCTGCACCTGCGCAACATCGTGCTGATCGACGGCCAGCCAGTGCCGTTCGACGCCATCGAATTCTCCGAGCGCATCGCCAACATCGATGTCCTCTACGATCTCGCCTTCGCCTTGATGGATCTTTGCGAGCGGAAACTTGGGCCGTTGGCGAACCGGCTGTTGAACGAATGGCTGTGGCGCATCGCCGAATTGCCGGGTGCCCCGCATGAAGAGGCGCTGGCGCTGCTGCCGCATTTCCTGTCACGCCGCGCCGCCGTTCGCGCCTTTGTCGATGCTTCGAGCGCCGCGCTGGTTGGCAAGATTTCCGAGGGAGCCCGCACCTACCAAAGCGCCGCCCTTGCTTTCCTGCGGCCGGCACCGCCAACCCTCACGGCGATCGGCGGCCTTTCGGGCAGCGGCAAAACGACCTTGGCGGTGAAACTCGCGCCCGATATTGGGCGTGTGCCGGGCGCGGTCGTCGTGCGCACCGACGTCGAGCGCAAGCGTCTGGCGGGTATTGCGCTCGAGGCGCGCATGCCAACGGGAAGCTACACGCTGCAAGCCTCGGCCCAGGTCTACGCGGCCTGCCTGGCGCGTGCCGAACGGGTGCTGCGGTCAGGTCACAGTGTCATTCTCGACGCCGTCTTCGCCCGCTCCGACGAGCGCCGGGCAGCAGAGGCCCTGGCGACCAAGGTTGGCGTGCCTTTCGAGGGCATTTGGCTGGATGTGCCCAAGGAAGTCGCCCTGGCCCGCGTGGCTGCCCGAGGCGCTGACGCCTCCGACGCCACAGCGGAAGTGGTGGAGCGGCAGTACGGTTATGACTTGGGCAATATTACTTGGCGAAAGCGATCTTGATGCAGGCAGTTCCGCTTCTGGACGTCGGCGAGGGAGCCGCAGTGGCACACGTTGCGCGCCGGCCAGTCGAAGCCCTGGCCGTTCGCGACGCATGTCTCGGCTGGCTGCCGCTCGGAGGCCTCGTCGCCCGGCTCGCCGATCCTTTCGTGCGGCGCTGGATGCGGCGTTCCGGCTCTGCCTATGTCGGTGAAATCGAGGCCGTCGCCAAGGCCCTGAAACGGCCGGGAGTGTGGCTCCTTCACGGTGCATACCTGTTCGGCTGCACGGCGCTTGCCGACGAATCGAGCGAAGGGCCGCGTCTGCGCCGCACACTCGACTGGCCGTTTCCCGGTCTTGGGCGCCTCGTCGAAGTCGTCCGTCAACGAGGGCCGGCCGGGGATTTCTTCAACATCACGTGGCCTGGCTTTGTCGGAACTCTTACCGCCTGTGCACCTGGACGCTTCGCGGCGGCGATCAATCAAGCGCCGATGCGCCAACGGATGCGCGCGGCATGGCTGCTGTGGGCCGACTACGTGCTCAATGCTCTGGGCGCGGCGGTGCGAAGCGCTCGCCCGCCCCCTGAGCATGTGCTGAGGCGGGCCTTCGAGGCTTGCCGAACGTTCGATGAAGCTCGGCATATGCTCGAGACCATGCCGGTGGCTCGTCCCGTGCTTTTCACCCTGGTTGGCTGCGTGTCCGGGCAACGCGTCGTGATCGAGCGCGACGGAAAAGGTGCGCGCGCCTTTTCGGACGAGACTGTAGTCGCCAATGCATGGCGTAACGAGGAGGCACCCGGTTGGCGGCCGCGCCAGTGCGGTTACGGTCCGCCTGTCGACAACAATCGGCGACGACGAGCGGCGCTCGCGGACTGGGCCGGACGATCCTGTCAGGAGTTCGGTTGGGCAACGCCACCTGTCGTCAACGAGTGCACGCGCCTCACCGTCGACATGTGTCCAGCCACTGGCCGCCTCGCAGTCATGGGCTGGGAACCGGACGGGCGAGGCGGTGCGTCGCCGGCGACCGCTTACACCGAGTTTTAGGCGCGTTTCTTGGCGGCCGCGCTGCGCGGCAGGTGGCGGGCCATGTACTGGCCGGTGTAGCTCTCGGCCGCCTTGGCGATTTCCTCGGGCGGGCCCTCGGCCACCACGCGGCCGCCGCCCGCGCCGCCGTCGGGGCCAAGATCGAGGATCCAGTCGGCGGTCTTGATCACTTCGAGATTGTGCTCGATCACCACCACGGTGTTGCCGCCCTCGACCAGGCGGTGCAGCACCTCCAGGAGCTTGCGCACGTCTTCGAAATGCAGGCCGGTCGTCGGCTCGTCGAGGATGTAGAGCGTGCGGCCGGTGGCACGGCGCGACAGCTCCTTGGCGAGCTTCACGCGCTGCGCCTCGCCGCCCGACAGCGTGGTCGCCTGCTGGCCGATATGGATGTAGCCCAGCCCGACCTGCTGCAGGGTCAGGAGCTTGTCGCGGATGACCGGCACGGCCTTGAAGAACTCGACGCCCTCGTCGACCGTCATCTCGAGCACATCGGCGATCGACTTGCCGCGGAAGTGGATCTCCAGGGTCTCGCGGTTGTAGCGCTTGCCCTTGCAGACGTCGCACTGCACGTAGACGTCGGGCAGGAAGTGCATCTCGATCTTGATGACGCCGTCGCCCTGGCAGGCCTCGCAGCGCCCGCCCTTGACGTTGAACGAGAAGCGGCCGGGCTTGTAGCCGCGCTCGGTCGATTCCGGCAGCTGGGCGAACCAGTCGCGAATCGGCGAAAAGGCGCCGGTATAGGTCGCGGGATTGGAACGCGGCGTGCGGCCGATCGGCGACTGGTCGATGTCGATCACCTTGTCGAGCTGCCCGACTCCGTCGAGCCCGGCATGTTCCCCGGGATGCTCGCGCGCCCCGTTCAGACGGCGCGCCAGCGCCTTGTACACCGTCTCGATGATGAGCGTGCTCTTGCCGCTGCCCGACACGCCGGTCACGCAGGTGAAGGTGCCGAGCGGAATGCTGGCCGTGACGTTCTGCAGGTTGTTGGCCCGCGCGCCCTTCACGGTGAGCCAGCGGCCGCCGCCCGGCCCGCTCTTGGGGCCCGGCTGGCGGCGGACCTGGGGCACCGGAATCTGGCGGAAGCCGGAGAGGTACTGCCCCGTGAGGCTCGCGCTGTTGCGCATGACATCGTCCGGCGTGCCCTCGGCGATCACCTTGCCGCCATGCGCGCCGGCTCCGGGACCCATGTCGACCAGGTGGTCGGCGGCGCGGATGGCATCCTCGTCATGCTCGACCACGAGCACGGTGTTGCCGAGGTCGCGCAGGCGGGTCAGCGTCTTCAGCAGCCGGTCGTTGTCGCGCTGGTGCAGGCCGATCGAGGGCTCGTCCAGCACGTAGAGCACGCCCGTCAGGCCCGAACCGATCTGCGAGGCGAGCCGGATGCGCTGGCTTTCGCCGCCGGACAGCGTGCCCGAGGTGCGGTTGAGCGTCAGGTACGACAGCCCGACATTGTCCAGGAACCCCAGCCGTTCGTTAATCTCCTTCAGGATGCGGGCGGCGATCTCGCGCTGCTTGGGTGTGAGCTTGGGGTCGAGCTCGAGGAACCACTGCACCGCCTCGCCGATGGCGAACTCGGTCACCTGGCTGATGTGCAGGCCGGCGATTTTTACCGCCAACGCCTCGGGCTTGAGGCGGGCGCCCTTGCAGGTCTCGCACTTGGCCTCGTGCTGGAAGCGCTCGAGGTCCTCGCGCACCCAGGAGGAATCGGTCTCCTTCCAGCGGCGGTCGAGATTGGGGATCACGCCCTCGAACGGCTTGGTCGTCTGGTACTGGCGGATGCCGTCGTCGTAGCGCATGGCGATCGCCTCGCCATTGCTGCCGTTCAGGATGACGTCGCGCACCTTCTTGGGCAGGTCGCGCCAGGGCGTCGAGGTCTTGACCTTGTAGTGTTTGGCGATGCTCTCGAGGGTCTGCAGGTAGTACTGGCCAGACGAGTCGGCCCATGGCGCCACCGCGCCCTCGGCCAGCGACAGGCGGTCGTCGGGCACCACCATCTCGGGATCGAAGAACATCTTCACACCCAGCCCGTCGCAGGCCGGGCAGGCGCCTTGCGGCGCGTTGAACGAGAAGAGGCGGGGCTCGATCTCCTCGATGGTGAAGCCGGAGACCGGGCAGGCGAAACGCGAGGAGAAGACCGTGCGTTCGCCGCTGTCGGCATTCTCCGCCACCGCCAGCCCTTCGGCCAGGTTGAGCGCGGTCTCGATCGAATCGGCCAGCCGGTTGCCGAGGTCGGGCTTCACGACGAGGCGGTCGACGACGACGTCGATGTCGTGCTTGTACTTTTTGTCGAGTGCCGGCGCCTCGGCGATCTCATACAGCTTGCTGTCGATCTTGACGCGCTGGAAGCCCTTCTTCTGCAGCTCCTGCAGGTCCTTGCGGTACTCCCCCTTCCGCCCGCGCACGATCGGCGCCATCAGGTAGAGGCGCGTGCCTTCCGGCATGGCCTTGATGCGGTCGACCATCTGCGACACGGTCTGGCTCTCGATCGGCAGGCCGGTGGCGGGCGAGTAGGGCACGCCGACGCGCGCGAACAGGAGCCGCAGATAGTCGTAGATCTCGGTGACGGTGGCGACCGTCGAGCGCGGATTGCGCGATGTGGTCTTCTGTTCGATGGAAATCGCCGGCGAGAGCCCCTCGATCGAATCGACGTCGGGCTTCTGCATCAGCTCGAGGAATTGCCGGGCGTAGGCCGACAGGCTCTCGACATAGCGGCGCTGGCCCTCGGCATAGATCGTGTCGAAGGCAAGCGAGGACTTGCCCGAGCCGGAAAGGCCGGTGATCACCACCAGCCGATCGCGCGGCAGGTCGAGATCGACATTCTTGAGATTGTGCTCACGCGCCCCGCGGATCGAGATGGAGCGGTGCGGCTCGGCGGCGGACGCGAGGGAGGCAGTGGGTAAACGGGGCTTGGCCATCAGATGGGCAAGAATAGGGGATGCGCCGGAGCTGCGCATATGGTTCTCCACAGCCGTATTTTCCAGACAAATCAATACTTTCGCTCATGCCCACGAATACAACCCAAATTCGGTGGCTGCCCACAGGGCGCTGGCGCTAGCTTGGCCGCAGTGAGGTAGGTGCTGCGTCCCGCGGCACCGGGAAAGCGAAGGAGGCCCCGATGGCGGGCAGCGTCAACAAAGTCATCCTGGTCGGCAATCTCGGCCGCGACCCCGAAGTGAGGTCCATGCAGGATGGCAGATCCATGGTGAACATGTCGGTAGCCACGTCGGATACCTGGCGCGATCGCCAGACCGGCGAGCGCAAGGAACGCACCGAATGGCACCGAGTCGTCATATTCAACGAGAAACTGGCGGAGGTCGCGCAGAAATACGTACGCAAGGGGTCGAAGGTCTATATCGAAGGACAGTTGTCGACTCGCAAATGGACCGACCAGAGCGGCCAGGAGCGCTACACGACCGAGGTCGTAGTCCCGCGCTTTGGCGGTCAACTCACCATGCTCGACGGCCGCGGCGGCGCCGGGGGCGAGGCGGGTTCGACGGACGATGACGCCGGCGCCAGCCCCGCCAATGGCAGCGGCGGACGTCCGGCGTCTCGGGCCAGCAAAGCCGAACTCGACGACGATATCCCGTTCTAGGCGGGGAACCCGAGGCTCCGCAGCTCGGCGGCTGTCCCAGTTGCCGAGCGATGGTGAATCGCTTGCATGCCTGCGGCGCGGGCGCCGGCGACATTGGCTGCGGCGTCATCGATGAACACCGCCTCGCCAGGCCGGAAGCCGCCGGTTCGACAGAGAAGCTCGTAGATCTCCAGCGCGGGCTTGGAATGGCCAACCCGACCTGACACCACGTAGTCGCGGAACAGGCCGAGGAAGGGATGGCGCCTGTGAGCTTGGCCGCGCAGCCAGCCATCCATGAATCCCGGCGCATTGGACAGCAGGTAGAGCGGCGTGCCGGCGGCATGCAACCGCTCGACCAGCGCCGCCATCTCCGGAAAGGCGTGGTCATTCATCTCGTCGAAGCGCTGGTAGAAGGCGGCGATCAGCGCCTCCTTTCCCGGATGTTGCGCCTGCAAGCGCCGCGTCGCTTCGGCCGGATCGCCGCCGTCATCCTGGGCGACGTGCCACTCGCGCGTCGTGACCTCGGCCAGGAAGCGCTCCATCTCGGCAGGGTCGACGATGAGCTTGCGGTACAGGTGACGGGGGTTCCAGTCGATCAGCACGCCGCCCAGATCGAACACCGCGACGGAGGGATTTGAGGGCGATTTTGGGGTCACTTCCGAGGTCGCTTTCAGGGCCGCTTGGGGGCCGTTTTCCAGACCCGTTTTTGGCCTTATTTTGTCAATGAAATCAACGAATTAATGGCCGGTTTGGGGTGCGTTTTTTGTTGGTCTTCGGGGGCCGGTTTGCTAGTGTGCGAAACGCTTCCGCCAAGCCCTCGGCGGACCCCCATAAACGAGCAAAAATCCAGGTATTTCGTGAGCGACGATTCGACCCTTCCCCCGGCGCCGCCGCCCCCCGACGCGCCTCCGCCCACGCCGCCCTCGCACGACATAGCCCCGATCAACATCGAGGAGGAGATGCGCCGCTCCTACCTCGATTACGCCATGAGCGTGATCGTGTCGCGCGCGTTGCCCGATGTGCGCGACGGGTTGAAGCCGGTCCATCGCCGCATCCTCTTTGCGATGAAGCAGGCCGGCTACGATTGGAATCGCGGCTATCGCAAATCCGCGACCAGCGTCGGCGAGGTGATGGGCAATTATCACCCGCATGGCGACGCGCCGATCTACGAAGCGCTGGTGCGCATGGCGCAGGACTTCGCTATGCGCCTGCCGCTGATCGATGGCCAGGGCAATTTCGGCTCGATGGACGGCGATCCGCCGGCGGCGATGCGCTACACGGAAGCGCGGCTGTCGCGCGCGGCCGACGCGTTGCTCGACGACA
>JBPYDO010000240.1:0-3955 GCA_051985755.1 Reyranella sp. | reverse complement strand
GCGCGCCATGCGCGAATTCCGCCGCCAGCGGCCCGACGTCTCCTTCGTGCTCGAGGAGAGCGGCTCGGTCGAGCTGCTGGCCGGTTTGCGCGACGAACGGCTGGACGTCGCCTTCATCCGCTCGGGTCTGGTCGATCCCGAGGGCATCGCCGTGCACGCGCTCCTGCAGGAGGACATGGTGGCGGCCCTGCCGGCGCGCCACCGCCTGGTCGCGCGGCCGCGTCTCGCACTGAAGGATCTCGCCGACGAGACCATGATCCTCTATCGCCGCCCCGACGGCCGCGGCCTCTACGACGTGATCATCGCCGCGTGCAGCGAAGCGGGCTTCTCGCCGCATGTCGGCCAGGAAGCGCCGCGCATCGTGTCGACATTGAACCTGGTGGCGGCCGGCCTCGGCGTCACGCTGGTGCCGGCGTCGCTCAGCCGCCTGCCGCTGGAAGGTGTAACCTACCGGCCACTGCGAGGCCGGCCGGCGCTGAAAGTGCCGCTCAACCTCGCCTGCCGCGCCGCCGAACGCTCGGCCGCCACGCTCGCTTTCATCGACCTGGTACGCCGCCTGCCCTCATGATCAAGACAATCGGTCATTCCAACCATCCGATCGAGCGCTTCGTCGAACTGTTGACAGCAGGCGGCGTCCAGGTGCTGGTCGACGTGCGGTCGACGCCCTACTCGCGCCGCTTCCCGCAGTTCGGCAGGGAGCGGCTGACCAGCAGCCTTGCGGCGGCCGGCATCGCCTACCTCTGGGAAGGCGAAGCGCTCGGTGGTCTCGGCACCGATTACAACCAGGCGGCGGCGCGGCCGGCTTTCAAGCAAGCGATCGGCCGCGTGGTCGACCGATCGACGAACGCCACGCTCTGCCTGATGTGCGCCGAGAAGGAACCGCTCGACTGCCATCGCACGGTGCTGGTGTCGCGAAGGCTGGCCGAACGCGGCGTCGCAATCGAGCACCTGCTGGCCGACGGCAGCACGCGCCCGCACGCGGAGATCGAGGAGACGTTGCTGGTGAAAGGCGGTGGGCCCGACCTGTTCGAGGATCGCTCTCAGCGACTCGCTCGCGCCTACGCGTCACGCGAGCGGATGATGAAGGGCGAGTGACCCGGCGCATCGTTCAGTGACAGAGCTTGACAAGTTGCCGCATCGCGTCGGCGGCAGCCTGTGCGGCCGCTCGGTCGCCGAAATCCACCACGTTCACCGTGCCGTCGCTTCGGACGACACGGACCACCCAGACCTCCGGTTGGCAGCTTGTGCTCCAGCGCTTCCCCTGGCTGACCGCATTCTGGGTCATATCCTCGGCCATGCTGATCAGTGAAACCTCGGTGGCAAGACGAAAGGGGATGCCGGGATCGATGTCCGCCGTGACCCTGCCATCGACGGTCGTGCGCCAGTGAAAGTTGATCTGGCATGCCGCTTCGTCGATGACGACATTGCTTGCCTCGGCGGTGATCCGATTGGTCCACGTGTAATTATCCGAGGCGTCGCGTGTGGTGGGGCGGTAGTTGAGCGTCCCTTGTTGCACAAGCAAATCGCGGATGGCTTCCAGAGAGCTTCTGACAGGCGACACATTCTGCGCATAGACGCCGCAAGCCACTGCGCAAGCAGCCACGGAATACGCGCACAGCCTCGCCACGCCCTTCATCGAACGTTCCCCCGGTTCGCATCCTAGCGTGAGGAACAAAGGCCTGAAAGGAGCGGCGGAGCAGTCCATGAAGCGGTTGTCATGGCGACCGCCAGCGGGGAAACTCGCCGCCTGTTTGGAGGAGCGAGCGATGGACACGATGACAACGACAACAGGCAGCGAGCTGGCGGAACGCATTTCGGCAGCCGCACTCAAGCTCGAATCCAAGGTCATCGCCTGGCGGCGCGACATTCACCAGAACCCCGAGCTCTCCTACCACGAGACGCGCACCGCGGCGCTGGCCGCCAAGCACCTCGCGGCGCTGGGCTATGACGTAAAGACCGGCGTCGGCGACACCGGCGTCGTCGGCATCCTGAAGGGCGGCAAGCCGGGCGGCTGCGTGGCGCTGCGTGCCGACATGGATGCGCTGCCAGTCGAGGAGCGCGTCGACCTGCCGTTCGCCTCCAAGGTCAAGGCGATGTGGCATGGCCAGATGACGGGCGTCATGCATGCCTGCGGCCACGACTGCCACGTCGCCATCCTGATGGGGGTGGCCGAGATCCTGGCCGGCATGAAGGCCGAGCTGCCGGGCACCGTGAAGCTCCTGTTCCAGCCCAACGAGGAAGGCCACGAGGGCCGGCCGAGCGGCGCCAAGGCGATGATCGACGATGGCGCGCTCGAAAACCCCAAGCCGTCCGCCGTGTTCGGCCTGCACGTCACCTCGATGCAGTCCTCGGGCGTCTTCGCGCTTCGGCCGGGCGGCCTGATGGCCAGCGCCGATCGCCTGCGCATCGACGTCAAGGGCCGGCAGACGCACGCCTCGATGCCGTGGCGCGGCGTCGATCCCGTGGTGATCTCGGCCCAGATCATCCTGGCGCTGCAGACCATCATCACCCGCCAGATCGATTCCACCGTGACGCCCGCGGTGCTGTCGATCTCGACCATCCATGGCGGCGTGCGCAACAACATCATTCCCGACGACGTCGTCATGGAGGGCACCTTGCGCTCGCACGACGAGGGCGTACGCGCCGACGTCAAGAAGCGCATCGAGGCGACGGCCAAGACCATCGCGCAGTTGGGTGGCGCCACCGCGACCTTCGAAACCGGCGAAGGTGTGCCGGTGACCTACAACGATCCCGCGCTTACGCGCTGGGGCACCCAGAGCCTGGGCGACGGCGTCGGCGCCGATCGCGTGCATGAAACGCGGCCGGTCATGGGCGCGGAGGATTTCTCCATCCTGGCGAAGGCGGTGCCCGGCATGTTCTTGTTCCTCGGCATCACCCCGCCGGACGAGGACGCCCGCACCGCGCCGGCCAACCACTCGCCGCTCTTCCATGTCCATGAGCCCGCGCTGAACTACGGCGTGCGTGCCCTTGCCTACCTCGCCTTCGACTACCTGAAACGCAAGCCTTAGGCCGGGATCGGCGCAACGCTGCGGCATTGCGCCAGATCAATACGAGCCGGGCCATCCCCACCTAGGGTGGGTCATGGCTCCGATCCCACGTCTGCGCGACTATGAAGGCCCCGCTCTCTTCTCCTACGGTTTCCGGCCGTTCTTCCTGCTGGGCTCGATCTGGGCCGGGCTGGAAGTGCTCGCCTGGCTGCCGATGTTCTTCGGCGAGCTCAATGTCACCACGGCTTTCAGCCCGAGGGACTGGCACGTCCACGAGATGCTTTTCGGCTATGTCCCCGCAATCATCGCGGGCTTCCTGCTGACGGCCATCCCCAACTGGACCGGACGTCTGCCCTTGCAGGGGCAGCCATTGCTCGGGCTTGTGCTGGCCTGGCTCGCCGGCCGCATCGCCGTCACCCTGTCGGGCGAGATCGGCTGGCGCGCTGCAATGCTGATCGACGTTGCCTTCCTCGGCCTGATGGCCGTCGCCATCGCGCGCGAGATCGTGGCCGGCAAGAACTGGCGCAACCTCAAGATCGTGGCGCTGCTTTCGCTACTGGCCATCGCCAATCTCGCCTTCCATCTCGAGGCGCACTATCGCGGCATCGCAGAGTATGCGACGCGCGCCGGCATCGCGATCGTCATCCTCCTGATCACCGTGGTCGGCGGCCGCATCGTGCCGAGCTTCACACGCAACTGGCTGGCGCGGCGTCCATCCGGGCGGCTGCCGGCCCCACTCGGCCGCTTCGACGCGTTGTGCATGGTGCTGAGCGGCGCCAGCCTCGCCTTCTGGGTCGTCGAGCCCGAGGGCGTGCCGGTGGGCGCGTTCCTTTTGGTGGCGGGCCTTCTCAACGCGCTGCGGCTCGCGCGCTGGGCAGGCGATCGCACGTTCGCCGACCGGCTGGTGCTGATCCTGCATGTGGGTTTCGCCTTCGTGCCGGTGGGCT
>JBPYDO010000239.1:0-6565 GCA_051985755.1 Reyranella sp. | reverse complement strand
CCGCGAGGTCGTCAAGGATCCGCAGACGGCCGAGGCGCTGTCGCCGCGCAACATCATCGGCTGCAAGCGGCTGTGCGTCGATTCGGGCTACTGGGAGACCTACAACCGGCCCAACGTCACGCTGGTCGATGTCAGCGACGAGCCGATCGAGCGCATTACGGCCACCGGATTGCGGGTCAAGGGCAAGGACTACACCTTCGACTGCCTGGTGCTGGCCACCGGCTTCGACGCCATGACCGGGGCGCTGCTCAACGTCGACATCCGCGGCCGCGGCGGCCTTGCGCTCAGGGACAAGTGGCGCGAGGGGCCGAAGACCTATCTCGGCCTCACCATGGCGGGCTTCCCCAACCTGTTCGCGATCACCGGGCCGGGCAGCCCCTCGGTGCTGACCAACATGCTTCCCTCGATCGAGCAGCACGTCGACTGGATCGCCGACTGCCTCGAGGCGCTGCGCGCCAAGGGCGCCACGGTGATCGAGGCGACCGCCGAGGCCGAGGAAGGCTGGGTCGCCCATGTGCGCGAGACGGCGGGCGCCACGCTGCGCTCGACCTGCAGCTCCTGGTATGTCGGCGCCAACATCCCCGGCAAGCCGCGCGTGTTCATGCCTTATATCGGCGGCCTGCCGGCTTACATCGAACGCTGCGAAGCGGTCGTGAAAGCGGGCTACGAAGGCTTCGCGCTCGGCAGCTAAGCGTTTGTTCGGCAAAGGTTTGTCGAGCTAACGACTGTAATCGTCGTTCGCTAGGCCTTGGGCGTAAAATCACGCCCATGAGAGAGGGTCGCGATTCTCCGGCGCACTCCCATCATTTTTTCTCACCATTTATAAATGGCGAAAATGGTGAGCGACCCGGCTGCTCTAATAGCCGATCGCCTCGCCGTCGCTGCGTGGATCGGCGCCGCCGCTCTTGAGGCCACTCGTGAGATCGATGGTGATGCCGTGCGCGTGGCCGGCGTATTCGTCCCAGTCGCCCCACTCCTTCACTTGGTGACCGCGCTTCTTCATCTCGGCGATGGTGGCGGCGGGAAAGCGCGCCTCCATGTAGAGCGTGTCGCGCGGCTCGTAGATGGCGAAGCGGCCCGACAGGAACCTCGGCGCGTCGAGCGCCTCTTGGATGCCGAGGCCGTAGTCGATCATTGCAACGTAGGTCTGCATGTGGATCTGCGGTTGGCCGTCGGCGCCCATGCAGCCGAGCGCCGCCCAGAATTTGTCGTCGCGGAAGGCGAGCGAGGCGATCAGGGTGTGCAGCGGCGTCTTGCCCGGCTCGACCCGGTTGGGGCTCGCAGGATCGAGCGAGAAATAGGCGGCGCGGTTCTGCAGCACCACGCCGGTCGCGCCGGCGACGACGGCCGCGCCGAAGCTGCCATAGAGCGAATGGATCAGCGAGACGGCGGTGCCGTCCTGGTCGACTGCGGCGACGTACACCGTGTCGCCCGCCAGGCTGCCATAGGATGGAATCTTGTCCCATGGCAGGGCGCGCGCCGGGTCGATGAGTGGCCGGCGCTGGTCGGCATATTTCTTGGAGATCAGGCGATCGATCGGCACGTCGCCGAAGCGCGGATCGCCCAGGTAGCGGTCGCGGTCGTGATAGGCGAGCTGCTTGGCCTGCACCATCAGATGCACATGGTCGGGACCCAGGAACGGCTTCGTGGCGAGCTCGAACGGCTCGAGCAGGTTCAGCATCTCGAGCACGGTGAAGCCTTGCGTCGGCGCCGGCGTTTCGTAGATCTTTACATCGCGATAGCGGCTTACGATCGGCTCACCCCAGCGCGCGACCTGTGCGGTGAGATCGGCCGGCGCGAAGAAGCCGTCATTGGCCTTCGAATAGCGCACCAGCTCGCGCGCGACCTCGCCCTCGTAAAAGCCGTACCAGCCGTCGCCGGCAATCGCTTCGAGCGTGCGCGCAAGATCGGGGTTCCTGAGGACCGCTCCTTCTTTCAGGAAGATGGCGGCGGCGTGCGGACACTTGGCGAGTTCGCTCGCCGCCGCGTCGCGCCATTTGGCCAGTCGCTCCGACACCGGAAAGCCGTCGCGCGCAAAGCCGATGGCGCTTTCCAGGCAGCGCGCCAGGGGCAGGCGGCCCCACTCGGCATGGGCTGCGGTCCAGCTTGCGACGGCGCCGGGCACGGTGAGGGTGCCGGGCAGTGGGCCGCGATAGGGCACTTCGGCAAGACCGCGCCGGGTGAAGGTATCGAGGGTGCCGCTCGCCGTGGCGCGACCGCCACCATCGACATAGCGCACCCGCTTGGTCGCGGCGTCGTAGACCAGCCAGAAGGCATCGCCGCCGATGCTGGTCATGTGCGGATAGATCACCGAAAGCGCCGCACTGGCGGCGATGGCGGCATCGACGGCCGAGCCGCCGGCGCGCAGGATTTCGACGCCAGCCTGGCTCGCCAGCGAGTGCGGGCACGTCACCAGGCCGTTCGGCGCCACGGTGGCCGGACGGCCGGTACGTATGGCTGACATGAGCATTTCTTAAGGCCAATCGCGGGTGAGGCCAATCTCCGGCAGTTGACAGGGCGGCGCGGCCTTTCTAATAGTTAACTAGTTCGTTAAGTATTATCCGCACGGGAAACGCGACATGTCCGACGCCCCTTCCACAGCGTCACGCCCGATGTCACCGCAAGGTGACAACAGGAACGTCATGGCGGCGATGTACGGTCGCCGCGCTCGCTCCCACGCCTCAGTCACGAACGCGCAGGAATAACGCCCGAGGTAATCATGGACACGCTCATGAAGCCCGCCGAGCTTTACATCACGCGCGACCTCAAGGCGCCGCGCCAGCGCGTGTTCGCCGCCTGGACCGATCCCGCGATGGCCGCGCGCTGGTGGGCTCCGCGCGAGTGCGAGCCAGTCGCCTGCGAGATGGATGTACGTGTGGGCGGCGTCTGGACGCGCAGTATGCGCGTGCCCAACGGCACGGTCATCACCAAGTACGGCGTCTACCGTGAAGTGGTGGTGCCCGAGCGCCTGGTCTTCACCTATGCCACACGCTACGCCGACGGCAGGGTCGATCCCGAGACCGTGGTCACCGTGACTCTCACCGAGCGCGATGGCGGGACGCGCCTCACCCTGCGTCATGTGGGCTTCCCGAACGAGCCGCTGCGCGACAGCCACCAGGGCGGCTGGCTGAGCGCCCTGGAAGGCTTCGCGGCTTTCCTCGCTTCGAACTGACGGTCGGCGCATCAAGCCATTGAAAACCGGTCATCAAGGAGAAGACCATGACCTACGTCGACGGATTTGTGGCGGCTGTGCCGACGGCAAACCGCGAGGCCTACAAGACGCATGTCGAGCAGGCCGCCGCCATCTTCAAGGAGCACGGCGCGCTCAAGATCGTCGAGTGCTGGGGCGACGACGTTCCGGACGGCAAGCTGACTTCCTTTCCGATGGCCGTGCGGAAGAAGGACGACGAAACCGTCGTCTTCGCCTGGGTCGTTTGGCCATCCCGGCAGGCGCGCGACGCGGGCATGAAGAAGGTCATGGCCGATCCGCGCGCCCAACCCGACTTCAATCGCATGCCCTTCGATGCCAAGCGCCTGATCTTCGGAGGCTTCGAAATTCTGGTCGAGATCTAACAAGGAGAAGAGCGATGAACGTACAGCCCTATCTGTCTTTTGAAGGCCGCGCCCAGGAGGCGATCGACTTCTACAAGGGCGCGCTCGGCGCCAAGGTCGACATGGTCATGCGTTTCAAGGACGGCCCGCCGGAAATGCAGTCGCAGATGTCGCCTGAGTCGAAGGACAAGATCATGCATGCCGCCTTCCATGTCGGCGAGACGCAGATCCTGGTGTCCGACGGCCGTTGCACCGGCAAGCCGAACTTCTCCGGCATCTCGCTGACGCTGAACGCCACCGATAGCGGCGAGGCCGAGAAGCTGTTCGGCGCGCTGGGCAAGGGCGGTCAGGTGACCATGCCGATGAGCGAGACCTTCTTTGCCCATCGCTTCGGCATGGTGGCCGACAAGTTCGGCGTCAACTGGATGGTGATCAACGCCAAGGAGTCGTGAGTAATGGCAAAGAACACGATTTGCCTCTGGTACGAGAAGGACGCCGAGGCTGCTGCCCGCTTCTACGCTGAGACCTTTCCGGATAGCGCCGTGGGCGCCGTCCACCGTGCACCCAGCGACTACCCGTCCGGCAAGAAAGGCGACGTGCTGACGGTCGAATTCACGGTTGCCGGCGTCCCTTGCCTCGGCCTCAACGGCGGCTCCATGTTCAAACACAACGAAGCCTTCTCATTCCAGATCGCCACCGACGATCAGCCCGAGACCGACCGCTACTGGGACGCCATCGTCGGCAATGGCGGCCAAGAGAGCGCGTGCGGCTGGTGCAAGGACAAGTGGGGCATCTCCTGGCAAATCACGCCGCGCGTGCTGATGGAGGCGCTGTCGGCCGGCGGCGATGAAGCAAAGCGCGCGTTCGATGCCATGATGGGCATGAAGAAGATCAACGTCGCCGCGATCACGGCGGCGCGGCGCGGCTGACGTTGCTGGCTAGCGCTTCTCGACGTTCGAGCTGCGCAGCGGCACGCCGAACTCGCGCCGGCAGACCTCAGCCAGGACGGCGACGCCCTGCTTGATGGTCGCCGGCTCGGGGTTGGCGAAGCAGAGCCGCAGCCGGCAGCGGGCGTAGTCTTTGTCGGTCGACCATTCCGGGCCGGGATTGAGCGCCACCCCGGCCGCCTGGGCGGCCTGGAAGAGTTTCATCGTGTCGACGTTGTCGGGCAGCTTGACCCACAGATAGATGCCGCCCGGCGGATCGCCGAACTCGGCCGCCGTGCCGAACTGCTCGGCCAGCGCCTCGCGCAGGACCTGCAGCTTGTGGCTGAGCGCCTTGTTGAGCTTGGGCACATGGTTTGCGAAGTGCTTGGTGCAGAATTCCGCCAGCACCATCTGCTCGAGCGCGCCCGAGCCCGCGTCCTGCTTGAGCCCCAGGATGCGCGAAAGGATGTCCCACTTGGCGACGATGTAGCCGACGCGCAGCGCCGGTGCGATCGACTTGGAGAACGAGCCGACGAAGATCACGCCATCGCCGCCGGCCAGGGAGTAGAGGGAAGGCGGCCGCTGGCCGTTCCAGACGAGGTCCGAGTAGCACTCGTCCTCGAAGATCATCGTGCCGTATTCGCGGGCGAGCGCGATCATCTCGCGGCGCCGCGCCTCGGGCATGATCGAGCCAGTCGGGTTCTGCACCGTCGGGATGGTGTAGATATATTTTGGCGTCACGCCCTTCGCCTTGAGCTCGGCGAGCTTGGCGCTGAGCGCTTCCATGCGCATGCCGTCGTTGTCGAGGGGAATGCCGACGATGTCGACGGCGAACCGCGCCAGCCGCGTCAGCGCGCCGCCATAGGTCTCCTTCTCGATCAGGATCGTGTCGCCCTTGCCGAGCAGCAGCGTGTTGACCAGGTCGAGGCCCTGCAGCGAGCCGGAGGTGATCAGGATCTCGTCGGGCGAGCAGACGATGCCGGCATGGCCTTTGAGCTTGGCCGAAAGGAACTCGCGTAGCGGCCGATAGCCGAGCGGGCCGCTGTTCAGGCCATAGGTCGCAAGCGTGGGACCCTCGCGGCGCAGCACGTTGGTGGCCGCCTCGATCAGCGCGTCGACCGGCAGCTGCTTGGCGTCGTTGTGGCCGCCCACGAAATTGTACTTGGGGAAGCCGTTCCACTTCAGGGCGGGCGGCGGCGTGTTCGGCGCGAACAGGGTTGCTGCGTCAAACGGTGCGGTCATGGCGTTCCCTCTCTCCTTGGCCCATTGCTGGGCCAAGAGCGGGGGATACGCAAGTCTTTAGCCTTTCGCGACGAGCGCGGAAGCTATGCGACGGCGCGAAACGTCGAGGGATCGGCCATTTCCCAGGGCTTGGCCCAGCGCGAATTGCCGGTTCCGGCCACCAGCTCGCCCTCGCTCAGCGCGGGATAGATCTCGGCGAAGGTCACGACTTCGCTCGGCGAGACGCGCCGCGAAATGTGGATCGGCTGGAACTCGCGCGGATGATCGAGGCCGGCCGCGGCGGTGAGCTCGGCGAGCTCGTGCAGGGTGGCTCGATGGAAATTGGCGACGCGCTGCGTCTTGTCGGGCACGTAGAGTGCGCGCTGGCGCTTGGGATCCTGGGTCGCCACGCCGGTCGGGCAGCGGTCGGTATGGCAGCTCTGCGACTGGATGCAGCCCACGGCGAACATGAAGCCGCGCGCCGCATTGCACCAGTCGGCGCCGAGCGCCATGGCGCGCACGATGTCGAAGGCGGTGATGATCTTGCCGGCGGCGCCGAGCTTGATGCGGTCGCGCACGCCGATGCCGATCAGCGCATTGTGCACGAAGTAGAGGCCCTGGCGCATCGGCTTGCCGATATGGTCGATGAACTCCATCGGCGCGGCGCCGGTGCCGCCCTCCTTGCCGTCGACCACGATGAAATCAGGATAGATGTTGGTCGCCAGCATCGCCTTGCAGATGGCGAGCAATTCCCACGGGTGCCCGACGCACAGCTTGAAGCCGGCCGGCTTGCCGCCCGACAGCCGGCGCATCTCGCCGATGAACTGCATCATCTCGATCGGCGTGGAGAAGGCCGAATGGCGCGA
>JBPYDO010000238.1:0-13038 GCA_051985755.1 Reyranella sp. | reverse complement strand
GCGCGAGGCGGCGGTCAGGCGGCCCTCGGACCAGTCGTCGTTCATCTCGATCTCATGGCCGCGCTTGCGCAACTCCCGGACCGTTTCGGCAGGCACACGCCCCTCCAGCACCAGCACGCCCGGACGGGCCGTGCGCGGCCAGAAGGAGGAGGGGAAATGCTCGCTGTGCCAGGCCGGCGCATCGATCGCTTCCTGCAGGTTCATGCCGCAATGCACGTGGCGCAGGAAGAGCTGCGTGATCCACTGCTCCTGCTGGTCGCCGCCGGGCGAGCCCCAGACCATGTAGGGCTCGCCGTCGCGATGGGCGAGGGTGGGGGTGAGCGTCGTGCGCGGCCGCTTGCCCGGCGCGAGCGAACTGGGCTGCCCCTCCTCGAGCCAGCAGATCTGGCCGCGCGTGCTGATCGGGAAGCCAAGCTCGGGCACGACCGGCGAGCCATGCAGCCAGCCGCCCGACGGCGTGGCCGACACCATGTTGCCGTGCTTGTCGACGATATCGAAATGCACGGTGTCGCCGCTCATCTGGCCCATGCGCCCGACAGTCGGTTCGCCGGCGCCGCTCGCCGCAACGGCGGCGCGCGCGCCGTCCGCCTTGCGCAGGCGGATCACGCCGCCATAACCCTCGACCGTGCCCGGCCGCTGCTCCAGCGAGGCCTTGGCCGGGTCGATCAGCTTGCGGCGGTCGGCGTTGTAAGCGTCCGACAGCAAGGTCTGCATCGGCACGTCGACGAATTTCGGGTCGCCATAGAAGGCCTCGCGGTCGGCGAAGGCGAGCTTGCTCGCTTCGACCACGGTGTGGATGAAGTCGGCGCTGGTCGGATCGGCACCGTCGAGGTTGAAGCCCTTGAGCAGGGCGAGCTGCTGCAGGGTCACCGGGCTCTGCGCCCAGGGTCCCGCCTTGCAGACGGTGTAGCGGCCGTATTGATAGGTGAGCGGGTCTTCGATCGTTGCCTGCCACTTTGCCATGTCGTTGCCACGCAGCAGGCCTTTGTTGCGTCGGCCGGAAACGTCCATCAGCTCCTGGTGGGTGTAGAAGCGGTCGATCGCTTCGGCGACAAAACCCTGGCTCCAGATCTTGCGCGCACGCTCGATCACCGCCTCACGGCTGCCGCCACCCGCCTCGGCTTCCTTGATGATGCGCAGGTAGGCGTTGCCGGCCACCTGATTGCTGAACAACTCGGCGGGCTTGGGGACCTTGTTGCCCGGTAGGTAGACCGCAGCCGATGTCGGCCAGTTGTCGCGGAAGTTTTCCTGCACGGTGGCGATGGTGGCCGACGCCCGCTCGACCAGCGGATAGCCGCCGATGTAGTAGCCGATGGCGGGCGCCAGCACGTCGCTGAGCTTCATCGTGCCGTAGTCGCGCAGCATCAGCATGTAGGAGTCGAACTTGCCGGGAACGGCGGCAGGCAGTAGCCCGGTGCCGGGAATGAGATCGAGGCCCAGGCTCCTGAAGTGAGCGATGGTGGCGAGAGCCGGCATCACACCCTGGCCGCACATCACCTCGGTCTTGCCCTTCTTCACCGCATGGAAGATCAGCGGCACGTCGCCGCCCGGGCCACAGAGGTGAGGCTCGACCACCTGCAAGGTGAAGGCAGTCGCCACCGCCGCGTCGAAGGCATTGCCGCCGCGCTCCAGGATGCCCATGCCGACCGCGGTGGCGATCCAGTGGGTCGAGGCGACCACGCCGAAGGTGCCGACGATCTCGGGGCGGGTGGTGAACGGATTGGGATTGATCAGCTTCACTAAAGGGTCTCCCGGCGGGCAAAAACGCCGGCAGACCTTATTACCGCCGCGACCTTGGGGCTAGGGGGCGCCCCTCACGGTTCGGAGACTTCGGGCAGGCGCATCCACGCCGGCACGTGCGGCACGATCTTCGCCTGGTCGGCCGTGAGCGCCCCGTGTCCTATCGCCGCGAGCCGCAGCATGGCGATGGCGCGGTCGCCCGTGCCGGAGCGGATTTCGCCGACATCCTTGCCGTCGCTCAGCACGGCCGTGCCGGGCGCCGGCAGCGGGCCCTCGACCTTGACCGGCAGTAGCCGCTTGCGCACCAGGCCGCGGTACCGGGTGCGCGCCGTCAGCTCCTGGCCCATGTAGCAGCCCTTGTCCCAGTCGATGCCGTTCAGTTCGTCGAAGCCGCTCTCCAGGAGGATGGCCTTCTCGACCGGGAGATCGCGGCTGCCGTCAGGCACACCTAGGCCAATGCGCAAAGTGTCATAGGCTTCGAGTGAGGTGGCGGCGAAGCCGCGCGCCGCGAGCAGCGAAGCCGCCTGGCCCGCCGGCGCCAGCACCCGCAGGCCGAGCTCCGGAAGGCGCGGGTCGACGAAAGCAACGCTACCCTCGATGGGGAGCGATGTGTCGACGCCCTCGCCGAACACCACCGCTACATCCAACGCCGCCCCGCGATCCTCGACCGTTACCTTGGAGCGCAGCTTGTGCAAGGAGAGCTTCCTGGCGAGTCCCGCCGCGCGCTCGCGTTCGGTCTCGAGCAGGAGCGTATCGTCGCCGCCATCGACCACGAACATGTCGTTCAGGAAGCGGCCCTGCGGCGTCAACAACGCCGCCCAGACGGCCTTGCCTGGCCCTGCCTTGGTGGTGTCGTTGGAGATCAGCCCCTGCAGGAATTCGACGCGGTCCGGACCGCCGACGGCAATGACGCTGCGGTAGGGCAGAAGGCAATAAGAGCGAGCGGGCATGCCCAAGACTTGGGGGCTTGCCGCTCGCTTGGCAAGCGTCTAGGCGCGATAGAACGGCTTGTCGCCGCACACTGTTACGCGATGGCCGTAACGGCGGTGCGGGAAGTAGTCGAACATGGCGTGGTGCTGGACGGCGCGATTATCCCAGAACGCCACCGAGTTGGCCTGCCACTTGAAGCGGCAATGGAACTCCGGCGTCTCGACATGCCGATACAGCATCTCAAGGAGCGCGTCGCTCTCGTTCTTGCGCAGCTGCGGGATGCGCAGCGTGAAGCCGCGATTGACATAGAGCGCCGGCCGGCCGGTCACGGGATGGGTGCGCACGATCGGATGCTCGGCATTGGGGAACTTGATGTCGTCGCGATCCTTGGCGTTAACGCGGTAATAGTGGGCCCTGGCGCTGTCGTGCAGGGCGGTGAGGCCGATCAGCATCTTCTTGATCGGCTCGGAAAGCGTCTCGTAGGCGCGATACATGTTGGCGAACAGAGTGTCGCCACCGCCCTCGGGCGGCACTTCGGTGAGGTAGAGGATCGACCCCATCGGCGGCTCGGCATCGCACGAAACGTCCGAATGCCATTCCTCGCCGGCGACGCGCTTGGATTTCTCGTCGGCCTTGATCACCAGGATCTCGGGGTGCTCGGGAAAGGTGATCGGTGCGTTGGGGTGGACGTGCAGCGGGCCGAAGCGGCGGCCGAATTCCTTGTGCTGCTCGATGCTCATCTTCTGGTCGCGGAAGAAGATCACCAGATTGTCCATCAGCGCGTCGTGCACCTCCTGGAACTGCTGGTTGCCGAGCGGTTTGCCAAGATCGACGCCGAAGATCTCCGCGCCGATCACAGGCGTGAGCTTCTTCACCTCGATTGTTTGGTAGGCCATGGCTGTTTCCTCCGAACCCGGGCGTTGCGCGGGACAAGGTACGCTTCCGCCGCGGCGACGCCCGGACAAAGTCGACAAAGTCCGTAATACGGACTAAATTCCGCGAATGGCTTCCGATGCCGTCATCGAGCCCATCCGGCGCGCCTTCGTCGTGCTCGAGGCGCTGAACCGCCGCCGTTCGACGACGCTCAGCGTGCTCGGGACGGAGACCGGGCTGCCGCGCCCGACCCTGGTGCGGCTGCTCAAGACCCTGATGGCTCTGGGCTACGCCTCGCGGGTTTCGCGCCAAGCGGGCTACCGCCTTACCGACCATGTGCTCAGCCTGGCGGGCGGCGTGCGCTTCATCGATCACCTTGTCGACGCCGCCATCCCACACATGAGCCACTTCACGTCAGAGCATGGCTGGCCCCTCTATCTCGCGACGCTCAGCGCCGGGGCAATGACCATCCGCCATTCGACGGCGCCTGAGAGTCCGATGTCGTTCGAGGGGTCGGGCTACAACCGAAAGAGCCCGCTGCTGGTCGGCGCGCTTGGCCGCGTCTGGCTCGCCTTCTGCCGGGAGGAGGAGCGGCGAACTATTCTACGCGGTATCGGTGTGCGGCAGGGGCCGGCGCTGAGCGCAACCCTCTCCGGGATCCGCCGAGACGGCTACGCCTTCACCCGGCCACCGCGGCCGACGCGCATCCACGGCATGGCCGTGCCGATTCTGGGAAACGATCGAGTCTTCGGAAGTCTCTCGATGCGCTTTCCACGCTCGGCCATGAGCGAAGAGGAAGCGGGGCAGCGCTTCGGAAAGCAGTTGCAGGCAGTGGCACGCGCGATCGGGGAGGATGTGGTTGGCACGCAGGTGGACTGACCTGGCGCGCGAGCTCAGCGACTAAACTCCTCCGGCGTCAGGAAGAGCCTCAGGCGGCGGGCGGCGACGCCGACCTCGCGGCGGCTCGACAACACGGCCAGTGGCACTGCCAGGATGAGGCCGATACAGACGGGCAGGATCCACGGCAGGTAGCTCGGGGTTATGGCGGCGATGGCACCAAGCACAACGACGCCAACAATCGCGTGGCCGGCGTGGCGGCGCAGCGACTGCTGCCAGCTCATGCCGCGATCGCCGCGCGACTGGGCCGGCCAGCCGACGGCGCTGCCCAGCAGGATGGCGGTGACAAAGCTTGTGTGGAACAGCATCATCACCGGCGCCAGAAGCGAGGAGAACAGGACTTCGGCGAAGAAACTCGCGATCAGCGCCGTGCGTCCGCCAAAGCGGCGCGCCGCGCGCGTCGAGAGAAGCCGTAGCAGGAGCGCAAGGAACTTTGGACCGAACAGCAGCACGCTGGTGAGTTCCAGCAGACCGTAGATCTCCGCCCAGTGGTAGACCGGCCATTTCGGGAAGAGCGTGCGCGTCGGCCCGAAATAGACGTCGCCGGTGATCTGATGGTTGATCACCATCGCCGTGCTGAGCGCCAGCAGGATCAGCCAGAGCGGCGAGGCGATGTAGGCGAAGATCCCCATGCCGAGATGCAGGCGGCTCATCCAGTGCAGGCCGGGCTCGGCGAGCAGGCGCGCGTGCTGCAGGTTGCCCTGCACCCAGCGGCGGTCGCGCACGGCGTAGTCGAGGACGTTGGTCGGCACTTCCTCGTAGCTGCCGCGCAACTCAGGCAGCAGCCAGCAGTACCAGCCGCCGCGGCGCATGAAGGCGGCTTCGACGAAATCATGGCTCAGGATGTCGCCGCCGAGCGGCGGCTTTCCCGACAGCACGGGCAGCCGGCAGCACCGGGCGAAAGCCGCGACGCGCAGGATGGCGTTGTGGCCGTAGTAATTGGCCTCACCGAGCTGCCAGAAGCTGTGGCCCATCGCCAGCACAGCCCCGGTGAGGCGCGTCGAGAATTGCAGGGCACGGGCGAACAGCGTTTCCCGGCCGGCCGGCACGATATGGGTCTGGATGAGGCCGGTCTGCGGGTTGGCCTCCATCAACGCCACGAGCTTCACGAAGGTGGCGCCCTGCATCAGGCTGTCGGCGTCGAGAATGATCATGTGCGCATAGCCGGGCCCGCGCGTCTCGACCCACTCGGCGATGTTGCCGGCCTTCTTGCCGGTGTTGGCAGGCCGCCGCCGGTAGAACAGGCGATCGCCGGCGGCGAGTTCCTCGCGTGTCGCGCGGAATGCCTCTTCCTCCTGCCGGGCGATTTCGGGCCGGGTGGTGTCGCTCAGCACGAAGAAATCGAAGGCGGCAAGCCGCCCCGTCGCGGCGAGCGAGCCGTAGATGGCGCGCAGGCGGGTGAAGAAGTCCTCGGGATCCTCGTTGTAGACCGGCATCAGGAGCGCCGTGCGTTCGCGCAGCTCGGGTGCCGCTCCCTCGGTTGGGCCGCGGCGGCTGAGCGTCACGGGATGCAGTCGCAACAGGCCCAGCACGAAGCCGAATACGCCGGCCCAGAAGGACAGGGCAGCCCAGGCGTACAGCAGAACGAAAGCCGGCAGGAATCCGATCTTGAGCCAGTCCGGGCCGCGCGAGCTGACGACGGGTACGACGAGAAAGGTGCCGGCCGCAGCGGTGACGAGAACCAGGATCAACATCACGACCCGACGCCACTTCCCGCGTCCGGCGTGTGGATCGAGCCGCCAGTCGCCTCGCGGCTCTGTCACGGCTGCCACACCATCGACCAGGTCTCGCTGATGCGCTGCTCGTTCAAGGTCAGGAAGGCGCGCATGTCTGCGGCCTTCTTGCCGTCCGGCTCGACCTCGAGGAATAGCCGCCACGCCTTTTCTTCCGGCAGAGCCTCGACGTAGCTGCGTTTCAGCTTCCCGGTCGGCAGCGAAACATTGGACTGCACCGGCTGTCCGGGAGCGAGCGAATCGAGCTTGCCGCCCTTGAATTCGATGACGAAGCGGCGCTGATCGGACGCATTCGGCACGGCGCCCTCGCGCGTGGCGACGACGCGGGCCTGCGGCGAGAGCGCGGCCTCGTCGCCGAGGGCGGAGAGTCTGTAGTCGTAATCCTTGCGCTCGCCCTTCTTGGCCGGCGAGCGGGACACCCAGAAGGCGACGATGTTGTCGTTGGTTTCCGACTGACTCGGGATCTCGACCAGCCGCACTTCGCCGTCACCCCAATTGCCCTTGGGTTCGACCCAGAGGCTCGGGCGTCGCTCGAGCTTGGCGGCGCTGTCCTGGTACTGATTGAAGTCGCGTTCGCGCTGCAGCAGTCCGAAGCCCTTGGGGTTGGTGTCGCTGAACGACGACACGGCGAGCGCTTTGGGGTTCTGCAGAGGCCGCCAGATCTGCTCGCCTTTGCCGGTGGCGAGGTAGAGGCCGTCGGAATCGTGGATCTCCGGCCGGTAGTCGTCGTGCGGCGGCGAGGCCTTGCCGGCGAAAAACATAGAGGTAAGCGGCGCGATGCCCAGGAGCTCGATATCTTTGCGCATGAAGAGCGTCGCGTGGCAGTCGATAACGGTGCGTTTCCCCGGTTGGATGACGAAGGAGTAGGCGCCCGAGGCAGACGGCGAATCGAGCAGCGCCCACACCGCGACCTCGCTCTTGCCATCGGCTGGCTTCAGAAGCCAGAAGGCGCGGAAGGTCGGAAACTCCTCGGGCTTGCCCGTGCCGGTATCGATTGCCAGGCCTCGGAATGAGGCGCCGTAGACCTGGCCTCGGCCGATGGCGCGGAAGTAGCTCGCACCCAGAAACGCCGCGACCTCGTCGAACTTGTCCGGCCGATTCAGAGGATAGGTGAGCTTAAAGCCCGCCAGCGCCAGATCCTTGGGCGGTGTCTTGAGGCCGGTGTCGCCGAAATCGAACTCGTCAGGCTCGATCGTCACCGGCGACGGCCTGCTCCGTTCGATCAGGTTTATCTTCACCGGCTTGTCGTAGATGAAACCCGCCGGGAAGAATTCGACGTGGAACAGGCTCTTGGTGCCGCCCCATAGTGCGCGATCGGACCGCGCACGCAGCGCGCGGTAATGATCGTAGGAGAGCTGTTTCATGTTGCCCTCGATCGAGGGCACGTCGTGATAAGGTTCCTTTGCGAGCCTCTCCGCCATGGCAGTGACGGAGTTGAAGGTGACCGATCCCTCCTGCCCCCATGCCGGCAGGGCAAAGGCGAGCAGCAGCAAGAGGAGCGGAACCAGTCGCTGCATGGTCCCGTAAACGCGCGCCTCGCCGTCGGGGTTGCTGACGGAACCGGCGGCAGACGGCCGCGCGCGACCTTGCTAGAACCGCATACGCAATCAAGAGGAATGCCAATGTCGTTTCGTGCCCTCGTGCTGAACCAGGGCGCTGACCGCAAGGTCACCGGCGCTGTCGAGATGCTCGACGACGCGAAGTTGCCGGCCGGCGACGTCACCGTCGCGGTCGAGTATTCGACCCTCAACTACAAGGACGGTCTGGTCCTGACGTCGGGCGGCGGGCTGGTGCGGACCTGGCCGCATGTCGGCGGCATCGACTTCGCCGGCACGGTCGAGCAATCGGACAGCACCGCCTTCAAGCCCGGCGACAAGGTGGTGCTGAACGGCTGGCGCGTGGGCGAAGTTCACTGGGGCGGCTACGCCACCAAGGCGCGGGTCAAGAGCGACTGGCTGGTCAAGCTGCCGACCACCATCTCGACCAAGCGCGCCATGGCGATCGGAACGGCCGGCTACACCTCGATGCTCTGCGTCCTGGCGCTGGAGAAGCACGGCATCAAGCCCGCGTCGGGCGAAGTCCTGGTGACGGGCGCGGCCGGCGGCGTTGGCAGCGTCGCGGTCGCGATCCTGGGCAAGCTCGGCTACTCGGTGGTTGCCGCAACTGGCCGACCGCAGGAGGGCGCCTACCTCAAGGCGCTGGGCGCGACCACAATCGTGGAGCGCAAGGAAATCGCCGAGGCGCCGGACCGGCCGCTTCTGTCAGAGCGGTTTGCCGGCGTCGTCGACACGGTCTCGGGCGTGATGCTGGCGCGTGCCCTCGCTCAGGTGAAGTACGGCGGCGCCGCTGCAGTCTGCGGCCTGGCCGGAGGGGCAGCGTTTCCCGGCTCGATCCTGCCCTTCATCCTGCGCGGCATCACCGTCTACGGCATCGATTCGGTGATGCTGCCCCAGGCGCCGCGCGAGGAGGCGTGGCGGCGGCTGGGTGGCGATCTGCCTCTCGACAAGCTCGACAGCACGATAAGCGAAGCGTCTCTGGGCGATCTACCGGCGCTCGCGCCCAAGATCCTCAAAGGCCAAATCCGCGGACGCGTGGTCGTCGATGTCAATCGTTAGGGAAAGCAAGGGGGGCTGGCATGAGGGCAACAGCGGGAATTCTAGCGGTCGTGGCGTTTGCCTCAGGCCTGGCCGCGACCGGCACTTCGGGGTCACGCGCTCAATCCCTGGGAGGCGTGCATCCCTATTCGCACAGCAACCCCGATTTCAAGCTGCGCTATCCGGACGGCTTCGCCGTCAGGGAGAATTACGTTTATCCGCGGTCGGGCGACGGCAAGATCCGCGGCGTTGCGTTCGTGATCCCGGCATCGATGGTCCAAGGCACCAACCTGGCGCCCGATTCCTATTTCAGCGTCGAATGGCGCGACGGCACGAAATGCGATGTCGGCTCGTTTCTGCCCAACGCCTCCACGCCGAAGCAGATCGGCTACAAGGGTGCGGTCTACCAGCTCGCGACGGCAAACTCGGGCGCGGCGGGCAACAGCTACGATGAGACCGTCTACCTGCGCGATTGCTTTGCAGTGCGCTACTTCATTCACAGTACCAACGTTGCCAACTATCCGCCCGGAAGCGTCAAGGAATTCAACCGGGCCGGCCTGACGTCGGTGTTCGAAGACATCCGCAAATCGATGAATTGACCGACGCGAAACGACGATGATGAGTGGATGCCAGGGCCATCAACAAGTGATAGCAAGGGATCCGATCCGAACCGAGGTACCGCAATGGCCCCGCCCAGCACTGCTCCTGCTGCCAATAATCTCGACGCCTACTTCATGCCGTTCACGGCGAACCGGCAGTTCAAAAAGAATCCACGGCTCCTGGCGCGCGCCAAGGGCGTGCACTACTGGACGCCGGAAGGCCGGCGAATCATCGATGGCACGGCCGGTCTGTGGTGCGTCAATGCCGGTCACGGCCGCGAAGAGATCAAGGCGGCGATCGCCCAGCAACTCGACGAGATGGATTACGCGCCCTCCTTCCAGATGGGTCATCCGAAGTCGTTCGAGCTGGCGGCGCGCCACGCCGCCATGCTGCCGGGCGACCTCAACCACGCCTTCTACTGCAACTCGGGTTCCGAGGCGGTGGATTCGGCGCTCAAGATTGCGCTCGCGTACCAGCGCGCCCGCGGCCAGGGCACGCGCACCCGACTGATCGGCCGCGAGCGCGGCTACCATGGCGTCGGCTTCGGCGGCATCTCGGTCGGTGGCATGGCGAACAACCGCAAGCAGTTCGGGGCCATGCTGCCGGGCGTCGACCATCTGCCGCACACGCACGATCCGAAGCGCAATGCCTTCTCGCGCGGCATGCCCGAGCACGGCGCCGAGCTCGCCGACGAGCTCGAACGCCTGGTGGCGCTGCACGACGCTTCGACCATCGCCGTCGTGATCGTCGAGCCCTGCGCCGGCTCGACCGGTTACCTGCCGCCGCCCAAGGGCTACCTGGAGCGCCTGCGCCAGATCTGCGACAGGCACGGCCTCCTGCTGATCTTCGACGAGGTCATCACCGGCTTCGGGCGCCTGGGTGCCTCGTTCGCCGCCGACTACTTCAACGTCATCCCCGACCTGATGACCGTGGCCAAGGGCATCAGCAACGCCACGGTGCCGATGGGCGGCGTATTCGTGCGCAAGCACGTCTACGACGGGCTGATGACCGGACCGGAGAACGTGATCGAGCTGTTCCACGGCTACACCTACTCGGCGCACCCGCTCGCTTGCGCCGCGGCGTCGGCCGTGCTCGACATCTACAAGAACGACGGGCTGTTCCAACGCGCCGCCGGCCTCTCCAAATACTGGGAAGACGGCGTGCATTCGCTCAAGGGCAACGGCGCCATCGTCGATATTCGCAATCTCGGCCTCGCTGCCGGCATCGATCTGGAGCCGCGCAAGGATGCCCCTGGGGCGCGCGGCTACGATGCCTTCGTGAAGGCCTTCGAGACTGGCCTGATGGTGCGCCAGGGTGGCGACACGCTCGCCATGTCGCCGCCGCTCATCGTCGAGAAGAGCCAGATAGACGAGATCATCGACATCGTCGGCAAGGCGATAAAAGCCGCCGCCTGACCGGCACTCAAGGCGCAGTGATTCCGAGCTCCAGCCTGGCATGGTTGATCGGTGAGTCGGCCGCAGTGGTGCATGTCGCCATTGCGGGCGGGGTGACGGTTCACGTCCTCCTCAACAAGCGCAATGTCGGGACCTCGGTCTCGTGGATCGGCATTGCCTGGCTGTCGCCGCTGTTCGGTGCGGTTCTTTATTTCGCGCTGGGCGTCAACCGCGTGAAACGGCGCGCCCGTCGGCTGCGCCGTGAGCGCTCCCACCTGTTCCTCGCGCCCGATGTCGAGCCCGGCGCTGTTGAAGCCGGTCCGCTGACGCCGCTGGAGTACGCGATCGGCCGCTTGACCGGGCTGTCGGCTGAGCAGGGCAACGCCGTGCGATTGCTGCGCAACGGCGACGGCGCGTACCCGGCGATGCTGGCGGCGATCGACGGCGCCCGGCACAGCGTCGGATTGCTGAGCTACATCTTCCGAGACGATGCCTCCGGTGACGCCTTCATTGCCGCGCTGATCCGCGCTCGGCAGCGCGGCGTGCAGGTGCGGGTGCTGATCGATGGCATCGGCAGCGGCTACTTCTGGTCGGGCACCTACAGTCGCCTGCGCCGGGCGGGCGTGCCGGTGGCGCGCTTCCTCCATTCCTACTTCCCGTGGCGGACACCGTTCCTGAACCTGCGCAACCACCGCAAGCTCCTGGTGGTCGATGGGCGCCTGGGCTTCGTGGGCGGCATCAATATCGGCGCCGAGAACGTACTGGCGCACAACCCGCCGCAGCCGGTGCGCGACACCCATTTCTGCATCGAAGGTCCGGTGATCGAGCAGCTGGTTGAGGCGTTTGCCGATGATTGGCTGTTCCAGACCGGCGAAAGGCTCTCCGATGAGTCCTGGTTCCCACCGCTGCAGGCTGTCGGATCGGTCACCGCCCGGGTCATCACCTCGGGTCCTGACGAGGACCTCGAACAGATCGAGTTCGTGGCCCTACACGCCATCTCCTGCGCCCGCCGTTCGATCCGCGTGGTGACACCGTACTTCCTGCCGCCCGACGTCCTGACGACGGCGCTCGGCCTTGCTGCGATGCGTGGTGTCACGGTCGATGTCGTGGTGCCCGAGCGCTCCAACCACACCCTACTCGATTGGGCGCGGCGCGTGCCCTTGCGCGGGCTGGTCGAGGCTGGCTGCCGCGTCTGGCTGCTGCCGCCGCCGTTCGACCATTCCAAGCTGATGACCATCGACGACAGCTGGGCGCTGATCGGCAGCGTCAACTGGGACACCCGCAGCTTCCGCCTGAACTTCGAGTTGTGTGTCGAGATCCAGGACGGTGAATTCTCCCGCCAGCTCGTCCAGGCGACGCAATCCGGTCGCCTGCTCGGCCTGGCCGACATTGATGGCGATCCGCTGCTGCTCCGCCTGCGCAACAGCGCCGCCCGCCTGCTGCAGCCCTACATTTAGCTCTGCTGGGAGCCCGCCACTTACCTGAGCGCGGCGCGGATCTTGGCCAGGCGCCGCTTGGCCCGGTACAGCGGGCGGCGCCGGCGGACGGCTTCGGCGACCTGCAGGTCGAGCACGATCGGCCGATGGTCCGAGGGGCCGAAGTCCAGGGTGCTGGCCAGGCTGCAATGCAGCCCATGCGCCAGGCAGCGGTCGAGCCGAAAGGGCACGACGTTGCTGGCAAAATGCGTGGCCTCGCGCGGGCCGACATCGGTGAAGCCGGGAATGAGGCTCGGCCCCACGGCATTGTAGTCGCCGATGATAGCCGACGGCCGCCCGCGCAGCGCCGCGGCGATGCGCAGGAGCTGCCGACGGTTGAGCAGCTGGCCGTGGCTGAGATGCACGTTGGCGAAAGTGATATCGCCCACCTTCACGATCTGCGTGCGCCGACGCGGCAGGCGGCCGGGCAGCGGCGACGCCGGCAGCGGCAGGACCTGCGGCGTCGCGAAATTGTGGCGGCTCCAGGCCGCGAGGCCGTGGATGCGGCCGGGCCAGGGCACGCGGTGGTAGTGGCCGGGGACCAGGCGCGGCAGCTGGTCCATATGTTGCGTGACTTCCTGCATCAAAAGCAGGTCCGGCCGCTCGCGCTCGAGCAGACCCACCACGTCTCCCACTGCCGCTCCCTCCAACCGCAGCAGGTTCCAGCTGATGATCCTCATTCCCGCCAACATAGACTGCGGGCGGCGATCTGTGCAGACTTTCAGCGATTGGACACGCAGGCGAGGGAAACGTCATGAAGGTGGTCATCACCGGCGGCGCGGGCTTTCTCGGCAAGAAGCTG
>JBPYDO010000237.1:0-2949 GCA_051985755.1 Reyranella sp. | reverse complement strand
CACCGACGATCCGGTCGAGCGTCGCGTCTCGACGGTCGGCCAGGTGCTGCCGCACATCGAGATCAAGATCGTCGACGCCGAAGGCAAGGCGGTGCCGCGCGGAGAAACCGGCGAGTTCTGCACCCGCGGCTACTCGGTGATGAAGGGCTACTGGAACGACGAGGACAAGACCGCCGAGGCGATCGACGAGGCGGGCTGGATGCGCACCGGCGACCTCGCGACCATGGACGCTCAGGGCTACGTCAACATCGTCGGCCGGCTGAAGGACATGGTGATCCGCGGCGGCGAGAACGTGTATCCGCGCGAGATCGAGGAGTTCCTGTACCGCCATCCCAAGGTGCAGGACGTGCAGGTGATCGGCGTGCCCGACCTCAAGTACGGCGAGGAGATCTGCGCCTGGATCAAGCTCCGCGAGGGCGAGCGCGCCACGCCGGATGAGATCAAGGACTTCTGCAGGGGCCAGATCGCCCACTACAAGATCCCTCGCTACGTCGAGTTCGTCGACGCCTTCCCGATGACCATCACCGGCAAGATCCAGAAGTTCGTGATGCGCGAGCAGACCGTCAAGAAGATGGGCCTCAAAGAACAGAAGACGGCGTAGGCGGCCCGGGCCGTAATTTTCTGCTCAAGGCCCTTGAACATGTCCTCCGATAAGATATATCTTGGACATGTCTAAACATAGTGGAGAACGCTCAATGCGTTTATTTTATCGTTTCTACGACGCCGAGCATGGTGGGCGCCACTGTATCCGCCAGTCGCGCGAGGAGGGCCGGTACGGCCGGCATGGCTACGGGTTCGGCCACCGCGGCCACCGCCGTTGGGGCGAAGGTGGCGAAGACCGCGCCGGCCGCCGCCGGCGCATCTTCGACTCGGGCGAACTGCGCCTGGTGCTGCTGAAGCTGATCGCCGACCAACCGCGCCATGGCTACGAGCTGATCCGCGCCATCGAGGAGCTGACAGGCGGCGTCTACGTACCGAGCCCCGGCATGGTCTACCCGACGCTCACGCTCCTGCAGGACATGGGGCACATCGAGGAGGCCGCGGCCGAAGGACAGCGCAAGCCGTTCGCCGTGACCTCGAGCGGCACGGCCGAACTTGCCGAGAAGAAGGATGAAGTCGAGGCACTGTTTGCCCGGCTCGCCCAGCTCGCCCGCCTGCGCGAGCGCAGCGATGGCGGCCCGGTGCGGCGCGCCATGGGCAACCTGCGCACGGTGCTCGTCGGCCGGCTCGACCGCGAGGGCGTGAAGCCCGAGACGCTGCACGAGATCGCCGCCATCCTCGACGAAGCGGCGCGGCGCATCGAGCGGCTGTGAACGCGTGCCTTCAGGCGGGATTTGCTCCTAGTATCAGGTATCCCTGTCGTCCTGAGCGAAGCGAAGGACCTCATGGCACTTCAACGAGCAGGCCGCTTGGAGGCGCAATGAGATCTTCGCTTCGCTCGGGATGACAAAAGAGGCGAAGCGGAGGGCTGAGTGGTGAAAGACTGGAGCAAGCGCGCCGGCACGACCTTTACTTGTGAGAAGACTCCGGCGCGCGGACACAAAGGCGTCGTCGCGTCGAACCATCCGCTAGCCTCGGCGGCCGGCATGGAGATGCTGGCGGCGGGCGGCAATGCGATCGACGCCGCCGTCGCCATGCAGTTCGCGCTGACCGTCGTCGAGCCGATGATGGTCGGGCTGATGGGCGGCACGACCTGCCATATTCGCCTCAGCGACGGCAGCCATCGCATCCTGGACGGCATGAGCGCCGTGCCGCTCAGCGGCCATCCGACCATGTTCAAGCCGATCGCCGGTGCACCGCCCAATGTCTTCGACGTCGAGCGCCAGGAGAACAAGGTCGGGCCCAAGGCCGTCGCCGTGCCGGGCTCGCTCAGGACCTGGTGCCAGGCGCTCGACCGCTTTGGCACCATGGCGTTGGCGGATGTGATCCAGCCCGCCGTCCGTCACGCCACGCGCGGCTTTGCCGTCACGCCCTATCTCGCCGACTGCATAAAAGACTGCGCGCCCGACCTAGTGCAGGATCCGTTCGCCGCCGACCGCCTCGTACCCGACGGTACGCCGCTCGAGCCCGGCGAGCTCTTGGTCCAGGCCGACTGTGCCGAGGCGCTGCAACTGGTGGCGAAGCAGGGCGAGGGCGCCCTGCACGGCGGCCCGCTGGGCGACCTTCTGGTCGAATGCATGGAGCGAACTGGCGGTTTCGTCTCCGCTAAGGACCTCACCGGCTACAAGGTGGTCGAGCGCGCGCCCATCCGTGCCGCCTATCGTGGCTTCGAGATTCTAGGCCCGCCGCCGCCCGCCGCTTCGGGCGTGCACATCGCGCAGATGCTGTCGATCCTCGAGGGGTTCGACGTGGCGGCGCTGGGCTTCGGCACGGTCGAGACGCTGCATCTGCTCGCCGAGGTGATGAAGATCGCCTTCGCCGACCGCGCCGCCGCGAGCGGCGATCCGGATTTTGTGCACGTGCCGGTCGAGCGCCTCACCTCGCGCGCCTATGCCGCCGAGCGCCGCACCGGCATCGACCTCAAGCGCGCGTCGCAATGGAATGGCGGCCTTGCGGCGGCAGCGGAGGGCTCGGACACCACGCATCTCACCGTGGCCGACGGCCAGGGCAACGTCGTCACCACCACCCAGACCATCAACAGCCTGTTCGGCGCCCGCTTCATCGTGCCCGGCACCGGCATGATCCCCAATGACTATATGTCCAACTTCGATCCGCGCCCGGGCAATGCGCTCTCGATCGCACCCGGCAAGCGGGTCACCACCTCGATGTCGCCGGTGATGGCGCTCGAGGACGGCAAGATGCGCTATGCGCTGGGCCTGCCCGGCGGGCGCAAGATCTTCCCCGCGGCCCTGCAGGCGCTGCTGAACCTGATCGACCATGGCATGAGCCTGCAGGAGGCGGTCGAGGCGCCGCGCATCTGGACCGAAGGGCCGTTCCTCGAGGTCGAGC
>JBPYDO010000236.1:0-5994 GCA_051985755.1 Reyranella sp. | reverse complement strand
ATCCTCGACCGCAAAAGCGTCAGCCGGCACTTGGCCGGAAGTGCTGCTCGCCTTCCTGCGGCTCGGCCTCACGTCGTTCGGCGGGCCGGTCGCGCATCTCGGCTACTACCGGCAGGACATCGTGCAGCGCCGCAAGTGGCTGGACGAGCGCGCCTTCACCGATCTCGTGGCGCTTTGCCAGTTCCTGCCCGGTCCGGCCAGCAGCCAGGTCGGGATCGGCATCGGGCTCTATCGCGCCGGCCTGCCGGGTGCGTTTGCCGCCTGGGCCGGCTTCACCTTGCCGTCGGCGATCGCGCTTGCGCTGTTCGCGGGCGGCGTGGAGATGGCTGGCGGCGCGCTGGGGACCGGCTGGCTGCACGGGCTGAAGGTCGCGGCGGTGGCCGTCGTGGCGCTCGCCGTCTGGGGCATGGCGACGACCATGGCGAACGACCGGCCGCGCGCCACGCTTGCAGCACTGGCGGCCGCCGTCGTGTTCGCCGTGCCGGGACCGCTCGGCCAGGTCGGCGCCATCTTGCTGGGCGCGGTGGTCGGCGTGGCGTTGCTGGGCGACCGTCGCGGTGCCGCCGCCGATGCGACGTTGCCACTCAGCGTCGGTCGCCCGTTCGCGGTCGCCTGCCTGGTGGTGTTCTTCCTGCTGCTGTTCGGCCTGCCGATCGTCGCCGCCCACTGGCCGCGCCAGGGTCTCGCCGAAGCCTCGGCCTTCTATCGCGCCGGCTCGCTGGTGTTCGGCGGCGGCCATGTCGTGTTGCCATTGTTGCGTGCGATGGTCGTGCCGCCCGGCTGGGTGACCGACGATCTCTTCCTCGCGGGCTACGGCGCGGCGCAGGCCGTGCCGGGACCGCTCTTCTCCTTCTCGGCCTATCTTGGTTTCGTGATCAACGGCTCGCCCAACGGCTGGACGGGCGCCGCGCTCTGCCTGGCGGCGATCTACCTGCCGTCGTTCCTGCTGGTGTTCGGCACCTTGCCGTTCTGGCATGCGCTGCGCGGCCTGCCCCAGGCGCAGCACGCTCTCAAAGGAGTGAACGCCGCCGTGGTCGGCCTGCTGCTCGCCGCACTCTACGATCCGGTGTGGAAGAGCGGCATCGCGACCGCCGGCGATTTCGCCCTGGCGGCGGGCGCGCTGGTGCTGCTCGCCGTCTGGAAGCTGCCGCCCTGGCTGGTCGTCGTCTTCTGCGCCCTGGGCGGCGCCGCTCTCGCTTACGTGTGAAGGAGGTGCCCGTGGTCCGCATGCTCTTCAAGCGCTTGGCAACGATGACGGCGATCTCGATGGCGCTCACGCTCGGCGTGGCGGCGCAAACGACGCCGCCCAAACCGGCGCCAGCCTTCCAGCCGGGTCTCGGCGATCTCATGACGGCGTTCGTGCAGCCGCGCCACATCAAGCTCGGCCTGGCCGGCCAGGCGCGCAACTGGGACTACCTGACCTACGAAAGGAACGAGCTCGAGGAGGCTTTCGATCTCGTCGAGGAGCAGGTGCCGCGCTTTGCCAATGTCGCGATGTCCGACCTGTTGCAGATCATCAAGGCGCCGATGTCCGAGATCGACGCCGCCATCAAGGCGCGCGACGGCGCGCGCTTCGACGCCGCCTACGCCCAGCTCACCAACGCCTGCAATGCCTGCCACGTCAGCACCCAGCACGCGATGATCGTGATCCAGGTGCCGAAGGCGTCGATGTTTCCCGACCAGAATTTTGCGCCGCAAAAACCGTAGCACGCGCCGCTACACCATCTGATAGGTCGGCAGCGGCTTGCCCGAGATGACGGCGTTGAGGATCTGCTTGACCCGGCTCGCCGACTCCGAGCCGTCGTCGTAGTGGTTGTCCAGGAAGGTGTCGAGCAGGGTACGGGCCAAGGGCTTGGGCGCGGGCGAGCCCGGCGGGCCGCTCGTCTGGCCCCATGGCGCCGTGACGCTGTCCCAGAAGCCGGCAACCTGCAGGAAGCGAGCGCCATAGTAGAAGGAGTCGGCGGGCGTCACGTCGTCGGGACGATAGAACTGGTCGTTCTTGATCGAGACGTTGAAGCACCAATCGATCAACATCTGCAGCTGGCTCCTGATCGCGTTGCGGGTGCTGCCATCGACGGCCGGCCAGCAGTCGTCGAACAGGGTCACGACGTCGTAGTTGTTGTGGTCGAGGTAGTCGGGCGGCGAGTTCACGTTGAGCCAGCCGTTGGGATAGGTGAACTTGCTGATCGCCAGGGTGGTCGCGGCAATGGTGGGCAGCATCGGCACCGAGCGGTCGTCCGTGACGTCGTAGTCGTCGTAGTAGTGAACGACATGGAAGGTGAAGGAGACGTCCTGCACCTCGAGCGCGGAGCCGTCGGAAAAGGCATACGACGGGCCCCAAAAGCCGGTCATCGGGCTTTGCAGGTTCCACAGATAGGTCGTGTAGCGGGTTTCGAGGTCGCGACTGACCTTGAACTGCAGGGCCGCATAGTTGTCCTCGAGGAATGTCCTGAGCTGCGGCTTGAGGATGAGCTGCGACAGCGCGGTCAGCACCGCACCGAACTCGTCGCGATTGTTGCGCCCGGTGGCGGCGATGCGGCTGGTCCGCAGGCTGTCGAGATAGGACACCATGCGGTCGGGATCCTGCAGCTTCTGCATGAAGGCGAGCGCCGACGGCCTGGTTGAGAACCCGCCGGACTGTTGCGCCAGGTTGAGCGCATCGACGGTCGGTTCGAGCTTGCGATACCATTCCGTGCAGCCCGCACCCCACGATCCGTCGGGCTGTTGGACCAGCGGCTGGTTCGCAATGGCCAGGCTCTCTTCGAGGCGGTCGAGCCTGTCGGAGGCGCGCGCCCAGTCGTCGGTGTAGCCGATCAGCCAGTTGGCCTCGTCGGCGATCTGCTGGGAGACCCGCTGCTTCACGGGGTCGATCCTGCGATCGAGGTTCGTGGCGCGAGCGCCTATCGTCTTCTTGTTCGTGTCGTAGGCCGCATCACGCTTGCGAAAGTCGGCTTTGATCTTGCCGACGACGACCGGACGGTCGACGATTGGGTTGGCCATGCAACGCCCCCTCCGCCGCCGAGCATAGCACCGGCGGCGGGTGCAACCCAGGGTTAAGGCCTACGACTTGACCTTGCGCTTCAGCATCATCTCATAGACGCGCAGCACCGAGGAGCTGTCGTCCGGCCCCCAGCCCATGCCCTTGGCGAGGCGCTGCAGGTTGTGGGTCGAGGAGCCCTGCTGCAGCGGCACGCCGAGCTCGTCACCGAGCTCGAGCGCGAGATGCAGGTCCTTGTAGGCGAGGTCGAGGGCGAAGGAGGGCGGCGAATAGTGGCCCTTCAGCGCCCGCAGGGTGAAGTTCTTGATGGCGTTGGAGTTGCCGCTCGAATTCGAGATGGCGTGCAGGAGCTTGTCGGGATCGAGCCCGTAGCCCGTGCCCAGCATCATCGCTTCGCAGAGGGCGGCCATGTTGCAGAACGACAACATGTTGTTGCAGAGCTTGGTGACCGTGCCGCTGCCGAGCCCGCCCATGTGAATGACGTTGGCGCTGAACGACTGCAGCACCGGCAGCGCGTCGTCGAACACCTTCTTGTCGCCGCCCACCATGATGGCGATGGTGGCGGCCTCCGCCCCGGTCGTGCCGCCGCTCACCGGCGCGTCGAGCATGGCGATGCCCTTGCCGGCGAAGGCGGCGCCGATCTTCTTCACCATCGACGGCGCGTTGGTCGAAAGGTCGATGTAGGTCTGGCCCTTGCTGATGTTGGCCAGGATGCCGCCGTCGCCGGTCGCCACCTTCTCGACGTCCCTCGGCATGGGCAACGAGGTCATGACGATGTCGGAACCCTTGGTCACGTCGGCGATCGATTTGCCGGCCGCACCGCCAATGTCGGTGCAGGCCTTCACCGCCGCCGGATTGAGGTCGAATACGGTGACCTGGTGGTTGCTGCGCTTGATGATGTTGCGGCACATGGGCCCACCCATGTTGCCGACTCCTATGAATCCCACCTTCACGTCTTCCTCCGCGCTACCGGTTGATGCGCCGTACTATAGCGGCCCCTCCGATCCGCAATATATCTGTTTCAGGGTTGCCACGATTTGGCGCTTCGATTGGCCTTGCGCGTGCCGCAGCGCGGACCGAAGTTGTTCTCTACAACCGTAGGAGAGGAGGGCGTCATGGCCGATGCACCGCAAAGCTTCACGGACATGTTCCACCGATTGGGCGAGCAGCTGAAGATTCCGTCCTTCGACGTGAAGGACATCCTCGAGCATCACCAGAAGAACATCGACGCCGTGAGCCGCTCGTGGCAGGCGCTGGCCAGTGGCGCCGGCGCCATGGCGAAAAAGCAGCACGAGATCGTCCAGGGCGCGTTCCACGACGTCACCGAGATGGTCAAGGAGTACAAGCCCACCGGCTCGCCCCAGGAGCTCTTCGCCAAGCAGGCCGAGTTCGGGAAGAAGGCCATGGAGGCGGCGATCGCCAACACCCGAGATCTCGCCGAGCTGACGCAGAAGCACACCGGCGAAGCGCTCAAGGTCATCCACGAGCGCATGCACCAGTCCTACGACGAAATCCGCAAGGGTCTGGAGAAGAAGTAGCTCTGCGCTGGGAGCGCGCCACTCCAGTGGCGCCACTTGTCATCCTGAGCGAAGCGAAGGATCTAGCGCTTCAACAGAGGCGTTGGTCGACCTGCTAGGTCCTTCGCCTTCGGCTCAGGACGACAATATGATGCGCCACTGGAGTGGCGCGTTCCCATCGGGGTCAACGCAGCGCGTCGGCGACGCTGGGGGCCTGGTCGGCGCGCACGACGTTGAAGGCGGCTTCCCACAGCGCAATCTTGCCGTCGCGCATGTGCCAGAACTCGACGCCGAAGCCCTTCATCGGCTGGCCGGTCTCGGCATCCTGCCAGGCGCCGTCCCAGATGTTGGTCAGCGTGTCGGCGGTGAAGGAGCGCAGCTGCTTGGTCAGCCGATAGCCTTTCTGCCGGCCGCTGCGGGCGGTGAAGAAAGCGCGCAAGGCTTGGCGGCCGGTGAATTGCGGCACGTTGCCGAAGCGCACGACGCAGTCCTCGGTGAAGCCCGCGACCAGGGCGTCGAGGTTCCACGGCATGAACAACCCTTCGACGTGCTTGACCAGCGCCTTCGCCTCGTCGAGCGTCCGCGGATTGCGCGCAGCGTCCTTGGCGGCTGCTTGAGCGGCCATCGCTTCCTCCTGTGATTGCGCGTTCGGTGACGGCCCGACACTATAGGGCCATGGAGCGGTTCTGGCTAAAGAACTACCCGGCCGGAGTGCCGGCCGACATCGACCCGTCGATCTATCCCAGCCTCGTTGCACTCATGGAGGAGAGCTTCGCGAAATTCCGCGACGCCAAAGCCTATGTCTGCATGGGCAAGGCGTTGACGTTCGGCGAGATCGATTCGCTGTCCACGGCGCTGGCGGCCTGGCTGCAGAGCCGCGGTCTCCAGCGCGGCGCGCGGGTCGCCGTGGTGATGCCCAACATCCTGCAATATCCCATCGCCGTCGCGGCCGTGCTGCGCGCCGGCCTGGTCGCGGTCAATGCCAACCCGCTCTACACCGCCCACGAGCTCGAGCATCAGCTGGCCGATTCGGGCGCCGAGGCGGTGATCGTGCTGGAGAACTTCGCCGCCACCGTGGCGCACGCGCTCAGCAGCAACCAGACCAAGGTCAAGCATGTCGTGGTGGCCTCGATGGGCGACCTGCTGGGCGGCCTGAAGGGCTGGATCGTCAATTTCGTCGTCCGGCACGTCCGGCACATGGTGCCGGCCTTCACGCTGCCCGGCCACGTCGGCTTCAACCAGGCGCTGGCGGCGGGACAGGCGATGACGCTCAGCCGCCCCGATCTCGGGCCGGACGACGTGGCGGTGCTGCAGTACACCGGCGGCACGACCGGCGTCGCCAAGGGCGCGACGCTCTTGCATCGCACCATCGTCGCCAATCTGCTGGCGTCGGAGGCCTGGTTGCAGCCGGGGCTCAGGCGCAAGAAGCTCGCCGGGCAGTCCACCATCGTCTGCGCCCTGCCGCTCTATCACGTCTTC
>JBPYDO010000235.1:0-9574 GCA_051985755.1 Reyranella sp. | reverse complement strand
CGCTCTATGAGGCCGGCCTGCCGCGCGACTGGCGGCGCCAGCCGGTCGGCCGTGCGCGCGGCATGGTGCTGCACGAGAGCCAGTCGCTCCTGATGGAGATGCAGGCCTGCCGCAGCCGCGCCTTCATCGAATTCGCCGCGCCGCACATGCGACGGGCCTTCGGCAAGGACGGAGCGGCATGGCAAGTCGACAACATTCACCAGATCTACACGCGCGTCGCGCCGGGTTTCATCCGCGTCGATGCCGACGAAATCACCTATCCGATGCACATCATGCTGCGCTATTGGCTGGAGCGCGCCATCCTGGCCGATGAGATGCAGCTCACCGACCTGCCGGGCGCCTGGAACGACGGCATGAAAGAGCTCCTGGGCATCGTGCCGGGCAACGATGCGGTGGGCTGCCTGCAGGACATCCACTGGCCGGACGGCGCCTGGGGCTATTTCCCGACCTACACGATGGGGGCCCTGGCGGCGGCCCAGCTCTTTGCGGCCGCGCGCCAGGCGGTTCCCGGCCTGCTCGAGTCGATCGGCGGGGGCGACTTCGCGCCATTGCTCGCCTGGCTGCGTCTCAATGTGCACGGCAAGGGTTCTATCGCCGACACCGATACGCTCCTGTCACAGGCGACAGGCGCACCGCTCGGCGTCTCGGCCTTCAAGGCCCATCTGGAAAACCGCTATCTGGCGGCGTAAGAGGGGGCATGCTCGACCTGCGCCCCAACTGCGAGTGCTGCGATAAGGACCTGCCCAACGGCGCGCCTGACGCCCTGATCTGCACCTTCGAGTGCACGTTCTGCGCGGAGTGCGCGCGAACCCGTTTGGGCGGCGTGTGCCCGAACTGCGGCGGGGATCTCGTGAAGCGTCCGACGCGCCCGGCACGGATGCTTGCCAATTACCCTGCCTCGACCAAACGAGTCCGCAAAGACCACGCCGCCTGCAGGCAGGTCGCGTAAGTCGGAGCTTCCCTGTTGCAGTACATCAGTACGCGCCACGGCTCCTCTGGTGAGGGTGGGGGCAGTCCCGCGCCGCTCGGCTTCGAGGACGTCATGCTCGCGGGTCTCGCCCGGGACGGCGGCCTTTACCTGCCCGTCGAGTGGCCGATCCTGTCCACGCGGAAGATCGCGGCCCTCAAAGGCAGGTCGTACCTCGAGGTGGCCTACGCGGTGATGCGGCCTTTCGTCGGTGACGCCTTCGACGACACAACCTTCCGCCGGCTGATCGGTGAGGCCTATGCCTCCTTCGATACGCCGGAGGTTGCGCCACTCAAGCCGCTCGGCGACGGCGGCCTGCACCTGCTCGAGCTGTTCCACGGGCCGACGCTCGCCTTCAAGGACGTGGCCCTGCAGCTCCTGGGCCGCTTGCTCGACCACACGTTGCGGCGCAAGGGCCAGCACGCGACGATCGTCGGCGCCACGTCGGGCGATACGGGCTCGGCCGCCATCGAGGCGGTGCGCGACCGCAAGGCCGTCGACATCTTCATGCTGCATCCGCGCGGGCGGATCAGCGAGGTGCAGCGCCGACAGATGACCACTGTGCTGGCGCCCAACGTGCACAATATCGCGGTCCAAGGAACATTCGACGACTGCCAGGATCTTGCCAAGGCCTGCTTCAACGATCTCGCCTTCCGCGACCGGCACGCGCTGACGGCGGTGAACTCGATCAACTTCGCGCGCGTGATGGCGCAGATCGTCTATTACTTCTGGGCGGCGCTCAGGCTCGGCGCGCCGGAGAGGCCGGTCGCCTTCACCGTGCCGACCGGAAATTTCGGCAACGTCTATGCCGGCTACGCCGCGCGCCAGATGGGCCTGCCAGTGTCGCATTTCGTGGTCGCCACCAACACCAACGACATCCTCGCGCGCTTCTTTGCCTCGGGCACGATGGCGATGTCCACGGTGGTGCCGACGCTCAGCCCCAGCATGGATATCCAGATCTCGAGCAACTTCGAGCGCCTGCTGTTCGACCTTTACGGCCGCGACGGCAAGGTGTTGGCCGACGCCATGGCCGGCTTCCGCAAGAGCGGCAGACTCGAGGTCGGCGCCAATGCACTCGGTGGCGTGCGTGAGCTGTTCGATTCAGGGCCCGTCGACGATGAAGGCACGCTCAAGGCGATCGCCGATTGCGCTCGCCGCTTCGGCGAGACGATCGATCCGCATACGGCCGTGGGCTATGCCGTGGCGCAGCAGCACCGCCGCGACGCCAAGGTGCCGATGGTCCTGCTGGCAACCGCGCATCCCGCCAAGTTTCCCGATGCGGTGCAGGAGGCCGTGGGCAAGCGGCCAGCGTTGCCACCCAGGCTTGCCGATCTGCCCAGCCGCACCGAGCGGCTGGAGGGAATCGGCAACGATGCCGCAGCCCTGAAGGTCCTGATCGACGAGCGCATGGGGGCGCTCAGCCGGCCGAGGGTGGCAAGGCGATGAGCGGGGTCAAGGTCACGACGCTCGCCAACGGGCTCAGGATCGCCGTCGATGCCATGCCGGAAGTCGAATCGGCGTCGCTCGGCATCTGGGTCGCCTGCGGCACGCGGCACGAGACGGCCGAACTCAACGGTATGGCGCACATGCTTGAGCACATGGCGTTCAAGGGCACACGCACGCGAAGCGCGCGGGCGATCGCCGAGGAGATCGAGAATGTTGGCGGCAGCCTGAACGCCTATACCGGCCGCGAGATCACCGCCTATCACGCCTCGGTGCTGAAGGAGGACGTGGGCCTGGGCGTCGAGCTGGTCGCCGACATCCTGCGCAACTCAGTGTTCGATCCCGACGAGCTGCAGCGCGAGCGAGGCGTCATCCTGCAGGAGATCGGCCAGGCGCTCGACACGCCCGACGACCTGGTGTTCGACCAGTTCCAGGAGACGGCGCTGCCTGGCCAGCCGCTCGGGCGGCCGGTGCTGGGGACGGCGGCCTCGGTCGAGGCGATCGGGCGCGACCATCTCTTCGCCTTCCTGGCGCGCCACTACACGGCGTCCAACATGGTGCTGTCGGCGGCGGGACGCGTCGACTGCGACGAGATCGTAGCGCTGGCCGAGCGTTTCTTCGGCTCGGTGCCGCGCACGCCGGCAAACGCCGAGCCGCCGGTGCCGCTTGCTTATGTGGGCGGCGACGGTCGCGAGGCGCGCGTGCTTGAGCAGGCGCATTTGGTGCTGGGCTGCGAGGGCGTGGGCTACCGCGATCCCGACTATTACGCGACCGTGGTCTACTCGACCTTGCTGGGCGGAGGCATGTCTTCGCGCCTGTTCCAGCGCATCCGCGAGGAGCGCGGCCTGGTCTACGGCATTCATAGCTTCAACGCGGCCTATGGCGATGGCGGCCTGTTCGGCATCTACGCCGGCACTGGCGAGGACGACATCGCTGAGCTGGTGCCGGCGGTGTGTGACGAATTCACCGGCGTCGCCGAGTCGCTCGGCGAAGCGGAGCTGGTGCGGGCGCGCAACCAGATCAAGGCCGGCACCCTGATGGCCCTCGAATCGAGCGGCGCACGTTGCGAGCAGGCGGCGCGGCACCTCCTGATTCACAACCGGCCGATTCCCTATGCCGAGATCGTGGCGCGCATCGAGGCGGTCGACCAAGGGGCCGTGCGCCGCGTCGCACGCCGGCTGTTGCAGGGTCAGTTGACCCTGGCCGCCCTCGGCCCGATCGATGCTCTGGAGTCCCTCGACAAGATCGCCGCCCGGCTCGCGGCCTAGCGAGGCACCGCCGGCGTTATTTCTGGTTATCGCGTGAGGAGACAGGGACCGTCGAGGTGTGCCGGGCCATGCTGATCACGCCCTGCTGGACGGTCGGTGCCGGGTTGCGCGGTGGCACGCCGATGGCGGCGCGGTCGTGCACCGCCTTCACTTCACTCGAGTGGCGGATCAGGTTGTAGCGCAGCGCGGTGTAGAGGTTCACCGGAAACGGCATGTTGGCGTCGAAGTCGATGATCAGCACGACGCGCGTTTCCTCGGTCTGGTTCTTGACCCAGTGCTCGCGCGTGTCGTCGAACACTATCGGTACGCCTTCTTCCCAGAAGAAGTGGTGGCCGCCGGCCTCCATCCAGCACTTCTCCGGCTCCTTCGGCACGATCAGTGGATAGTGGAAGCGGATGACGCCCGCCGCCGAGCCGCGATGGGGCGTGATCTCTGCGCCGCCTGCCAGGATGCTGAAGAGCGCGGTGTGGACGTTGGGGATGCGCGAGATCGCCTCGTAGGTGTCGTGCACCGCCGCGGTGTTCTCCTTGATCTCATGGCCCCAGATCTTCATCAGGAAGGTGCGCCAGGCCCGGCCGGCGACGAAGAGGTCGCGCGGATGCACTTCGTGCAGCGCCGGGATCTCTTCGTGGTGGCTCAAGAGGTACTGCAGGTCGGCCTTGATCTTGTCGTGGCTCTTCCTGAGTTCGGTCAAGATCGGAAAGGCCTTGATGGCGTCGTCGCCCTTCAGCGGCAGCTTGGGCATGCGGCGCAGGATCATGTCCGACATCTTGAGATTGAAGTCCTCGATCGGCTGCTGCGGCACCCAGATGTGCTTGGTGAGGTAGAAGCGACCTTTTTGGCCGACCTGAGAGTCGTTGCTGTCCATTCCTGAAATTTCCCCGATCCTGATGGGTGCGGTCTCGATCCGGTCGGGGACCTTTACCCTCCCGGAAAGGCTTTGCAAGCCGCGATTATTGACGCGGTCGGCGCGGCCGTGGGTCTCAATTTCCTACGTCAAGCCTCGGAAACATGGCACTATTGGCGGTTCGCAGCGCAGGGTTAGTATAGCAGCAAATGTTCCGCTTGGCCGACGTCCCGCTGTCGCTTTCCGGAATGACCCGCATCCCCGGGAGGCGCGTGTTCCTTCGTGCACCGGTCATGGAGGACTGGGCGGAGTGGGCCGAACTCCGGGCGCGCAGCCGCCCCTTCCTCACGCCGTGGGAGCCCACCTGGCCTGAGGATTCGCTGGGCCGCGACCACTATCGCCGCCGCCTGCGTCAGCAGATGCGTGAATGGCGGTCGGGCGAGGCCTACGGGCTTTTCATCTTCCTCAACGAGCGGCGCCGGTTGGTGGGCGGCATCAACCTCAGCAACGTGCGCCGTGGCGTGGCGCAGACCGCATCGGTCGGCTACTGGATGGGCGCGCCGCATGCTGGCCAGGGTTTGATGACCGACGCGCTGCGCGCCATCCTGCCGTTCGCCTTCGACGAATTGCGTCTGCATCGCCTCGAAGCCGCCTGCCTGCCGCACAACGAGCCCTCCAAGGCGGTGCTGGCCAAGGTCGGCTTTCACGAGGAAGGCCTGGCGCGGCAATATCTCAGGATCAACGGCCATTGGGCCGACCATCTGCTGTTCGCGTTGTTGCGCGCCGACTACGACGCGATCCTGCGATCGGAACGCTAAGTAGGGGATCCGCCATGCGCAATCTCACTCCCGCCACCATCACTCAGGCTTTCGCTGAATACGCCAAGAACGCGCCGAGCGCGCGTACGCGCGATCTGTTGGTGAGTCTGGCAAGCCACCTGCACAGCTTCGTGCGCGAGAACAAGGTAAGCCAGGCCGAGTGGGGCGCCGCCATCGACGCACTCACGCGAGCCACCCGGTTCACCGACGACAAGCGCAACGAATACATCCTGTTCTCGGACCTGCTGGGCGTCTCCTCGCTAGTCGACATGGTGAACACAGCCACGGGCGGCACGCCGTCCTCGGTGCTGGGACCGTTCCACATCGAAGGCGCGCCCGAGCTCAAGAACGGCGGCGACCTCTGGCAGGGCCAGGTCGGCGAGCCGCTGGTGGTGAGCGGCAAGATCGTCGACCAGAAGGGGCAGCCGGCGAAGGGCACTGTGCTGGCGCTGTGGCAGAACTCCGGCAACGGCCTCTATGCGCAGCAGGACGCCAAGCAGAGCCCGACCAACTACCACGCGCGGCTCACTGTGGCCGACGATGGCAGCTTCGCGTTTTCGACGGTGCGGCCACTGTCCTACACCGTGCCGGACGACGGCCCGGCCGGCGACATGCTGCGTGCGCTCGGCCGCGACGCCTGGCGGCCGGCGCATCTGCACATGATCATCCAGGCGCCGGGCCACAAGCCGTTGATCACCGAGTTCTTCCCCGACGACGACAAGTACCTCGACCGTGACGCCGTGTTCGGCGTGCGCGCGCCTCTGGTGCTGCCGTTCAAGCGCGAGACCGATAGGGCCAAGCTCCCGACCAATCTCGCTGCCGGCAACACGCTGCCGATGCCGGTGTGGACGGCCAAGCTCGATCTCAAATTGCCTGCCGCCGGGTGAGGGCGCGAGCCTCTCATTGGTCGTCCTAAGCGACGCGAAGGACGAAGACGATTGACGGAGGAGACGCCATGGACTGTTGCGGTTGCGGTCATTCGTTCGGGCATCACCATTCCCATCTCCATACCCGCCGGCACTGGATGTGGAGCACCGCGGTGGGCTCGCTCGCCACCCTGCTGGCGGGCGGCGTTCATCCGTTGGGCTCGACGGCGTCGGCCCAGACCGCGGAGAACGCGCAAGCCGCGCTCGACGTCTTGAAGAAGTCGATCTCGGTCGATGTCCACACGCACGGTGGCACGAGCGGCGTAACCTCCAGGGCGCCACCCGGCAAGGACCTCGTGACCGGCATGCGTGCCGGCTCGCTGGCCGTAGCCTGTCTGGCCGACGTGCCTGACGGGCCGGTGCTTGGCCGCGGACCGACCGGCGCGCTGTCGGCGCTGCGAACGCCGGCAGTGGGCGAGCTCTATCGGTATCACCTCGAACGCATGAGCTGGATCGACGACATGGTCGCCCATCACGGCCTGCGTCGCGCGTTCACCGCCGCCGACCTCGAGGCCGCCCACGCCGCGGGCCAGCCAGCGATCGTGCAGGACATCGAAGGGCTCGACTTCCTCGAGAAGAAGCTCGAACGGTTAGATGAGGCGCACAAGCGCGGCGTGCGTCACACCCAGCTCGTACACTACACGCCAAACGACATCGGCGACTTCCAGACCGGCACGGTGACGCACAACGGGCTGACCGGGTTCGGCGCCGAAGCGATCCGCGCCGTCGGAAAGCTCGGCATGGTGTGCGATGTCGCTCACGCCACGGAGGCCACGGTCAAGCAGGCGGCTAAGGTCGCGACCAAGCCGCTCCTGCTCTCGCACACAGCCCTTGCAGGCTCGAAGGCGATGGGGCCGACCCCGCTCACGGGTCGCCAGGTCAGTTCCGATCACGCCCGAGTGGTGGCCGAGACCGGCGGCGCGGTCGGCATCTGGCACTTCTTCGCCAGCCTCGACAAATACGTCGAGGGACTGAAGGAGATGGCGGATGTAGTGGGCGTCGACCACGTTTGCGTCGGCACCGACCAGCAGGTGAATCCGGGAAGCGTCCAGGACTACTCGCAGTGGACGCACCTGGTGGCGGCGATGCTGCGCGGCGGCTTGACGCCGGAGGAAGCCGGCAAGATCGCCGGCGGCAACTACATGCGCATCTTCCGCGCCGCCGTGGGCTGACGGCCGAAGGCTTCTAGTCGTCGTCGAGAAATTTTTTTACCAAGGGCCGCCAGATCGGGGCGCCGTCGTTGCTGCTCCCGAGGTAGTGTCCTTCCCGACCGAACGGCCCTAAGGCCTTGTGGGTCAGATCTCCGCCGGCATCCTCATAAGCCTCGACCATGCGCTGCACGAGCCTGGGTTCGAAGAAGGTGTCGTTCGCGGCATTGACCCAGAGCAACGGCACTCGCGCGGTGCTGCCATACCGGCCGGCCGCCTTGACCAGCGCACTGGGCCCGCAATTGCCGACGAGGGGCTGATGGCCGCCGCGGCCGGGCGCGAAGGCAATCATGGCCGACACGCCGCGCGGGTTGAGGCTCGACAGCGCGACCGTGCCCCAGCCGCCGGCCGACTGGCCGACGACGACGGTATGGTCCGGTGAGACGAACGGCTGGCGGCGCATATAGTCGATGGTCGCCTTGATGTCGGAAGCCGTCGCGAGGCCCGCTGTGAAGTAGTCCGGGCTGGAGCAGCTGCCGTATTGCTCCGCCCACCTGCCGCCGGTCGCGCCGTAGCCGCGGCGCAAGGGCAGGGCGACCGCGTAGCCGCGCGACACGAAATACGAGGAGACGGCCGGGTAGCGCGGCCGCGTCATCGCCGCCCGCTCGCTGCCGTTGGCCGGCGATCCGTGGTTCATGACCACGAGGGGAAACCTGCCTTGGCCGGGCGGCCGATAGACAGTGGTGTCCATGAGAAGCTCGCCGCCGGCGGTCGGAATGCGCCATTCCTGTTCGCGCATGTTTCCGCCTTCGCCGCCCTGCGGTCCGGCGGATTGCGCCGCCACGGGAAAGGCGAGGACGCAACCGAGAAGGGCCGCAATCAGCGGCCCGAGGATCCGTGCCATGTGAGCTCTCCGTTCCCGGCTACCTGCCGCTGCGCCGGGCCGGCCGGCCGCGCGAGCCCGAGCCGGTGCGCACGCCGCGGAACACCCGGCTGTGCTGCATTTTGCCGAGGTGGACCCCGGCGGTGGCGGCGACCGCCTGGCCCGGCAGCTCGAGCTCGTTGGCCTCGAGCCGGCGGATCTCGTCGCGGATGCGCGCCGCCTCCTCGAATTCGAGGTTGGCGGCGGCGTCGCGCATGCGCTTCTCCAGCTCGGCGATGTGGCTCCTGAGATTGTGGCCAATCAGGTGGACGTCGCCCGACACGCCGGTATCGACCGTGTAGTGATCGCGCTCGGCGGCCGACTGCAGGATCTCGGCGATGTTCTTGCGCACCGAGGCCGGCGTGATGCCGTGCTCCTCGTTGTAGGCCTGTTGCTTGCGCCGCCGCCGCTCGGTCTCGCTCATGGCGTACTTGATCGAGTCGGTGATGGTGTCGGCGTACAGGATCACCCGCCCGTCGATGTTGCGCGCGGCGCGGCCGATGGTCTGCACCAGCGACGTCGGCGAGCGCAGGAAGCCTTCCTTGTCGGCGTCGAGGATGGCGACCAGGGCGCATTCCGGGATGTCGAGTCCTTCGCGCAGGAGGTTGATGCCGACCAGCACGTCGAAGGCGCCGAGCCTGAGGTCGCGGATGATCTCGATGCGCTCCAAGGTGTCGATGTCGGAGTGCAGGTAGCGACAGCGGATGCCGGCTTCGTGCAGGTATTCGACCAGGTCCTCGGCCATGCGCTTGGTCAGCACCGTGACCAGCACACGCTGACCCTTCTTGGCGCAGTCGCGGCACTCGGCGATCAGGTCGTCGACCTGCTTCTCGACCGGCCGCACGATCACGACGGGATCGATCAGGCCGGTCGGGCGGATCACCTGCTCGATGAAGATGCCCTGGGTGCGCTCCATCTCCCACGGCCCGGGCGTGGCGCTGACGAACGTCGTCTGCGGACGCAGCGTCTCCCATTCCTCGAACTTGAGCGGCCGGTTGTCGATCGCCGAGGGCAGGCGGAAGCCGAACTCGGCGAGCACGCTCTTGCGGTTGAAGTCGCCGCGGAACATGCCGCCGATCTGCGGCACCGTGACGTGGCTCTCGTCGACGATCAGCAGCGAGTTCTCCGGGAAGTACTCGAACAGGGTGGGTGGCGGCTCGCCGGGGCGGCGGCCGGTCAGGTAGCGCGAATAGTTCTCGATGCCGGCGCAGGAGCCGGTCGTCTCCAGCATCTCG
>JBPYDO010000234.1:0-6819 GCA_051985755.1 Reyranella sp. | reverse complement strand
GAGCTCGAGAGCACGGCCGACAAGGACGCCGACAAGTACGGCAAGATCTGGACGGCGTTCGGTCCCGTGCTGAAGGAGGGCCTGTACGAGGAGCGCGAGCGCCACGGCCAGCTGCTCGGCCTGGCGCGCTTCACGACGACCAAGGGCGACATGCGTTCGCTGAAGCAATACGTCGCCGACCTCAGGCCCAGCCAGAGCGAGATCTACTACCTTGCGGGCGAGAGCATCGAACGCCTGCGCGCCAACCCCAAGCTCGAGGCCGCGAAAGCGCGCGGCATCGAGGTGCTGCTGCTGGCCGATCCGATCGACGCCTTCTGGACCGTGTTGCCGCAGGAGTTCGACGGCAAGAAGCTGAAGAGTCTCAGCCAGGGCGACGTCGATTTCGGCAGCGTGCCGCTCACCGGCGAGGCGAAAGACAAGGATGCTGACAAGCCCGACGAAAAGGACTCGGCCGCGATCATCAAGGCCGTGAAGGAGGCGCTAGGCGAGCAAGTCTCCGACGTGGGTGCCAGCCAGCGGCTCACCGACTCGGCCTCCTGCCTGGTGGCCGGCGCCGGCGGCCGCGACCGCGAGCTCGAACGCCTGCTCGCCCGCAGCAATCGCGGCAGCGGCGCCAAGCCGATCCTCGAGCTCAATCTAAAGCACGCGCTCGTACAAGCGCTCGCCGCTGCCGATCGCGGCGGCAAGAAGGAAGAGGTGGCCGACCTCGCGGCGTTGCTCCTGGATCAGGCGCACATCCTCGACGGCGAGGTCCCGGCCGATCCGGCGGGATTCGTGAGGCGGGTAAACAGCTTTATCGTCGGCCGGGCTTCAAGTTGACCGCATTGTCCGCGCGCGTTCGGCCACAGGCTAATGACAGGTAAGACCACTCCAGGGCTGACTACTTTTCAGGGGGTTGTGGCGACGACGCCAGCGGCAGTGGAGCAGAAGTCTTCTGTTCAAGCGGCTGCAACGGCGGCGGAGCTGACCTCTTAGCCATCGGCTGTGGCGTCGGCACGGGCGGTGGCTGCATTGACTTGGGCTGCTGTGTGGTCGGAGCCGGTTGTGGCGGCGCTCCGACGACGGTCTGCGGGAAGGAAACATACCCTTCCAGCGGGCCGGGCTGCAGCGGAACCAAGGTGATGTTGACCGGCGACTCGTACTTGTTGTCCGCTCCCGTCGCGCTGTCGATTGCCCACCCTATGCCGCCGTCCAGTATATTGGCCCACGTCACGCCTGCGGTGCCTGGGTGGCTGTGGTAGACAGCCGTCTGATAGCCTTGCTTGGAGCACGCTATCCAAATGTCATCTCTGGTCTTTTCGATGTATGCGCTTGCAGGGGCATTCGACACAGTGGCGATGGCGATTCCCTGCCGATAAAGGACACAGTCGGCGCCAGAGGGATTGGTATTGACCATGATGCTTTGGCTTCGCCCTTCGATTATCGAGGAGCAAGCACCCAACAACACGCAGATTGCTGCCGCGATAATCCCCCGCATATATGCCCCAGCTTATTGTGGCGAAGACCCTCCCATAACCAACAACGGGCAGCAAGCAGGGGCAGCGTCACGAGAAGGATTCGGCCGCGATCGTAAAGGCCGTGAAGGAGGCGCTGAGCGATCAGGTGTCCGACGTGCAGCCGATCGCGACGGCAAGAAGGAAGGGGTCGCCGATCTCGCGGCGCTGCTCTTAGATCAAGCGCACATCCTCGACGGCGAAGTGCCGGCTGATCCTTCGGCGTTCGTGCGGCGAATAAACAGCTTTATTGTGCGGCGCGACTAACTGTCTGGCCGCCGCAGCCGCGGGATCGACGAAGTGGGTCAGTGTGGTTTTTGCTCGGGCGGTGCTCGCCTGATCATCCTGTCAACCCGCGCGAGCAGCTCTCTCGATTTCTCCACACATCTTATCGTTTGCAGGTACATCTGATCGGACATCTGCTGGGTGCCGAAGTCAGCCGGAAACGGCGGCTGATCCTGAACGGCGTCTGCCATTTGGGTGGCACGCATGGTCTCCTCCCGCATTAGGCACGTTTTTGCCAGGCCCTCCTACATGCTGGCCGTCAAAGTCGTCGCTCATACCGCCTGGTATGTGCGGCTTCCTCCGCCTACTCGTACCTACCTCATCCTACCCGTAGCTACGCTCAATTCCATTACAGCACCATTGCGGCGGCGCTGCACATCAGCCGTGTGGCCGGATGTTGTTGTTGACCGTCCGGTCTCCGGCCTGCCAGCGGCCCAGCGTCTCGTGCGCGGTGGCGCGCTGGTGGGCGTGGATCGGGCCGACATCGGGTGGGTCGGAGGTGAACTCGACCACGAGCCCGTCAGGATCCTGGCAGTAGATCGACTTGCAGTAGCCGTGGTCGCGTTCGCGCACCGAAAGCCCGGCATCGGCGAGCCGCCGCTTGATCTCGACCTGCGTCGCCTCGGTGACGGCGAGCGCGATGTGCACGAAGAACGGCTGCTTGTTCGCCTTGTAGGTCTTGGCCGCCTCGGGATCGGCGAACTGGAAGAAGGCGAGAGCGCCGCCGTCGCCGATGCCGAAGAAGGTATGGCAGTAGCTCATCTTGCGGCCGGGGAAATCCGGGAACTCGCCTTCCTCGACCCAAGTCGCGAGCAGCGGCAGGCCGATGATGTCTTCGTAGAAGGCCCTAGTGCGCTCCTGGTCGGCGCAGACATAGGCGTTGTGGTGGAGCCTCAGCGGCAGGGTGGCGAGCGTGGCGTTGCTCGATGCGCGGATGGGTTGATCCATGGCCGCTTCCTCCAGGTGTTTGCTTGGAGCTTAGGCTCGCGCTTTTTGCAGCGGGTGGCAAGGGACCGCGCGCCGTTATCCCGACCAAGGCCCGAAGGGTCGCGTGGAGGGACCTTGCATCAACGAATTGGCGGCGAAGTGTCGAGGGAAGGTCCCTCGACTTCGCTTCGCTCAAGGGCGGAGGTTACTCCGCCCGACTCGGGATGACAGGAAACGCTATCCGGAGCGCATCGCCAGCAGCCCACCAAGAGGCCGGCTAGGACTGCGACACAGCGTGTGAACGCAAATTCCGAAAGTGTGGACGAGTGCGACAGGTCCCTTCACGGCAGCGAACGACGTTGCTAGTTTCCGGTCGGGGCAGGGCCCGGCCGCGGCCGTGCAGGGGGAGATCGACTTATGAGTTGGACATTGCTGCTGATCCTGTTCGTCGCAGGATCGATCACCTTTGCCGTGGGCGGCGTCTGGATCGGCCGCAAGGTGCTCCACGGCAAGGTCAAGGAAGGCCACAACGACGTGATGGTGCCGCTTTTCCTGACGGCCGGCGTCATCTACGCGGTGCTGCTGGCCTTCATGGTGATCGCCATGTGGGAGACCTACGACGCCGCCAAGGCCAATGTCGCCGAGGAAGCGTCGCTCATGGTGCCGCTTTACCGGCAAAGCTACGGCATGGACCCAAAGAACGGCGGCGAGATGCGCCACCTGATCCGCGAGTACGGCGAGGGCGTGATCAAGGATTGGCAGACCTTCCGCTATACCGCGCTCGGCAGCCCGCAGGCGCGCTACATCGCCAACAAGATGGTGGCGGTCTTCAACACCATGACGCCCGCCTCGAAGTCGCGCGAGATCGTCACCCAGCAGTTCCTACAGACCTATTCGCAGTTCCTGCTCGACCGCAACAAGCGCCTGGTGCACGCCGCGGAGTCGCTGTCGTGGATCATGTGGGCGGCGTTGATCGGCGGCGGGATGGTGACGATCGGCATGACCTTCGTGCTCTACATGGAGTACCCGCCGCCGCACTACGCGATGGCGAGCGTGCTGGCGCTTGGGATCGGCCTGCTGCTCTACCTCATGGTGGTGCTCAACCGGCCGTTCATCGGTCCCCTGGGGATCGAGCCCGAGCCCTACGAGGCGTCGCTGAAGCTGTTCGACCTGATCGACGAGGACTTCAAGAAGATCGACGTCGAGATGAAGGAAGCCGAGGAGCACAAGCCAGGCGCGGTCGAGCACAAGGCGGCGTCCGAAGGCGCCGCCGAACACAAGAAAACGGAGTAGGAGAGGACCATGCGCGTCAGCAGCCTCAGCACCTTTCCCGCCGGCGCCGCCGAGCTGGGCGTGGTCTATGCCTCGGTCGAAGGTGTCAACGAGCATTCCTACGAGGAATGCCTCGAGGAGCTCACCCACAAAGCCGAGAAGCTCGGCGCCACCGCGCTGATCGCGCTGCAGCTGGTGCAGAGCCAGTTCCAGTGGAACCAGCGCACCAGCCTGCTCGCGACTGCAATCAAGGAAGCGGGTCGGTCATAGCTGGGAGCGCGCCACTCCAGTGGCGCTCTTCTCGGCGCTTCAACACCCCATGAGCGCGATCGGAGTCGCGCGCTCCCAGCAGTTGCCCCGACGAACTGGTCGCGCGCGGTCGCCAAATTGCCACAGCCGCCGGCATTGATCGGCGGGACTAGCCTGCCCTAGAGGACGAGGACGACTGTCCAACGTCAGCCGGGGACCGAATGAAATGAAGGCAACCGTCGTTGTCCTGAACTCCAATTTCCAATTTGCACGCGCCCAGACAATAAATGACCTCGCCTTCTCCTTCCGCATCCCGGCCGGCTGCTTGCTCTCGCTGTCGGACGAGCTCGAGGTCGATCTGGAGCATCTCGGCGTCGTGCAGGACGTCAGGAACGTCACGACCGGCCAGCGCCTCAGCCTGAAGATAGAACCTTACGACGTCCACGACCTGAAAATGCCGCAAGGCTGGCTGCAGCCGCCGGCCCTCGCCCGCCGGCGCGGCGCGCCGCCTCAAGGGGCAGAAGAAGCCAATCGGAAAGAGTATCGAGCGGCGTAGGCCACTGCAGGAGGCGGTGCTTCTCAGGCGCGTCAGACTCCGTTGAGACGGGGTGCCTCAAGCGAGCCTCAGCGCAACGTTGCCAAGACATTGCGGGGCGCCCACCTTTTGGAAGGAGGGAGGGCAAGCACGCTCCGGCGCAGCCGCGAGGAAAGGAAAGAGCCATGGACTATCGCGACCGTTGCATCGTGAAGCCGGGCGACAAGGTGAGGCTCGACAAGCTCGATCCCGGCGACGAGGGACCTCGCGCGAAGCGGGAGCATGCCGCCGGTGACCTCGCCGAGGCGGCCAAGCAGCTTGGCCAGCTGCAGTCGCTGCTCTACGCCGAGAAACGCCACGCCGTGCTGATCGTGCTGCAGGCACCCGACGCCGGCGGCAAGGACGGCACCATCAATCATGTGTTCTCGGCCCTCAATCCGCAGGGCGCGCGCGTGGTCGGCTTCAAGCAGCCGACGCCGGAGGAACTGGCGCACGATTTCCTGTGGCGGGTCCATCCGCACGTGCCGCGCAAGGGCGAGATCGCGATCTTCAACCGCTCGCACTATGAGGATGTGCTGGTGACGCGCGTGCACAAGCTGATCGACAAGGACACCTGCAAGCAACGCTACGACAACATCGTCGATTTCGAAACGCTGCTCAGGCGGAACGGCACGACGATCCTGAAATTCTTCCTGCACATCAGCAAGGACGAGCAGCTCAGGCGCTTCGCGCAGCGCCTGGAGGATCCGGCGCGCAACTGGAAGATCAGCGAGAGCGACTACAGCGAACGCGAGCTGTGGGACGACTATACCGGCGCCTTCGAGGACGCGATCGAGGCCACCAGCACCAAGCACGCGCCGTGGTATATCATCCCGGCCAACCACAAATGGTTCCGCAATCTCGCGGTGTCGCAGATCGTCGTCGAGACGCTGCGCGAACTCGGCATGAGCTACCCCAAGCCCACCGTCGATCTCGCCGCCATCCGGCGCAAGTACCACCACGAGGTGGCGCTCGCGAAGAAGGCGGCGGGCTGAGCTAGGAGCGTGTCTTCGCCGGGAGCGGTTCGTTCGACCTTCGCTATTTCTTCAAGGTATACCTGAAGTCGCAGTGGCTGGCGCCCTGCATGATGGTCTGCGTGCGCTTCAGCTCGACGTTGCCGAAGCCTTCGGTCATGGGGAAGTCGGCGCTGCACACCAGCAGGAAGCCGAGCTCCGGCTCCCCGATCTCCTTGTAGAACTCGGCGTAGCGACAGCCCGTGATGTTGAGCGCAAAGGAGTCCGCGGTCTTCTTGACCACGTCGTAGTCGAGCGCGTCGCCATCGGCGAACCAGTCCCAGGTCGAGGCCAGCTTTTCGCCCAGGTCCGCGCCCGTCTGCCGTTGCCACCAGCGCTCGCCGGCCTTGCGATATTGCTCGCCGAGCGCCTTGCGCACGATGGCGTTGGCGCGTTCCTCGCCCAGCTCAGCGCGCAGTGTCTTGATCAGCGGCACCAGGATCTTGGCCTGGATCTTGATTTGCTCGATCTGCGGGATGTCCATGGTGCATCTTAGCGCCACGCCCTCATCCTGAGGAGCAGCGCAGGGCGCGGTTCCCCCGGATGAGACCTATTTGTTTTGTGGCGATAGAGTCCGCCTGCAGCCCGCCGCTGGTCTTGCCGCCGCGCTTCTCACGCGGAGGCGGCGGCCTGGCGTTTCTCGGCCCGAATGGCCAGCACTTCGTATTTTTGCGCGATGGCCAGGAGGTGGGCTCTGGCCTCGGCGTCATGCAGATGGTCGGCGGTGATCCGGGCGGCGGCGGCCTTCTGCCGCCAGAGCCGGGAGGCCGACTGGTCCGACACGTCGTTCATTTTTGTTCCCTCTACCAAGCTTAAGCGACTGAATCTGTCTTTCTTGGATCGCTGGAAGCGAGGGACAACGCGGAGGGCGGCCCTCCGGTTGCAGGCGGAGCTGGCGCCCCGCCACGACCACCTAAACGTCCTTGACGGCAGTTATCAGCGTCACGTTGCTATGCTTGGCGCAGTAGGCGCCGAGCCTGTGGGCGGCGGCTTCGAGGCCCTTGAG
>JBPYDO010000233.1:0-37812 GCA_051985755.1 Reyranella sp. | reverse complement strand
ACGTGGTATGTGGCTTCGTGCTTTGTGGCAGCATTGGCCATCGCTTTGCCCACGTCGCCGATGTTCTCCGCCACCGCGCCGGGCTTGAGCGTCGCCTGCTCAAGTTCGGCAACTATCGCGGCCGTTGTAAGCCCGGCGTACTGACCCTCGTCCCACTCCACTTTGAGGGCGGCCAGTCCCTTCTTCGCGGCTCCCATGTGATCTGCAACCACGGCTACCGCATCTTCTAGTCGCACGATCTGCCGGACACCCTTGATGGCCTTGGCTGCCGCGTCGTCCACGCTCTTGAGTCGACCACCGAATACCGGGCACTGCATGAGCGTCGCAATCTTCACGCCAGGTGGGCGGGCGTCGATGCCATACACCGCGCTTCCATCTACTTTCTGCGGTGCATCCAGACGCTTGACGGGATGGCCAATCAGCTTGAAGTCCTTGGCGGACCTAAGGGCTACCTTCTGGGGAACGGCGAGACGACTGGCGTCACTGGCAAGTTCGCCATACTTCAAGTGTCGCCCTGTCGGGGCGTGGACGATTTGTCCATTCGCCGCTTTGCACGATGTGGCATCGACGCCCCAGCGCTTCGCCGCAGCCGACACAAGCATCATTCGCGCGGCCGCTCCGGCTTGGCGCAGAGGCTGCCATGAGGCCCGTATGGCGTTTGAATTGCCAGTTGCCTGGATGCCGCCCAGTAGTGGATTGCCGTAGAGCTTTTCATTGGGGGGCGCATGTTCGAGGCGCACGTCTTTGAGAGGCGCTTCGAGCTCTTCTGCAATCAACATCGGTATCGATGTGTACGTGCCCTGCCCCATCTCGACATAGGGCATAACTAGAACGACCTGACCGTCAGTCCCAATGCGGATAAACGCATTGGGGGCAAATGCCTCTGCTGCCTGGGTATCCGCCTCGGCGAACGGCAGGCGCAGGCTCAGCACAAAGCCGCCCCCTATCGCCGCGCTAGCATGCAACAGGGTACGCCTGGAGAGGGCGATCTTCGATCGTGGTTCATCGAATTTGGGCGTTTGAGAAGCGATACGATTGAGGTTCATGCTAACCACCCTTTGCGTTCGACTGAGCGGCGAGTTTGATTGCCTCCCGAATGCGAACATAGGTCCCACAACGGCAAATGTTGCCCGACATCGCGTCGTCGATGTCCGAGTCTGTCGGGCGCGAATTGCTGGTGATGAGAGCGGCAGCCGACATGATCTGCCCGGACTGGCAGTAGCCGCACTGGACGACTTCGTGTTCGAGCCAGGCCTTTTGAATCTTGGCGCCGGCGGGCGTCTTACTGATCGCCTCGATGGTGGTGATTTCGGAGTCACCGATGCTTTCGATCGGCGTGATGCACGAACGTGTCGCCACGCCGTCGATGTGCACGGTGCAAGCGCCACATAGCGCCATGCCACAACCAAACTTTGTCCCCGTCAGACCCAGAACATCGCGCAAGACCCACAGAAGCGGAGTATCACCGTCGACATCAACGGCGTGAGCGATACCGTTGACCTTGATTGTGATGGACATGGGTACCTCCAGACTATTCGCTTGAGTCGGGCGTCCGAACGACAGCGACCACAGCTATTTGCGGGTAGTGGAAGCCGGGGCATCCTAGGCTTGCCGAGATGAGTCCCAAATGTCATATAGCCGGCGTTTCAGGACATTTTGCCAAGGGATGATCCTGTGCAGCGGATCGGTTTCGTCGTCTCCCCCGGCTTTCGGGTGATGAGTTTCGCAGTGGCCTCCGTCTTCGAATTCGCGAATTTTGAGATGGGCAAGCCGGTCTATGACGTGCGCTTCTTGTCCGAGACCGGTGGGCTCGTCCGCACCTCGCTCGGCATGAGCGTCGCGACGGAGCCGCTTGCGCGCAAGCATTTCGATACACTGATTTTCGGCCGCGGCACCGAATCGCCGACGCCAAGCTTGATCGAATTCGTGCGGCGGGCGCCGAAGCGATGCAGGCGGGTGGCCGCGACCTGCCTCGGTGCATTTATCCTCGCCGAGGCAGGTCTGCTCGACGGCCGCCGCGCGACCACACACTGGAACCGTGCGCGCGACCTGCAGGCAAGGTTTCCAAAAGTGAAAGTGGACGCCGATCGCATATTCATCACCGACCGCCGGGTCTGGACCTCGGCCGGCATGAGCGCGGGGATCGACCTCGCGCTGGCTTTGGTCGAAGAGGATCTGGGGGCCGATGTGGCGCGCGCCGTTGCCCGGCACCTGGTCGTCTACTACCGGCGGGCCGGTGGCCAGTCGCAGTTTTCGGCGCTGTTGGACCTGGAGCCCAAATCCGACCGCATCCAGACCGCGCTGGCATTTGCGAAGCGTAATCTCCATACGCCGTTGACGGTCGCGCAGTTGGCCGAAGCGGCGCATCTCAGTCCACGCCAGTTCAGCCGCGCCTTTCGCGCCGAGACCGGCCAATCACCGGCCAAGGCGGTCGAAAACCTCCGGGTAGAAGCTGCCCGGCTGATGATCGAGCAGAGCCGTCATTCGATCGACGTCGTCGCTAGACAAACCGGATTTGCTGATCGCGACCGCATGCGCCGCGCCTTCCTGCGCGCCTTCAGACAACCGCCGCAGTCGATCCGGCGAAACGCCCGTCTGGAAGGAACGATCTGAGCAACGGTCTATCTTACGCGTCGATCGGACCACTAGTTTAGACCGGCGGCCCGTGCCGGCTGCGCGATCTCTGCCCGCAAACGCCAGACGACGAGTCGGCAGACGCGGCGCGCGAGCCGCGCGTACTGCGAACAAGCCGTCACTGTAGTCGGCGATGTCCGCTGTTGGCCCATAGCGGATATGGCTTTGCCCTACCCAGATGTCCGATCTCTGAGTCAAAGCGGACGTTGCCTTGTCCAGCATCCTGAGCCAAGCGAAGGATCTCATTGCGATTCCACGCGGAGCGCTCGCTGAATTGGCATGAGGTCCTGCGCTGCGCTCAGGACGAAATGCTTTGTGCTACTGAAGGTGCCCCTTCAGTGCTCGAACGTTATCGGCTTGTCCTCGTCGCCGCGGCCGCGGGCGAAGATCTCCAGCGCATCGGGCCGCTCCCACACGATCTCGAGCAGGTTCTTGTCGGGATCGTGGAAGTAGATGCTCTTCTGGCTCACGTGGTCGATCGCTTGCAGGATTTCGACGCCTTCCTTCTTGAGCGAAAAGTAGGCATCCCTGAGGTCCTGCTCGGTTTCCACGGCAAAGGCTGTATGGCCCACGCCCAAGCCGCTCCTGTTGCCGGACTCGCCGGCTGAATGGGCGGCATCCGGGTCCTTGCAGGGGAACAGGTCGAGCGTGTTGGCGTGGCCGCCGATCGAGAGAAACACGCCGCCGTGCTCAGGATCCTGTTCCAGCACCTTGAAGCCCAGGATGCGGGTATAGAAGTCCTTCGAGCGTTCGAGATCGCGCACGTTAAAATGGATATGTCCCAGGCGCTGCAGCTTGATCATGTGGGTTCCCCGTCGAAGTGGCCGATGATCCCGCCTCACCCGCTGTTGCGCAAGGCCGCCGCGATGCCGTTGATGGACAGGTGAATGCCCTGCACCACGTCTGCATCGCCGTCGCCGGCCCGGTGGCGGCGCAACAGCTCGATCTGGATGTGATGCAGGGGGTCGATGTAGGGGAAGCGGTTGCGGATCGAGCGCGCCAGGAGCGGATTGCTCTCGAGCAGGGTCGCCTGCTGGGTGATGGCGAGCACCGCGTCGAGGGAATCGCGCCATTCGGCGCTCAGCCGGGCGAAGATGGCCTCGCCCAAGGCGCGGTCGGAGGCGAGCTCGGCATAGCGCGAGGCGATGGCGATGTCGGCCTTGGCCATGACCATGTCCATGTTGGACAGCGTGGTGCGGAAGAACGGCCAGCGCTGGTACATGTCGCGCAAGGTCGCGAGCCCGTCGGCCGGATGACGGGCGAGCCAGGCTTTCACCGCCGCGCCGAAGCCGTACCAGCCCGGCAGCATCAGGCGGCACTGCGCCCAGCTGAAGACCCAGGGAATGGCGCGCAGGTCCTCGATGCGGCCGGATTGCTTGCGCGAGGCGGGGCGGCTGCCGATGTTGAGGCTGGCGATCTCGCCGATGACCGTGGTTTCCTGGAAGTACCTGGCAAACCCCTCGGTGTCGTAGACCAGCGCGCGATAGGCGCGGTAGGCCGCCTCCGACAGGTCGGCCATGGTGGCGAGCCAGGCCGGATCGGGAGCCGTCGCGACTTCGAGCAGCGATGCCTCCATGGTGGCCGCCGCCAGCGTCTCGAGGTTGCGCCGGCCGACATCGGCGTTCGAGTATTTGCCCGCAATCACCTCGCCCTGCTCGGTGACGCGGATCGATCCCTGGATGGCGCCCGCCGGCTGGGCGAGGATCGCCTCGTAGCTCGGGCCGCCGCCGCGCCCGACCGAGCCGCCCCGCCCGTGAAACAGGCGCAAGCCCACGCCGTGGCGACGGAACACCTCGATCAGCGCCAGCTCGGCCCGGTAGAGCTCCCAGGTCGAAGTGAGATAGCCGCCGTCCTTGTTGCTGTCGGAGTAGCCCAGCATCACCTCCTGCACCTCGCTGCGCGAGGCAAGCAGGCGGCGGTAGGCGGGAATGGCGAACAGCGCGTCCATGACCTCGCCGCAGCGCCGCAGGTCCTGAATGGTCTCGAACAGCGGCACGATATCGAGCGCGAGCCGCCGCTCCTCGGGGTGTAGCAGGCCGACATCCTTGAGAAGCGTCGCGACTTCCAGGATGTCGGAGACATCGTCGGTCTTGGAGATGGCGTAGCGCGACAGGGCGTCGGCGCCGTAGCGCTGGCGCATCTCCGCCGCCGTGCGGAGGATCGCCCGCTCCGACTGCGTCTCCTCCGAATAGGAAAGGTAGGGCGAGCCCAGCGGCCGGGCGCTCTGGATTTCCACGGCCAGCAGCTTTCGACGCTCCGGCTCGGGCAGGCTGCCGTAGTCGGGAGCAACGGATGCGGCGCGAGCAAGCTCTGCGACCACGCGCTCGTGCACGTCCGAGTTCTGCCGCAGATCGACGGTCGCCAGGTGATAGCCAAAGACGTCGACCGCACGCCTGAGATGGCGCAGCCGGCCACGCGCCAGGCCGACCGAGCCGTTAACCATCAGGGAGTTGAACAGGACATCCAGATCGCGGCCGAATTCCGCGGCGTCCGTGTAGGCCGTAGCCGCCTCGCCTACTGGATGGTGTGGCGCCTCGTAGCCCGTGAGTTCCTGCGCCGTCAGGGCGAGCCGTCCATACATGCCGACGATGGCGCGCCGATAGGGCTCGAGCTGGCGATGCGGTGAGGTGTCATGCGAGCGCTCGGCCAGCTGGGCAAGCTGCTCGCTTACCGACACCAGGCGGCCGTCCAGGGATAGCTCGCCGCCCAGCGCGTGCAGCTCGTCGAGATAGAACTGGAAGGCCCGGGCGCTCTGCATCAGGAGGGCCTGGCGCAGGACGTCGGCGGTGACGAAGGGATTGCCGTCGCGATCACCGCCGATCCAGGTCCCCATGCGCAGGAAGGACGGCACGTCGATGCCGGCCCAGTCGGCATCGAGCGCGGCCAGCTGTTCTTCGAGATCGGTGTAGAGGCGCGGCAGCTCGTGCAGGAAGGTGTAGTCGTAGTAGGCGAGCCCATTGGCGACCTCGTCGATCACGCGTAGTCGCGAGGTGCGCAGGATGCTGGTCTGCCACAGGGTCAGCACGGCGCGGCGCAGCGCCTTGCGGTTGGCGGTCAGCTCCTCGGGCGTCAGTGGAATGCGGTCGCGCTGGTCGAGCAGGTTGGCAATGTCGATCTCGCGATCGATGGTGCTCTTGCGGCGGATCTCGGTCGGATGCGCGGTCAGCACCGGCACGCACAACGCACCGTCGAGGAAGGCCTGCAGGCGCTCGCGCGTCACGCCTGCCGCCCTGAGCTCGGCGAGCGCAAAGGCAAGCGTTCCGCGCCGCGGCGCCTCATTCAGCATGGCATGGGCGCGGGTGCGCCGGACGTGGTGCTGATCCTCGGCGATGTTGCTGAGGTGCGAGAAGTGGCCGAAGGCGCGGATGATGCGGATCGCCTGCGGAGGAGGCAGGGCCTCGATGATCTGCTGCAGCTGGCGGCGCGCGTCCTCGTCGGTGTCGCGATGGAAACGCAGCGCCGTCTGGCGGATGCGCTCCACCAGCTCGAAGGTCTGCCCGCCATCCTGCGCCTTGATGGTCTCGCCCAGGATGCGGCCAAGCAGGCGGATGTCGTAGCGCAGCGGCGTGTCCTTGTCGGCGGCGTCGGCGGGCGATGGCTTGTCGTTCATGCGAAACGCCGGCGGCTTGCCTGCTGTCGAACGATGAACCTCACATTCGACTCCCTTCGGGCGAATAGGAGACAGAGGCGGCATACAGTGCCACGAGGCGGTCGAGTCGCGCCTCCTCGACGAGTGTAACAAAGGGCGTTCCGAGGCGCCCGGTGGGATCGACGACCGTCATGCCGCGGGCAATCCCGGCCTCGAGGACGACGCCGACCGAGGCCCTGAGCGCCCGGGTCACGATGTGCGGCTCGACGACGAGGGCCGCAGCAAAGGGATCGACGAAGCGCAGGCAATCTTCGTGGCCATGGCGGACCAGCCTGGTGCGGGCATGCTGCACCAGGGCGTGCGAGAAGGCCTTGTAGGCGCTGGCGGGGACCTCAGCGAACAGGCGGTCGATATCGCGGCCAGCCATCACGTGCGTCGTGCAGGGCTCCCAGGGCACGACCACGGTGTCGAGGCCGCCGGCAAACACCACGGCCGCCGCCTCGGGATCGGTGAAGATATTGAATTCGGCGGCCGGCGTGGTGTTGCCGCGTCCCCAAACCGTGCCGCCCATGATGGTGAGCCGGCCGACGCCTCGCGCCGCGGCGGGCTCGGCTTGCAGCACCGTCGCGAGATTGGTGAGCGGGCCGATCATCAGGAGGTCGATCGCCTCGCCGCTCGCCGCCGCGTCCAGCAAGCTTGCTGCCAGAAACCCGGCGGCGTCGGTTCCGGCCGCCTCGCCGACCTCGTGGGGACGCGGCGCGCCGCCCAGCCCATCCTCGCCATGCACGTCGCGGGCGTGAACGAGTTCCTGGGCGAGCGGCGTTGCGGCGCCGATGTGAACCGGAATGTCGACCTCGGCGATCGCCAGGGTCGCCAGCACATTCTCGGTGGCGGTCTCGACATCGACATTGCCGCATACCGTCGTGATGGCGTCCGGCGCGCGCCCGGCCGCGATCAGCAGCAGCAGCGCCTGGGCGTCGTCGACACCGCCGTCGGTATCGAGGATCAGCCGGTTGGGTGGCATCGACTAAAGCGCGCGCGCCACTCGGGCCCTTCGCTCAGTGCTCGAGGTCGAGTTCCTCGGACCGCGGCACCTCTTTGAGGTTCATGCGGCCATCGTAGATGGGGCGCGCCCCGGTGGTCGGGCCGGGATATTGCACAAACAGGACCGTGCCGCCGGTCTCGGTGCGCATCTCGTCCTCGAAGTGCGGATCTTCCATGAACACGACCGTACCTGGGCCGTATTTCTTGGTGCCCATGCGGAACTCGCGCTCGATGATGTACCAGACTTGGGCAAAGTCGTGCTTATGCAGGGGAAAGCCGGCGCCCGGCTCGGAGCGCAGGAAGCCGACATTGGGCACGGTCGGGCGCTCGAGCGTGGGATGGAACAGGAACTTCGTCAGGTTCCGGAAGCGACCCAGTTCCCAGTCCATCTCGTCGGGGTGCCGGAACTCCGGCGCGCTGTGGGCTCGAGCCCTCCCCTTCGGCTGGTGGCTGGCCTCGGCTGTCATGGGCCTCTCCCTTCACGGCGCGGAAGCGCTCTTTCGAATTGCACGGTCCCCGATTCTTCGCAACCGATTTGGACCGTTTTGCCGCTCGACTGGGTTCCTCGACGAAACCCCGATGATAGGCTGCGCGCCGAATTCTACCAGCTACCCATGTCCCTTGCTCTTTCCGCCCAAACCGACGCCGATCGGCGAAAATGCCCATGCCGACCGATCGACGCGCCTGAGGTTCCATGTCGAGACGCGCGCTAGCGTTTGCGAGACGTGGCTGCCGCTGTGGCGGATGCTGGTCCGCTACCAGGAGAGGGTGCCTGAGCTGAAGGCGCGGGTGGAGACCTTGCGCCGCCTCAGCCGGGAGCGCCTGCAGACGCTCTATCGGCCCGAGCTCTCGACCTTGCCCCAGCCGGGGCGCGAGCCCCTGATGATCGCCCTTGAAGCCGTCACGGAATTCGAGAACTGGGGCCGCATGCGCGAGCATCATGGCTTCGCCTTCGAGGCCGCCTGCGCCGTCTGGATCAAGGCAATCGACCGGTTGCTGCCACCGACGCCGGCGGCGGCTTCTTGAGGCGTTTACGCCGGCTGGGCCATCGGCCGCACGCGTGAGGGCAGCGGCGGGAAGGCAAGGGCGATGGCCGCCGCGCCCAGGCCCACGGCAAACGAGCCGATGTACAGCCAGCCGTAGCTGCCGAAGTGATCGAACACCAGCCCGCCCAGGGCCGGGCCCAGTGCCATGCCCATGCACGACACCATGGTGGCGGCGCCGAACACCGTGCCCATGATGCGCATCGGGAAGTATTCGCGGGCGATCACGGCATAGAGCGGCATCACGCCGGCGTAGGTCATGCCGAACACGATCGCAACGCCATAGAAGTCGGAGAGCTCGCGGGCGAAGAAATAGGCGCCGGCGGCCAACGCCTGGATCATGAGGCCGACGACCAGCACCGGCTTGGCGCCGAACTTGTCGCCGGCCAGGCCAAAGAGCAGGCGCCCGCCCAGGCCCGCCAGGCCCTCCATGCTATAGATCGTGACCGCGAGAGCTGGCGCGATGCCACAGGCGATGGCGTTGCTGATGGTGTGGAAGATCGGGCCGGAATGCATGGCGCAGCAGGCAAAGAAGGTCGCCGCCAGCACGATGAATTGCGGCGAGCGCAACGCGCGGCCCACGGTCATGCCGTTGTCGCCCGGCGCCGCCATCCCCGGCGCGGCCGGCGCCTGGGCGGGCGGGCGCCGCACCAGGAACGCCGTCGGCACCAGCAGCACCCAGGCAAGGATGGCGATGGTCAGCTGGGCGGTGCGCCAGTCGTGGTTCGACAGCAGCCAGCGCGCGAACGGCGAGATGGTCATGGGCGCCACGCCCATGCCGGCCGACACCAGCGAGACGGCAAGACTGCGCTGCTTGTCGAACCAGCCGGTGACGGTGGCGATCAGGGGCGCGAAGATCGAGCCGGCCGAGGCGCCGACCACGACGCCGTAGATCAACTGGAACTCGAGCAGGCTCCTGGCGCGGCTCGCTAGTGCCAGGCCAAGGCCCAACAGCAACGCACCCGACAGCACGACAATGCGCGGGCCGAAGCGGTCGGTCACGGCGCCCCAGACGAAGCCGCCGACGCCCATCGTGAGGAACACCAGCGTCATGGCAAACGACACGCCGGCGCGCGACCAGCCCGTCGCCTCCGACATCGGCTGCAGGAAGACCGCGAGCGAGAATGTCGAGCCCATGGCGACGCAGCCCATCAACGCGCCCGCCGCGACCACCGTCCAACCGTATTGGAGCTTCATGACCGGATCTCCTCAAACACCAGACCACCAATACTTAACCATATCGTTAACTATTGCAAGCCCCCTGAAAACCCCTGGATTTCCGCCTCGCGGCCTTTCCTCCCGCCGCCGCTCGCGGCAAACATGGCGGGCGGAGTTGCGGGGAGGCCAGGGTGGGCGGCAAGGCGGGTCAAATCGGCTGGGCGCTGTTCGACTGGGCCATCTCGCCCTACTCCGTCCTGATCGTCACCTTCGTATTCCCGGCCTATTTCGCGGCAGCAATCGTGGGCAATCAGGTCGAGGGCCAGTCGGTCTGGGGCTACACCGTCGCCGCGAGCGGACTGATCATGGCGCTGCTCAGCCCGCCGCTCGGCGCCGTTGCCGACGCAGGCGGCCGGCGCAAACCGTGGATCGCGGGCTTTGCGGTCCTGTGCATGGCTGGCTCGGCGCTGCTCTGGTTTGCAAGCCCGGGCCGCGGCTCGATCCCCGTCGTCCTTGTCGCGGTGGCACTGGGCAATGTCGGCGTGGCCTTCGGCGCCATGTTCGCCAACGCCATGTTGCCGGACATTGTCTCTCGCGAGAGATTGGGCCGGCTCTCGGGCTGGGCCTGGGGCATCGGCTATGCCGGCGGATTGGTGGCGCTGGCCGTGGCGCTGGTCGTTTTCATCCAGCCGGCGACGCCGCCCTTTGGGCTCAGCCACCATAAGGCCGAGCACGTCCACATCGTTGGCCCCTTGGTCGCTGTCTGGCTCGGCCTGTTCGTCTGGCCCCTCCTTCTCTTCACGCCCGACCGGCCAGGGCGCGCCCTCGCACTCGGGACCGCGCTCGGCGAGGGTCTGCGCAATCTCCTCCGCACGCTCGGCGAGCTCCGGCGGGATCGCGCGCTGCTGTTCTTCCTGCTCGCCAACATGCTTTACGCCGATGGCCTGGTGACGTTGTTCGCCCTGGGCAGCGTGTACGTATCCGGCACCTTCGGCATGAGTCTCAGCCAAGTGATCGTGTTCGGCGTGGTGCTGAATGTCGCGGCGGGGCTCGGCGCCTTCGCCTTCGGCCCGGTCGACGACTGGCTCGGCTCGCGGCGCACCGTCTCCCTTGCACTCTGCGGTCTCATTCTGTCGAGCTTCGCGGCCGTCGCCGTGCAGACGCAGTTCTGGCTCTGGGTGGCGGCCTGCTTCGTCGGCGTCTTCGTCGGTCCGGTGCAGGCTTCCAGCAGGGCGCTGATGGCGCGTCTGGCGCCGCCCGATCGGCAGGCTGAGTACTTCGGCCTGCTGGCGCTGTCGGGCAGAGCGACGGCCTTTACCGGCCCGGCCGTCGTCGCGGTCGCCACCCAGGCAACCGGCAGCCAGCGGCTCGGCCTCGCGACCATCCTCTTCTACTTCATCGGCGGCCTGGTGCTGTTGCTGCTGGGCGGCCGGCTCTCCCGCCGGACCTAAGGTTCGGCCTGGCACTCCTTGTTCATCTCGCGGCAGATGCGCAGCACCGCCCTCGTTACTTCCGACGCCGTCGGGCTCTCGTTGGGTCCCGAAGTGCCGGCGATCAGGAGCTGAGAGGCCTGCGGCCCCAATTCGACGACCTTCAGGTTGGCTACACGGTCGCCGCGCGCGAATTGCAGGCGGCGCGTGGCGGGATCGGTCATCACAAGGCGCACTTCCGAATTCTTGCGGATGAGATCGGCCGCCGTGGCGAATACCCTCTCGGCCGGCGCTTCGAGCAGCACGGTGGCGAAGTCGTGCGTCGGCTGACCAGCCTTGTCGGCGTCGGCCCGCATATGCTGCACCCGCTGCGCCGCCTTGCGCGCCACCAGCACCCACGGCACCTGGGCCGAAGCAGGAAAAGCGTTCGCGCCGCCGAGACACGCCGCAATAGTCAGAACGACGGCAAGCCGGCCCACCTGGAGCTTTGACATTGATGCCTCCCCTCTCGTCTGGATCCGCTCGCCGCGGACCATACAGACTCCGCGGCGCAGGCGAAGGGCCAGCGTTTGCGGCGCCACGAACCTCTGCAAATCCGGTTGAAGATCCGCTCCAGGAGCCTTCAATCAGGCTGAATTTTCAGGTGCATGGCCCCTTGTGGTATTTCTGTGACCCGACGATCTTTGAGTAGTTGTCCGCTTGCCGCACTGCAGCAGCCGGACAAGATTTCGCCGGAGTTGGCGGTCAAGCTTCTGGAGCGGGTGGGCCCTGCGGCAGGTTGGCGTGTCTCGCGCCTTTTCAGCAACCACGCACGGCTGCACGTCGTTTTCGAGCGTGGCTTTCGCCAGATTTCTACCGCTTGCAGGGACGATGAAGGATGAGGGGTCTGGCAAAGTGTAAGTTGGCGAGCGGTCTGGTTGTCGGTTTGATGCTACTGTCGGGGTGCGACGTGGCGCGCAGTGCCCGCCAGGATCTGGCTCACCTGACCGGACCGAATGGCCCGTTGGGGAGATCACAGCCTCCGGCGGCGTCGCGACCGACCTCGATGGCCGCCAGAAGGACCGACCCGAAGGCGACGAACACGGATGCAACGACGACGGAGCCAGCCAAGCAGGATTCACCCAAGCAATCGGCGGATGCGCCGGCAATCGAACTCGTGGGCAAGAGCGAAAGCGAGGTTCGCGCCCTGCTCGGCCCGCCAAACAGCGAGGAGGAGCGCGCGCCGGGAAAAACCTGGCACTACCAAGACGGCCAATGCGCGGTTGACGTCCACCTCTATCCCAACGTTCAGACGCGCCAGTTCGGAACTCTTGCGTACGAGGTAAAGAGCGATGACAGCACCGACCAAGGAAAACGAAGTTGCCTGGCCCACATCCGGTCCCGCAACGAGGCCAATGTCGAATGAGCCCGTAGGCGATCGCATTCGCCTGATCCTGGTAGACGATGACGACGACTATCGCGAGGCAGCGTCCGGCGAGCTGATGGATCTCGGCTTTGCCGTGGAGAGTTTCGCCGACGGCGCCGCCATGCTCGCTTCGGTGCTGAACGGTATCGATGCGGACGTGATCGTGCTCGACTGGAATCTGCCGAATATGTCGGGCATCGACTTGCTGCCGCGCCTGCGCCGCCAGGGCGTCATGCTGCCTGTCGTGTTCCTCACCGGGCGCTCATCGCCGGTGCATGAGAACCTCGCGCTCGATCGCGGCGCTCTCGACTTCGTCGACAAGGCGCGCGGCGTGCCGATCCTCGCCAAGCGGCTGCGGCTACTGGTCGAGCCGGCCAAGCGCCCGGCCGAGCTCGAAGTCGAGGAAATCCTGCATTGCGGCCGGCTGATGCTGAAGCCGCGGATCGGACGGGCCTTCTGGGATAATGTCGACGTCAATCTTACGCTCACCGAATTCAACATCGTTCGGTTGCTTGCCTCGAACGTCGGCAATCACGTGACGTATCGCTCGGTCTACGACTGCATGCATCACGTCGGATTCATCGCGGGGAGCGGCGAATATGGCTACCGAACAAACGTCCGTTCGTCGATCAAGCGAATTCGAAACAAGTTCCGAATCATCGATCCCAATTTCTCCGAGATCGAGAACTACCCCTCATTCGGCTATCGATGGGGAACGCCCAAGACTAGCGAGGCCTAGCTGGCTTGCAGCGACGCGCCGGCTCGGCGCGTCGCTCACCGTAAAACTCGTCGGCCTGGTCGCCATTTTCATCGCCCTGCCGATCGTCCTGTACAGCCAATTCGAGGATGCCGACCGCCAGATGCGGGACCTGGTGACCCGCGCCATCCAGGACCGCAGCAAGTTGATCGCCTATGCGCTGGCGCCGATCCTCGAGAAAGCCGGCACCTCGGCCGACTCCGGACTCAACGGCGAACTGGCGAAATTCAGCAGCGACGGCACGATGCTGCGCCTCATGCTGCAACCGGCGGACGGCAGCAGCTTCTACTTCGTGGGTTCGGCGCCCGCCATCAAACCCGACGACGTGGCACCCGAGCTCGAGGAGCTGGCACGGCGCGGCATCCTCAAGCGCCTGTCGGTCGCCTGCATGTGGGATGCGTCGGACGAGATGCGCTACCGCCAGCCGAACGGCTCCGTCGAGCTCCTGACGTCGATCATCCCCATCAAGAACCAGCATGGTTGCTGGGTGCTGACCTCGACGCACACGACGTCGGAATTCCTCAACACGTCGATCGGGCAGCCCTATTGGGAAACGCGCGCCGTGCGCGTCGCCGCCGCGATCTATCTCGGGCTCGCGCTGCTGGCGATGCTTGCGTCGCTCAGCATCTGGATCAGCCTGCGCCGCTTCCGCGATGTCGCCGGCGAAATCGGCGAGGGCCGTATCGGCGACTATGCCTTCTCCCAGCGCAACCTCGTGCCGGAGCTCTCCAGCGTGGCGAGCGGTTTCGACAAGCTGGTGCTCGACCTCAAGCGCCTGTCGCATCAGATCCGCCAGTCCGCGGAAGAGAACGCCCATTCGCTGAAGACGCCGCTCGCCGCCATCCAGTCCTCGCTGTCGCCGCTGCGTCGCGCCGTCGCGCTCGACGATCAGCGCGCGCGGCGCGCGCTCGACATCATCGACTCATCGCTGGCTCGCCTGATCGCGCTGGTGAACTCCGCGCAACGACTCGACAGCAGCGTCGCCGACCTGATCGAGGCACCGCGCGTGCTGGTCAACCTGACCGAGATCGTCGGCGAGGTGACGCTCGGCTTCCGCGAGATCATGGCGAACCGCGACGTGCGGCTGATCCGGCGCGTCGACGACGGCATCCTGGTGCGCGCCGGCCGCGGCATGCTCGATACGGCGCTCCAGAACATCCTGGAGAACGCCATCAGCTTCTCGCCGCGCGGCAGCACGATCGTGCTCACCCTGACGAAGAGGGTACGCTCGGTTGAGTTGCAGGTCGATGACGAGGGCCCGGGGATAAACGCCGACAAAATCGAACACATCTTCGATCGCTACTTCTCATCGCGCGCACGCCGCTCCGAGACCTCGCCAGCCGATGCCAATACGCCGGCCGGACATGCCGGACTCGGGCTCTGGATGGTGCGGCGCAACGTCGAGATGCTGGGTGGTCAAGTCACTGCCGCAAATCGCATCGGTGGTGGACTTTCAATTGCCATCGTGTTGCCACGCAACAGCGATTGATTGCAGCCTGCAAGGCACAATTTGATCACTGGCCGCGAAAAATCCCGCTGCCTAGCCTCGCTGCATGGACACCGTCTCCGGCGACCTCGCTAAGTTTCAGCAGCAAGGGTCGGCGCAAATTCACCCTGTCATCCTGTCAGGCGGAGCCGGCACTCGGCTCTGGCCGCTGTCGCGCGCTGCCTACCCCAAGCAGCTGCTGCCGCTGGTGTCGGATCGCACGCTGTTGCAGGAGACCGCGGCGCGCACACTGAGCGACGTCGGCTTCGCCGCGCCGCTTCTCGTCTGCAACGACGAACATCGCTTCCTGGTCGACGAGCAGCTGCGCCAGGTCGGAGTCGAACCGCAAGCCATCCTGCTCGAGCCGGTGGCGCGCAACACTGGTCCCGCGATCGCGGCCGCCGCGCTGTGGCTGCACAACCGCGACCCTGACGCGATGATGCTGGTGCAACCGTCCGATCACGTGATCGCCGAGCCGCTCGAATTTCATCGCGCCGTGATGCGCGGCCTCGCAGCGGCGCAAAGCGGCCGGCTGGTCACGTTCGGCGTCAAGCCGGATCGTCCGGACACCGGCTACGGCTACATACAGGGCGGCGACGGACTTGACGGCGGTGGTGATGTGCTCGCCGTGAGCCGCTTCGTCGAGAAACCCGACCGCGCCACGGCCGAGGGTTTTCTCGCCAGCGGCGGCTTCTACTGGAACAGCGGCATCTTCCTGCTCGCGGCGCGTGCGTACCTCGACGAGCTCCGTGAAATCAATCCGGCGATGTTGGAGGCGTGCGAGCGCGCCATGCAGTCGGGCCAATCCGATTTGTCGTTCTTCCGGCTCGGGGCCGACGCCTTCGTCGGTGCCCCGGCTCTGTCGATCGATCATGCCGTCATGGAACGTACGCAGCGCGCCGCCGTTGTCCCCGTCGACATGGCATGGAGCGACGTAGGATCCTGGCACGCCCTGCGCGACATCGGCAATGCCGACAGCAACGGCAATGTCCTGCAGGGTGACGTGCTCGCCGAGCGCGTGCGCAACTCGTATATCCGCAGCGAGGGCAAGCTGGTCGCTGCCGTCGGCGTCGACGATCTGGTGGTCGTGGCGACCGATGATGCGATCCTGGTCGCTGCGGGCGACGAGGCGGGCCAGGTGTCGGGCCTGGTTGAGACCCTGCGGCGCCGCAACCGCTCCGAGCCCGACCAGCACTCCGTCAGCTACCGTCCGTGGGGCAACTACCGCACGGTCGACGCCGGCGACCGCTTCCAGGTGAAGCGGATCACGGTGAAGCCGGGCGGCAAGCTCAGCCTGCAAAAGCATTACCACCGCGCCGAGCACTGGGTCGTCGTCTACGGCACCGCCCTGGTGCAGCGGGGCGAGGACCGCATGCTCGTGCGGGAGAACGAGTCGGTCTACATCCCGATCGGCACCGAGCATCGGTTGGAGAATCCCGGCAAGGTGCCGCTGCAGCTCATCGAAGTGCAATCCGGTCCGTATCTCGGCGAGGACGACATCGTGCGACTGGCCGACAACTACGGCCGCGCCTGACGAGAGGTGAAGATATGCCCGCCCTCAACGCAACGCTCGCTTCGCTCCTAGGTCGAGCGCTCTTGCTCTCACTGCTGACGCTTGGCGCATGTGGCGACGGCGACGACACGCCGATCGTGCCGGATACGACGTCCAGTCTCGCGCCCAATCGCGTCCACAAGGGAGTCGCGGACTCCGACTACAAGCTGGGGCCGAACGACCGCACGCGCATCATCGTCTACGGTCAGCCGACGCTCACCGGCGAGTACGTCCTCGACGGCAACGGCGTGCTGGCCTTTCCCTTGATCGGCAACGTTCCGGCGAACGGCATGACGCCTGCCCAGCTGCAACACACCATCGCCAGCAAGCTTGACCCCGACTATCTGCGCAATCCCAGCGTCAGCGTCGAGGTCTCCAGCCGCCGGCCCTTCTACGTCGTCGGCGAAGTGCAGAAACCCGGCAGCTATCCCTACGTGACCGACATGACCGTTCTGACGGCCGTCGCCACCGCCGGCGGACAGACCTATCGAGCCAACATGGGACGCTTCTACGTCAAGCGCACGGTGAACGGCCGGACCGTGCGAATCGAGGCGAAGCAGGAAACCAAGCTGCAGCCCGGCGACACGGTCGAAGTTCGCGAGCGGTATTTCTAATGGTCCACGTGCCTGACGAATTCCCCCGCCTGCCGCCCAGGCGGCCGGCCCTGCGCTCTGTCCCCTCGACCGAGCGCTACCTGGCCCCGATCGCCCCGACTCTGCGGCCCATGCCGGCTGCCGACGAGGGCTTGGCCGAGACCTTGCGCAAGCTGTGGCGGCGCAGGCGCATGATCGCCACGACGACGGTCGTCATCGGCGGCCTCGCCGCTTTCGTGGCCTGGTCGCTGCCCGCCTACTACGAGGCCGAGGCCCGGGTGCTGGTCGGCGTCGAGACGCCGCGCGTCTTCAATGCCGAGCAGATCTTCGCCGATGTCAGCCCGGATGCCGAGCGCGTGCAGAACGAGGGCTTCGTGCTGCAGTCACGCACTCTCGCCAAGATCGTCATCGACAAGCTGGGCCTGGCCAAGGACGCGGAATTCAATCCCGAGATCGCCAAACCCACCCTATGGGATCAGCTCAGCAATCCCAAGACCTACCTGCCGGCCTCGATCACCGCCTGGTTCCATTCGAAGCGTGCGGGCCCCGAGCTCACGCCGGAGCAGGTCGCGACGGCCAAGGAAAATCGCCTGATCGACTACTTCCTGTCGCGCATCGACGTGTCGCTTCTCGGGCGCTCGCATGTGCTGAGCGTGCAGGCCGACGCGCGCCAGCCAGACCTCGCGGCGACCATCGCCAATACGCTGGCCAACAGCTACCTCGACTACCAGCGGGCCGACAGGGTCGCGGACATGGACAAGGTCGACAAGTTCCTGATGGGCCGCGTGGCTGAGCTGCGCGATCAGGTCAAGAAATCCGACCAGGCCGTCGAGGACTATCGCCGCTCCCACGGCCTCTACAAGGGTTCAAATACCGGCGTCACCAGCCAGCAGCTAACCGAGCTCAACACCCAGCTGATCGCCGCCCAGACCGCCAAGGCCGAGGCCGAATCCAAGCTCAAGGAGGCGCAAGCGGTCAGCAAGGGCGGACTGGGCGGCGGTGAAAGCGTCCCCGAAGTGCTGCGCTCGCCGCTGATCCAGATGCTGAAGAACCAGCAGGCGGACGCCGACCGCAAGGCGGCGCAGCTGTCGGCCACCTACGGCCCCAAGCATCCGATGATGGCCAATGCCTACGCCGAAGCCGCCAGCGCTCGCGCCAAGGTCGCGGCCGAGGTCAACAAGACGATCGAAGGCCTCGCCCGCGAAGCGCGCACCGCCGATGCCCGCTACCAGGCCCTCAATGACAATTTCGACCGCCTGAAGGGGCAGATGGGCCAGGTGAACGACGCCTCCATTCAGCTCGATGCGCTCGAGCGCGACGCCACGGTCAACCGCCACCTGCTCGAGGCGATGCTAGACCGCGCCAAGCAGAGCTCCACCACCGAGGGCATCCTGCAAGCCAACGCCAAGCTGGTGTCGCCGGCCGCGCCGCCCCAGGGGCCGGCCTATCCGCCGAAGGCGCTCATCAGCTTCCTGGGCGCGATCTGCGGCTTCCTTGTTGGATCGGCGCTGGCCCTGCTCAACGAGGGCAGCGACCGCACCTTCCGGCGCGCCGACCAGATCGAGGCGCTCACCGGGCTGCCGGTCATGGCGATGGTCCCGCAGGTCAGCGGCCGCACGCCGCCTTCGATGCAGGTGCTGCGACACCCGACGGCCTCCTATAGCGAGGCGTTGCGTCGACTGCAGATCAGCATCGAGCTCTCAGAGGCGGCCGCGTCGCCCAAGTCGCTGCTCTTTGCCTCGGCGACGCCGTCCGAGGGCAAGTCGGTGATGGTCGCTTCGCTCGGCCGCCTGCTCGCGTCCAACGGCAAGCGCGTGCTGTTGGTCGACTGCGACTGGCGCAGCCCCCGCCTGCACCAGCTGTTCCGCTGCAACAACCGCTACGGGCTGGCGAGCCTGCTCACCGACAAGGCCGAGACCGTATCGCTCGACAACCTGATCCATCACGACGCGCTGTCGGGCGTCGACGTGCTGACGTCGGGCAACTGGAGTCCGCGGTCGGCCCACTTCATGGGCTCGCCGCGCATGGGGCAGCTGATCGAGGCGCTGACGCCGCACTACGATTTCATCATCCTCGACACCGCGCCGGCGCTGGTGACTGCCGACGTGCTGACGCTCTCGCGCATGGTCGAGAAAGTGATATTCGTCGTGCGCTGGGGTCACACCCGGCAGGACGCCGTGGTCGAGGCACTGAAGCAGATCGCCGACGCCCAGGGCAACATCGCGGGCGTGGCGCTTTCGCGCGTGATCTCGCGCCAGTACCGCCAGTACGGCTATCGCGACCCGTTCTATGAATACTCCCGGCCGGTCAACGCGACCTTCGGCTGACGGTCATGAAGGCGGCCGCGCCGGCGATTCTGTTCGTCACACGCTACTTCTGGCCTGAGCTGATCGGATCGGCGCCGTTTACCAGCGACATCGCCCAGTGGCTGGCGCAGCACGGCCGGCCGGTAACGGTGCTGAGCGGGCTGCCGCACTATCCGACCGACCAGGTGTTTCCAGCCTACCGCGACGGCCGACTCCAGCGCGAGAGCGTGGGCGACGTCAACGTCGAGCGGCTGCGCGTCGGACCTCCCGGCAAGCCGTCGGCCGTGGCGCGGATCCTGAACGAGGGCGAGTTCCTGTTGCGCGGCCTGGTAAGCCTGGTCAGCGGCCGCGTGAAGCGCCATCCCGTAGTGCTGGCCCTCTGCCCGTCGATCCTGTGCGTTGCGCTCGCCCTCGTCGCACGCCGCCCAGGCGGCGTATGCATCGCCCTGGTGCATGACATTCAGTCGGGCCTCGCCGAGCGGCTGGCGCTGACCGGCCGCGGGCTTGTCCGCGTGATGCGCGCCGCCGAGCGCGTTCTCTTGAACCGCGCCGACCACGTGGTCGTCCTGTCGCCGGAGATGAAGGAGCAGCTGCGCCGCATCGGCGTCACGTCGCCGATCGACATCGTTCCCCTGTGGGTCGACGTCGACCGCATCCATCCGGTCGAACCGGTGCCGCATGCCGCCATCAAGGTGCTCTATAGCGGCAACCTCGGCCTCAAGCAGGGCCTCGGCCAGGTCGTGGCGATGGCCGAGCAGTTGGCCGGCCGCCGTCCCGACATCGAGATCATCCTGCGCGGCAACGGCAATCAAGTGGGCGAGTTGGCCGACGAGATCTCGCACCGCCGGCTCGCCAATGTGCGCCTCGCCGAGTTGCAGCCGAACGAGGGGCTGGCGACGGCGCTGGCTTCCGGCGACATCCACCTGGTGCCGCAGAATCCGAATGCGGCGGCATTCGCCGTGCCCTCCAAGGTCTTCAACATCATGGCCGTCGGCCGGCCGTTCGTCGCCACGGCGCTGCCAGGCAGCACCCTCTGGCAGCTGCATATCCAAAGCGGCGCGTTCGTTTGCGTGCCGCCCAACGAGCCGTGGACTTTCGCCGAAGCGGTGATGCGGCTGGCCGACGACGAACAGCTTCGCCGCGAGCTCGGACGGCGGGGCCGTGCCTTCGTCGAGGAGCACTACGCCAAGCCGCGCATTCTCGGTGCGTTCAAGAGTTGTCTCGATGCCATCACCGCCGGTCTCTAGGGCGCGGCGGCTGCTGATATTCGAGCCCGACGCCGAAGGTCACGCGCTCGAATGGCTGCAGCACCTGATCGCGTTCGACGGCGCCGGTGTCGATATCTTCGTCCTCGCCGCCGCGCCGCTCTGCGAAGCGCTGGCACGCAGCATGCCTGCTGCCGCCACAGCGCGTGTGCGCCTGCTGCCGCTCAGCCGGATCGAGCGCAGGCTTTGCCTGCAACGTCCATTGCCGCTGGCCGCGCTGGCGCGCTGGTGGATCGTGCGCCGCCATCTCGCGCGAACGGCCGCTGATTCGGCCTTCTTCCTGATGCTCGACCTGCAATCGCTGCCGCTCGCCTTGGGCTTGGGCGTGGGCGGACCGCGCATATCGGGAATCCTGTTCCGTCCCTCGGTGCACTACGGCGCCATCGGGCCCTACGAGCCGAGCTCGCAGGAACGGCGCCGCGACCGGCGCAAGGAGATCCTCTATCGCCGCATGCTGGCCAATCCGGCCGTCAAGCGGGTGTTCTCGCTCGATCCCTATTTTCCCGTCTACGCCCAGAGCCACTACCGGCATGGAGAAAAGGTCCAGCCGCTTCCCGACCCTGCGCATCCACTGGTAAACGTCGCGCCGGCCGCGGCCGGTAGCGTCGAGGCTTGGCCGCCGAAGGGTCGCACGGCCTTCCTGCTGTTCGGCTACCTTGCCGAGCGCAAGGGACCGCTGGCGGTGCTCGACGCGCTCGACCTGCTGCCGCCGCACATCGTCCGACGCGTTGCGGTCCTGTTCGCCGGTCGCGTCGATCCCGCCCTGCAGGAGCCCATCGAACTGCGACGCCGGATGCTCGCCGTACGTCAGCCGGAGCTGTTGCTGCGCATCGACGACCGGCGGCTGGACAGCGGCGAGTTGACGGCACTAGTGAGGCGAAGCGACGTCGTGCTGGCGCCCTATCAGCGCTTCGTCGGCTCGAGCGGCGTACTGCTATGGGCCGCCGTCGCCGGCCGGCCGGTGCTCGCGCAGGAGTTCGGTTTGGTGGGCAGACTGACGCGCGATCACAAGCTGGGCGTTTCAGTGGACTGCGGCGATCCTGTGACGCTGGCCGGCGAGATCGCGCGCATGGTGGAGTGCGGTCCAGCAACTCTTATCGATCAAACAGCCGCCGCGCAGTTTGTTTCGGCCCATAGCCCGCAACGTTTTGCTTCGCTTGTGCTTTCCGTGTGACCAAAGCCCGGGTCGCACTTTGATCACAACATGGAGCCGATGCGCGCGTTGAGAATTCCGGTCCAAGGAGTTCTTAATCCATGAAACATGTCCGCCGGCATGCTGCGGCCGTGCTGCCCCTCTCGTCGACCCTTGCCGTCCCTGTCGAGGATCTTCCGCGCGATCGCCATGGTGCACCACGTGGCCGTGGCCGAACCATTTCAGAGGCGATCACCGGCCGTCTGATGGTCTGCTATGACGCAGCGGTCGTGCTCGGCACGGGGCTGGCTGCCCTGCATTGGGACGGCGGTGGCGGCATCGACTGGCGCCTCGGTACCCTGGTCGTGCTTCTGGCCACGGTAGTCGCCAGCAACCTCCTCCACTTCGTAGGCGCCCATCGATTTACCTACTTCGGGCACCTCGAATCATCGCTGTGTCGCGTCGTGCTGGGCTGGCTGCTGACACTCACCGTGCTGCTCGTCGCCGCCCATCTGATCGGACCGGTCAGCGTGGCCGGCAGGCCACGCGTGGCAGCTTGGTTCGTCGGCGGCGCCATCCTGCTGGCAGCCGGCCGCTGTCTGCTGTGGCGCAAGGTACGAAGCTGGGAAGAAGACGGCCGCTTGGGCGAGGTCGTGGCCATTGTCGGCGCCGGTTCGGTGGCGCAGCGCCTGCTGCGCGACCTTAACGCCCATCACAACAATCTACGCATCGTCGGCGTCTACGACGACAAGGCAGCCCGTCTGCCTTCGCAGTGCATGGGTTATCCGATCCGCGGCACCGTCGATGACCTCATCGCCGACGCGCGCCGGCTCGGCATCGACACAGTCATCGTCGCGATCCCGCTGGCGGAGGACCGGCTGCTCGTCGACACGCTGAACCGCCTCTGCCTGGTGCCGGTCGACGTACGGCTCTGCCCCGATGCCTTCGGCCTGCGGCTGGGCGAGGTGCAGGTAAGCCACAAGGGCGGCCACACTTTCCTGAACGTCGTCGACCGTCCGTTGCGCGAAGGTCGCTGGGCGATCAAGGCGATCGAGGACAGGGTGCTGGGCGCGCTCATCCTGGCGCTGATCTCGCCGGTAATGCTGGCGATCGCCATAGCCATCAAGCTCGACAGTCCGGGGCCGGTGTTCTTCCGCCAGAAGCGCTTCGGCTACAACAACCGCCTGATCGAGGTCTGGAAGTTCCGCACCATGTTCGCCGACATGACGGACGCCAACGCCGAGCAATTGACCCGGCGCGATGATCCGCGCATCACGCCTCTCGGCGCCTTCCTGCGCCGCACCAGCCTCGACGAGCTGCCGCAGTTCCTGAACGTCATTCGCGGCGAGATGTCAATCGTGGGCCCGCGTCCGCACGCCCTCTCTGCGAAGGCGGGCAATCTGCTCTACCAGGATGCCGTGAAATACTACGACGCCCGCCACCGCGTTAAGCCAGGTATCACCGGATGGGCCCAGGTTAACGGCTGGCGCGGCGAAACCGACACGGTCGAGCAGATCAAGAAACGCGTCGAGCACGACCTCTACTACATCGACCACTGGTCGATCCTGCTGGATTTGCGCATCATCTTGCGCACGGTCCTCGGCGGCTTCACCGGCCGCCATGCCTTTTGACGACGGGCCGGGGGCGTCATGCGTTGCCTCTGGCTCACGCTCGCCGATCCCGACCCGCGTCACAACGGCCAATACGTCTACTCGGGTGGCCTGATCGATTCGGTGGCGGCGACCGGCACCGAGATCGAGGTGCTGGGCCTGCGCCGGCCTGACTCGCGGCGCTGCAGCGGCGCGCGCGACGACCATGTCGTATGGTGGCTGCCGGGCGCGCCGCTCGACCCGCTGCAGTCGCGCTGGGGCAGCCTCACCTCATCCCTGCCACACATCGCCTATCGCAGCCGCACCGCCGCAATGCGTCGCGAGCTGGACGGGCTGCTGCACCGTGGCGGCTGGGACGGCATCGTCTTCGACGGCATTTCCGTCGGCTGGGCGCTGGCGCCGGTGCTGGCGCACTACAATGGCCGGGCTGACCGACCGCGGCTGATCTATGTCTCGCACAACCACGAAGAGAGCGTGCGCACCCAGATCGCCGCGGGACAAAGGCCTTTCCTGAAGCGCCAGGCCGTGCGGTTCGACGCGCTCAAAGTGTGCCGGCTGGAACGCGAGCTGGTCGACGGCGTCGATTTCGTCACCGCGATTACACCGGAGGATTTTTCGCTCTACCGCCAGCGCCATTGCAACAAGCCGATGGGCGTGCTCACGCCCGGCTATCGTGGCCGCCGGCTGGGACAACGGCGCATCTCGTCCGATCTGCCACGGCGAGCGGTGATCGTCGGCTCCTTCGACTGGATCGCCAAGCGCATGAATGTCGAGGAGTTCGTCGAGGTCGCCGACCCGATGTTCGACGTATGGCGTGCCGAGCTGCAGGTGGTCGGCAGCGCCGAAGAGACGTTCTTGGCCCGCCTGCGCGGCAAGACCGTGGCGACGAGCTTCACCGGCACGGTACCCGACGTCACTCGCTACATGGATGACGCCCGCGTCGCCATCGTGCCCGAGCGCAATGGCGGCGGTTTCAAGCTCAAGGTGCTGGAATACGTCTTCAATCGCATTCCCGTGTTCGCCCTCAGCGGCTCGTTCGCGGGCGTGCCATTGCGCCACAACGACAGCGTCATGCTGTTTCCCGACAACGCCGCGCTCGTCCACGGCGTGCTCGAGGCGATCGACGATATCGACCGGCTGAATTCGCTGCAGGAGCGCGCCTTTATCGCCTGCCGCGACCACTTCGACTGGGCGAGCCGGGGCCGACAGATCCTGTCGGCCCTGGCCGCGCCGTGACTCGTCGGCGGTCGGCCGACGCCAAGCGGCGGGCGCTGCTCGGGCTTGGCGCCGGCACGCTTGCCGCACTGCCGCTCGTGGCGATGGCGGACACGCGCACCCCCCGGTCGGGGCGGGACATGCTGTCGGCGGCCGGGTTCGGGGCCAGGGGCGACGGCAGCAGCGACGATACCGCTGCCCTGCAGGCCAGCCTCGACGCCGCCTTTGCACCCGGTGGGCCCGGCTTCCTGCTGATTCCGCCGGGCACCTACAGGGTGACCCGCACGCTACGCGTGGCACCGCCTGCCGGGCAGACGGGCGACATCACGCGCCACCACGGCATCCTGGCACACGGTGCACGGCTGCATTCCGCGATCGCCGGCGGCAATGTGCTGGAATTCATCTGCAACTCGACAGAGCGCTTCCTGACGATCGAGGGGCTCGACATCCTGGGCAGCGGCCGCGAAGGCGTCGGCCTCCTGCTGCAATGCGAGGCCAAGGAACACTACCTGTACAATTTCTGCGTCCGCGACGTCGTGGTGCAGGGCTGCGGCGGCGACGGCATTCGCCTGATCGGCAACGTCTTCGAAGGCCAGGTCATCAACAGCTACTTTCGCGACAACCGGCAGAACGGCGCCACCTTCGGCCACGGCAAGACGGCTGGCATCCTTTCGGCGATTCACGTCTTCGGCTGCGTTTTCGGTCAAAACGGCCAGGTCGGCGCGGCGATGATCAACGGCTGCTACGACGTCGCCTATCACGGCTGCTACTTCCTGCTGAACGGCCATCACGGGCTGGTGGCCGAGAACGGCTGCACGCTGCTCTCCAACTGCGGCTTCGAGAACAACCACCAGTCCGCCGCCAATTTTGCCTCGGGTGGACCCGGCATCTGGTTGCAGAACTTCGGTACGTTGGTCGGCTGCGGCTCCTATTCGATCTTCAAGCAGACGCGGCTGATCCAGGCCTATGTCGTGAGCCAGTTGACCATGATCGGCTGCGCCGGCAGCGGCGATGGCAGCGCCAAGGGCGCTGGCCTCGCCCTGATCGGCGGCCAGCGCGGCGGCCGGGCGACCATCATCTCGCCGAACGGCACGATCGAGTACAAGGACGGCTTCGAGGCGCTGGAGATCGGAGCAAAAGGTGGCGGCGGGGTGCGCTTCGGATCGGACTGGCAGAGCCCCAACCTCGCCCAATTGGGCAACTATCGCCTGTGGGTCGACAAGAAGGGCCGGCTGCGCCTGAAGGCCGGCGCGCCTAAATCGGACGAGGACGGCGCGACGGTAGGGTCGTAACAAGTGACATGAGCTCGCGCCGGGTCTCCGGCCAGGCGAGCAGCACCGACAAGACCACGACCAGTGCCGTCACGGCGACCGCGGCAATACCCGCAACCGACGGCGCCTGCTCGAAATGGCGCACAATCGCCACGGCAGCTGCAACGGCGAGGGCGGCCGAGGCTGGCGGCGCAATCGCCCGCCAGATTTGCAGTACCGTCACCGGTCCGCGCCGCGTGGCGAGCCAAAAGTAGAGCGGCATGCGCACGGACAGGCCGGCTATTGCCAATGCCGCGGCGACGCCGACGACGCCCCACGGCAGGCCGGCCACGATGGAACAAACACAGAGAGCGGTGTCGATGAAGGTCGCCCGCAACATCTCCCTGGTGCGCGCCTGCGTTATGTAGAGCAGGCCCGCCGCCATGGCGACCGGCAGGCATGTCGCCCATACGCTGAACAGGGTGACCAGCGGTATGGCCTGCAGCCAAGCCGGGCCCAGCAGGATCTTGACGATCCAGTCGGAGGTCACGGCCGCCAGGGCAAAAGTTGGCATGGTGAGGATGCCAAGCTTCTGCATCACCTGGCTGAACATCGACCGGTAGCGCTCCGCATCGCCGGTAAGGCGGCTGAGCGCCGGCATGGCCGTGGCATAGACCGGGCCATTGATGGTGTTGACCGGCAGCAGCAGCAGCCGCGTCGTGCGCTCGTACAGTCCGAGCACCGTCGGACCCCACAGCCAGCCGATCAGGATCTGGTCGATGCTGCGCGAGAAGGCGACAGCGATGCCGCTGGCCGTCACCGAGGCGCCGAAGCCGAGCAGTCGGCTGAGATCCGCCGTGCGGGCTGGCGCCGACGGGCGCCAGCGGCAGACGAGCCAGCATGCCGTCGCCTGCAGTATGGGCGAAACCAGCCGCTGGACGACCAGCGCCCAATAGCCGGCGCCAGCCAGGGCGAGCCCGATCGCCGCCGCAAAGCTTGCAAGGTCGGCGCCGGTCTCGATACCGGCAATGGTGACAAAGCGCATCTGCCGGCGCAGCAGCGCCCAATGCTGGACGGTCAGTCCGCTGGCAACGAAGGCCAGCGCCAGCCATCGTGCCACCGCCGTCAGATCGGGCTGGTCGTAGAAACGAGCCAGCAGCGGCGCCACCGCGAAAAGGCCGATCGCCAGGACGACGCCAGCGGCGCCGTTGATCCAGAACAGGGCCGAGACTTGCGCGTGGCTGATGTCCTGCTTCTGTATGGTGGCGGCGGAAAGGCCGAAGTCCTTGACCAGGTCGAGGATCGCTCCGACGGCCGCGACCATGGCCAGCAATCCGAAGGCGCCGGGCGGCAGCAGGCGCGCCAGCACGACCAGGGTTGCCATCTGGCCCACCACGCGCACCGCCTGCGACGCCATCAGCACGGCGCCGCCGCGCCGCGAACGTCTTCCGAGATCCGCCGTCAGGTGATCGACGCCGAGCTCCTGCTCAGGCGACGGCACGTTGCTTTTCGGAGGCGACATGGTCGACATACCAGCGGTAGGTCGCCTCCAGGCCAGTCAGCAGCGGCGTGCGCGCCCGCCAGCCCAGCGAGGCGGCAAAGCTGGTGTCCACCATCTTGCGCGGTGCCCCGTCGGGACGGGAGGCATCGAAGCGTGTGCCGCCCTTGTAGCCCACGACCTTGCACACTAGGCCGACCAGGTCACGGATCGGCACGTCCGAGCCGGGGCCGAGATTGACGATCTGCTCGGCCGAATAGTGTTGCATCAGGTAGACGATGCCGTCGGCCGCGTCATCGACATAGAGGAACTCGCGGCGCACGGCGCCGGTACCCCACACCTCGATGGCCGGGGCCTGCGCCAGCTTGGCCTGGTGCGCCTTGCCGATCAGCGCCGGCACGACGTGGCTCTGCAGGGGATCGAAATTGTCGCCGGGGCCGTAGAGGTTGGTTGGCATGGCCGAGACGAAGTCGCAGCCATATTGCCGGCGATACGCCTGGCCGAGCTTGACGCCGGCGATCTTGGCCACCGCGTACCACTGGTTGGTCGGCTCGAGCGGCCCGGTCAGCAGCGCCTCCTCGGGGATGGGCTGCGGCGCCAGCCTGGGATAGATGCACGACGACCCCAGCAGCATCAGCTTCTCGACGCCGAAGCGGCGCGACGCCTCGACCACGTTGGCCTGGATCAGGAGGTTGTCGTAGATGAACTCGGCCGGCCGCGTGTCATTGGCATAGATGCCGCCGACGCGCGCCGCCGCCAGGAATACCGCCTCCGGCCGCGCCTCGCGCATCCAGCGTTCGAGCTGCTCGGGTCGGCGCAGGTCGACCGATTCGCGCGGCGCCGTCACAATCTCGCAGCCCTCGCCCTCGAGACGGCGCAGGAGCGCGCCGCCTACCAGCCCGCGATGGCCCGCGACCCAAACCCGCTTATTGCGCAGCGTGTAGGAGGGGCTCGTGGACATAGTGCTCTCCCATTCCCTTGAGAACCATGCGGTCGGCTTCGACCATTTCGGTAACCAGCTCCTCGAAACTCGTGCGGTGACGCCAGCCGAGCTTGGTCAACGCCTTGGCCGGGTCGCCCAGCAGCAGGTCGACCTCGGTCGGACGGCGGTAGACGGGATCGATAGCCACCAGCATCTTGCCGGTGCGGCGGCAGCAGCCATGCTCCTCATCGCCGGTGCCGCGCCAGACGATGCTATGGCCGATCCGGCGGAACGCCAGCTCGACGAATTCGCGAACCGTATGGGTCTCGCCCGTCGCCAGCACGTAGTCGTCGGGTTTCTCCTGCTGCAGGATGAGCCACATTCCCTCGACATAGTCGCGGGCGTGGCCCCAGTCGCGCTTGGCATCCAGATTGCCGAGATAGAGGACGTCCTGGTAGCCGCGCTCGATCGCGGCGACGGCGCGCGTAATCTTGCGGGTCACGAAGGTCTCGCCGCGGATCGGCGATTCATGATTGAACAGGATGCCGTTCGAGGCGTGCATGCCGTAGGCTTCGCGGTAGTTCACGGTGATCCAGTAGGCATAGAGCTTGGCTACGGCGTAGGGACTGCGCGGATAGAACGGCGTCAGCTCGCGCTGCGGCGTCTCCTGCGCCTTGCCGAACAGCTCGGAAGTCGACGCCTGGTAGAAGCGGACGTCATCGTGCATGCGCAGCAGGCGGACCGCCTCGAGCATGCGCAGCGTGCCCAGCGCGTCGGTATTGGCCGTGTACTCGGGAGTCTCGAAGCTCACTTGCACGTGGCTTTGCGCGGCGAGGTTGTAGACCTCGTCCGGCTTCACCTCGCCCAGCAACCGCAGGAGGTTGGTTGAATCGGTCATGTCGCCGTAGTGCAGGAAGAGCCGCGCCCCTGCGTCGTGGCGATCGCGATAGAGGTAGTCGATGCGCTGGGTGTTGAGTGACGAGGCACGGCGCTTGATGCCGTGCACGACGTAGCCCCGGCCCATCAGGAAGTCGGCGAGATATGCGCCATCCTGGCCGGTAATACCGGTGATCAGAGCAATCTTTTCCTTCATACGCTACACCCTCGGTTCACGAGTAAAGCATTCGCTCGGCGACGAGGTCCCATGAGTGGGTGCCGAGCACGTAGCGCTGCGCTGCCCAGGCCATGCGCTCGAGTCGCGCCGGATCGGACAAGGCGCAGACCAGCGCCTGGGCCAATGCATCCGGGTCGGCGCGGTCGACCAGGAAGCCGTGGCGGCCGCTGTCGGTCAGCTCCGGCAGGCCGTTGCGCGCCAGGCCCATCACCGGCGTGCGCGACGCCATCGCCTCGAGGTAGACCTGGCCCCACGGGTCGTTGAGCATCGGCTGCACCAGGAGCGTCGCGCTGCGATAGAGCTGCTGCAGTTCCTGCCACGGCAAATGGGCACGGAACTCCACGCCGCGCATCGCCGGCACGACGCGGCGGCTGCGCTCGTCGCCGACGATGGTGAGGCTGAGATCGGGGCGCCGTTGCATCGCCTTCTCGACGGCCGCCAGCAACAGCACGCCACCCTTGGCCTGGAACAGGTGCTTGGCGACGAACAGCAGCCGCGGCCGATTGTAGTCCTTGGCGCCGACGAACGGCTCGATGTCACCCATGCCGGAACCGACCGCGGTCACGCGATCGGCCGGCAGGTGGTAGTGCTCGATGAGATTGTCGCGCACATAGGCCCCGAAGGTGAAGACGTGGGCCAGCCCCGCCAGGGCCTGATGCTCCGTCTGCTCGAAAGCGCGCATCGCCGCCTTGGTGTAGCGGTCGGCATTGACGTGGTGTTGGCGCGACAGCGCCCAGGTGTGGTCGCAGTAGAGGTAATGCTTGATGCCGCGCCAGGGGTCGGCGATCGGCAGGTCGAACGTCCCGGTGTGCAGGACATGGCGCACGCCGGCGCGCTTGGCTTCGGCCGACACTTGCGCGGCGTGCCGGCGACGTGCGCCCAGGCTACGCAGCACCTGTTCGCCGCTCAGCGGCCGTCCGCGGCCGGCCAGCATCTCGGTCGCGGCGATGCGCAGCTTGGCGAACCGGCCGATATGTGGCGCAATTGCCTCGATTTTGACGCCGCGACGCTCGAGTGCGGCAGCGACGTTGGCCGGCGCACCTGACCAGGTCCTGGGCGCCCGCGGCTCGCCGAACACCGAGGTTACCGCAATCCGCTCAAATCGCGGGGCACGCGTGCGCGATGCGGCGTCGAATATCGGGGCGACATCCATCGGCGCGAAGGAGACATCGCTGACGCCAATGCGGCCAGTGATCAACCTGTGGCGTGTGCCGCGAAGCGCCACAGATTGATCACATTAGGCGGATTGGTCGCTCGTCGATACTTTCGCGCATGCACGGATCGATCGACGCCTTGCCGCAGGCGCAGTCGTCCACCGCGTGGAGCAACCAGGCGGCTAACGCCAAACGTCGTCTCGCGTTCTTCTGCCCCGACGTCACCGAGACGAGCACAATGACGCGTGCTCAGCAGTTCCTCGACCAGGGCTACGAAGTCACCGTGTTCGGTTTTCGCCGCGAGCGCTACAATATGGACTACGAGCCGGCCTGGCCGTACGTCCCGCTCGGACAGACGGCGGACGCCAAATACTGGCACCGCATGCGCGCCCTGATCGGCACCCTGCCGATCCTGTTCGGCCGACGTGACCTGCTGCGGCGCGCCTCGGTATTCTACGCCCGCAACATCGACCAGCTGCTGCTTGCCATGCTGGCCCGGCTGATCGCCTTCTCCCGCGCGCCGATCGCCTACGAGGTACTGGACATACCGCCCATCCTGATGCGGCGCGGCGCGGCGGCGATGTTCCTGCGCGGCGTCGAGCGATTTTGCCTGCGCCGCACGCGGGTGCTGGTCCTGTCCTCACCCGGCTTCCATCGCGGCTACTACGCCGCGATCCAGCACTATCGCGGCGCCTGGTTCCTGCTGGAAAACAAGCTGCATCCCTCGATCGCCCAGCTGCCGCGGCGCCTCCCGACATCCAGCGGCAAACCCGACGCCCGCCACCCGCCGCCGTGGGTGATCGGGTATTTCGGCCTGATCCGCGGCGAGAAGACCTTCGACCTCATGACGCGCCTCGCCGACCGGCTCAGGGGCCGGGTCGTCTTCAAGTTCCGCGGCGTCTTCACGACAGTCGAGCAGGGCAAATTCTACGCAGCGCTGCGCGACCGTCCCAACATGATCTATGGCGGCCCGTATCGGCCTTACACCGACCTCGAAGCGCTCTACCGCGATGTCGACTTCGCCTGGGCGCTCGACCTCGAGCATGCCGACCACAATTCGCGTTGGTTGCTGCCGTGCCGTTTCTACGAGGCGGGTTACTTCGGCGTACCTTGCCTGGCCGTGCACGGTTTCGAGGTCGGCGCGCTTCTCGAGAAGCACCGGATCGGTTGGACGTTCGACGAGCCGCTCGAGGAGTCGCTGGCGCGCTTCTTCGAAAGGCTGACGCAGGCCGACTACGACTACATCCGTGGCCGACTGCAGAGCGTGCCCACCAACATGTTCGTGGGCGAGGACGACATCAGCCGATTGTCGAAGATTCTCGACCGCTGATGCCGTCGACGATGCCGGCGTGCGCCCGGTTGACCATCACGCAGTCGAACTCGATCAAGCGCAGCAGGCGATCGCGGCTGACCGGGTAGAAGCCGGTGACGTCGAAGCCCCGCTGGTCGAGATAGCGAATAGTATCCATGTAGTCCGGCATGTCCTTATAGATGCCGATGACCGACGCCTCGGTCTGCAGCGCGCGCACTTCGGCGAGGCTGCTGCGGCCGCCGTGTAGCACCTCGAGGTCAAAGCCCTGGGTGTCGAGCTTGAGATAGGGCCGTTCGAAGTGCAGCCGGTGGCGGAGCCCCGGGAGAACGGCATCGAGCGTGCGCACCGCGACCGTCTCGACGTGATCTGGCACGTTCAGGCCGTCGTAGTCGTGGACGCGGGTGTTGTCCGGCTCAAGGAACGAGCTGAACTGATCCGACACCATGACCTTGATCGGCAGGCTGCCCTCGCGCGACCCCAGCGCATAGCTCTCGATATGCCAGTTGCGGTCGCTGCGGGCGCGCTCGCGCAGGAATTCGACATGGTGGCTGACCGGCTCGAAAGAGACGATCGGGCCGTCATAGAGCACCCGGTCGCGCAGGAAATCGTGGTACTGCCCGACATTGGCCCCGACATCGAGCACGCAATCGACTCTCAGGCGGCGCAGCAGCGCATTGAGATGCAGGGCAAAGTCGCGTTCCTTCATCTCGCGCAGGGGCACGATGTCATAGCCGAAGGAACGGCTGGCCTTCAGCACGCAATCCTTGACGATCTTCAGCATAGGGTAGCATTTTTGACGGCCGGGCCTCGGACGACAGTGATCTTTCGGTGCGGGCCTCGGACGACAGTGATCTTTCGGTGGCCCTGCTCAGGCAGTCAGCAGCCTGGCGAAGCGCACGGCATCGAGCGCGAAGTGCCGCAGGTCGTAGAACATGACGGCGAGTTCCAGGGTGACCAGACAGGAAGCGGCATAGAAGGCCGCGGGATGCGTCGCCTCCAGGCGAACGATCTTGTCCGGCAAGGACGTGGCCGCGATCAACGGCGCCACCGCCAGCATCAGCACCACGCCGATGACGGCGCCTGACACCACGTCGCTCGGCCAGTGATAGCCGAGATAGACGCGCGGCAGGCAGATGACCAGCAGCGTCCACAGCATGGCGGCGGAGCCCAGCCAGCGCGAGCGTGCCCAAAGCGGGACCGACAGGGCAAAGAACAGCACGGCGTGATCGCTGGGGAAGGAGCTGAAGGTGTTAAGGGTCGCCGGATCGACGCCGAGCGGCACGTTGATCTCCAGCCCGGCCGTGTGCAGCGGGCGCGAATGGAAAGGCAGCAGGACCTGCAGCCCGCGGGAGATGAGCGCGGCGATGATGCCGCCGAGAAGGCCTGTCACCACGTCGCGTCGACGCGGGCCGCCCTCGAACCACAGCCACCAGTAGAAGGTGATGAAAAGTCCACCCTGAAGGATTGTCGAATCGGCGACGTTGTACATCACCGAGTCGAGCAGGGCGCTGTGGCCGGCAGCTTGATTGATATCGAGCAAGAGCAGGCGGTCGAGCCGCTCAAGCCATGTCATCTCAAATACTCCAACCTGTAACAATATTGTCGGTCTCGTGAGACGACCCGTGTTTTTAGTGTGACCGATACGGTCGGCAGGTCAGCTGCCGGCGATCAATCTCGCCAGCGCCTCGGGCTGCGACAGCATGGGGTAGTGGCCGGTGTCCAGTTCATGCCAGCGCGCCTTCAGGCGATCGGCCGTTCGCCGCTGGTGCGCTTGCGGCGGATTGGTGCTGCGCTTGCACCATATCACCGAGGCTTCCCAGGCCTCGTTCCAGAAGCGTTCGAGCTTAACGGGTGCACGCAGCGGCGCGATGGGATGCGGCGTGCAGCGCTCGAGCGCCCACCGCCGCAGGGCCGGATCGAGGCCGGCAAACAGGCGGTTCTCGAAATCCTGCCGGGACGGGCTGGTGGTGAGTTCCGTTTCAACCGCAGGCGGCCGCTTGACGATGTCGGGCACCGCCTCGCCGTCGAGCAAGGCGAGCGCGTCGGCGAACACCAGGCGCGCCACCCGCTCCCGCGCCCGCTCGGCAGCGCGAGCCATCACCATGCCGCCGCTACTGGTACCGACCAGCACCACGTCCCGCAAATCCTCGTAGAACATCAGGCGGGCGATCTCATCGCCGTGCGTCTCCGTGGTGATGCCGGCGCGGAGTTGCACCTTGCGCTCGGCGCAGCCCTCAAGACTGGGCGCCAACGCGTGATGGCCTGACGCGCGCAGGCGCTCGGCGACGGGTTTCCAGATCCAACCACCCTGATAGGCGCCGTGGATCAAGACGAATGTGGTCATCGTTCCCCCCTGCCCGCTCGCTCCTGCCCGCTCGCCTAGTTGCCGCCGGTGACGTCGATGGTGAGGCCGGTCACGAAGTCGGCGTCCGACGATGCGAGGAAGCAGATCACCCGCGCCTGGTCGACCGCCTCGGCAACGCGGCGCAGCGGCGTGCGCTCGATCTCCTCGGCCTTGGCCGCCTGCGAGCGCCTCTCCCAGTGCGGCCGGATGCGCTCGGTGAGCGTCAGGCTGGGCGCGATGGCGTTGACATTGATGCCGTCAGGGCCGAGCTCGTGAGCGAGCTTGCGGGTGAAAGCGATGATGCCGCCCTTGGCGGCGGCATAGGCGCTGGAGCTGTTGGCGCTGAGGCCGCGCCCGGCGATCGACGCCAGATTGACGATCTTGCCGCTGCGCTTCCGCCTCATGACCGGGATCACGGCATGGCAGCACAGGAAGGTGGCGTCGAGGTTGAACGCGATCAGCTTCTGCCAGTCGGCGAAGGGCAGGTCCTCCGTTGTCGCCGCGGGCTTGGCGATGACCGTGCTGCCGCCCACCGCATTGACCAGGATGTCTATGCCGCCGTGCTGTTGCGCCACCTTGGCGACCAGCTTGTCGACCTGGGCCGCGTCCAGCGCATCGATCAATTCGCCCTGCACCCGTCCCGATTTGCCGGCGCTCTTAGCAAGCGCCGGCACCGCTTCTTCGAGACGCTGCGGATGATTGTCGACGGCAATCAGCGTCGCCCCTTCCCGCACCATGATCTCGGCCGTTGCCCGGCCGATGCCGTTGGCCGCCGCGGTGATCAGCGCCACCTTGTTCACAAAGCGCATCGGTCTCTCCCTCGCTGTCGAGGCGATGTTCACTCCTGCGGGTAGCGCCAGACCCTGGCGGGCTGCTGTGCTGCCTCGTCGATGGTCCAATGCGGGATGGCGAGGCCGGGCGCCACATCGGCAAAGACCATGCGCATGCGCGTGCCGATGCCGACTCGGCGCACCATCTCGGGCGGCGCCAGCCTGCCGTCGGGCGTCGCGAGATTGCCGACGACGCGCAGCGCTTCGTGCTCGGTGGGCTTGCCCTTCTGGGTGTCGAGGTCGACCAGCAGGACGAGATAGGGCGTGTGGGCCTTGAAGGCCGGCTGAATGGCGTGATGGACCTCGGTGTAGGAATGCACCGCGCCCTTGCCCTCGACGGCGACCCACTCGGACTTGGGGTGCGCGCACCATGGGCAGGCCGTGGTCGGCGGATAGCGTACCAAGCCGCAGGCGCTGCACTTCTGCAGATGGAAGTCGTGCGCCGCGCAATGCTTGAAATACGCGAGGTTCTCGACATCGAGATCGTTGATGTCGAGCGGCATGCCGAGATAGGTGGCCTGGACTGGCATTGTCGCCTCCCCTACTCGTTCCGCATGACAATGGCCGACCCCGTGCCCGGGTTGGCCCAGCCGAGATTGGCCGACACCTCGCAGCGCCTGACCTGGCGGCAACCGCCCTCGCGATAGTCGTAGGTGTGTCGGCGCCTGCCGTCGGGCCCGACGGGACATGAATCGTCGGCGTCGTGGCGCAGCTGGCGCACGTTCTCGATCACCATGTTCTGGCCGTGCGTATAGCCCTCGCAGAGATGGCCGCCGCTGGTGTTGTTGGGCCGCCGCCCACCCAGCCTGATCGTGCCGTCGCTGACATAGGCGCCACCCTCGCCCTTCTTGCAGAAGCCGTAGTCCTCGAGCTGCAGCATGGTGGTGAAAGTGAAGGCGTCGTACGAGCCCGTGAGGTCGACATCCTCGGGCCCGACGCCGGAGTTGGGCCACAGGATGTCGCGCGCATAGTGGCCGGCCACCGTCGAGATCGGGCCCGCCTGATAGTGCATGTCGGTGCGCGGCTTGTTGCAGCGGCCGACCACGCCGCGGATCAGCACACGCGGATGGCGGCAGTCGCGGGCGCGCTCGGCGCTGGTCACGACGACCGCCGTGCCGTTGTCGGTCTCCACGCAGCAGTCGAGCAGGTGCAACGGCTTGCAGATGATGCGGCTCTTCACGACGTCGTCCACCGTGTAGCGCTGCTTGTAGAAGGCCTTGGGATTGTTCGAGGCGTGCTCGCTGTGGATCGCCTTTACCGCCGCGACCTGCTCGGGCCGCGTGCCATAGTCGTACATGTGGCGCATGAAGGTGGGCGCGAACATCTGCCCGGCGCTCTGCCAGCCATAGGCGCGGCCATGCAGCATGTCGCCCGCTACCGGCGCCACGGAACGCGCGCCGGTGCCACCGATGCGCACCTGGCTGAAGCCGTTCATGGCCCGGAAGATCACCACCGCCTTGCACATGCCGGCTTCCATCAGGCCCATCGCCATGCCGATCAGCGCCTCGGTCGACGAGCCGCCGCCGAACACGTCCATGTAGAAGTTGGGCCGGATGCCGAGGTCGCCCGCGATGAAGGTCGAGAAGGTCGAATCGACGCCCTGGTAGGACAGCATGCCGTCGATGTCGGAGGGTTTCAGCCCGGCATCCTCGATGGCATTGCGCACCGCCCAGGTGCCAAGCGCGCGCGTCGTGACGCCCGAGCCGCGCATGTACTTGGTCTCGCCGACTCCCACGATGGCGTACTTGTCGCGTAGGTACTTCGGGGTGGTGGTATCGGTCTCGGACGGCAGAGTCATGGTGTTTTTCTCCCGTGTCCGGCATCCTAGCGAGAATATGCCCTCGAATGCATTGACGCGCCGCGAAACCCGGCCAGTATGCGGAACATGGATACACGCGTTCAGGCGGCGGTGACGAAAAGCGCTACGGAACGGGCCAAAATACTTCAGCCGCTGCTGGACGAACACGGTGCCGAGATGGACCGCCGGCGCGAGGTGACGCCGGAAGTGGTCGACGCCCTGGTCGCGCAGGACATGCTGCGGCTGCTTCTGCCCAAGAGCCTGGGTGGCGGTGAAATCCACCTGCTGGACCACGTGAAGGCGATGGAAGCGCTCGGCTGGGCGGATGCCAGCGTCGCCTGGTTCATCAACCAGTCCAACGTCTCGTCGGGAACCTCCGCCGCCGCCATGCCGCACGCGAGCGCGCTCGCAGTGTTCGGCGATCCCAAGGTCGGCTTGGCCTGGGGCGCACGGCACAACCGCAGCAAGGCGATAAGGGTCGAGGGCGGGTTTCGCCTGAGCGGCACCTGGAGCTTTGCCAGCGGCGGCCGTCACACGACATGGCTGGGCGCCCACAGCGCCACGCAGAACCCCGACGGCACACCTTATATGCAAACGCGTGGCGGCCGGGCCGACGATCGCAGCTTCGTGTTCCTGCGTTCGGAGGCCAAGATCATCGACGACTGGCACGTGCTTGGCCTGCGCGGCACCGGCAGCGATTCCTACACCGTCGAGGATCTGTTCGTGCCCGACGAGCGTGCTCCGGCCCGCGATTCGCTGGAGGAGCGGCGTGAAAAAGGCCCGCTCTACACCATCATGTCGACCCTGCTCTACGCCTCGGGCTTCTGCGGCGTGACGCTCGGCCTGGCACGACGGCTGCTCGAAACCTATGTCGACCTGGCACGCGCAAAACACAGTCGCGCTTCGCCCAATGCCATGGCAGTCAACAACGCCATCCAGCGCGAGATCGGTCTCCTGGAAGCCAAGCTCTCGTCAGCGCGTGCCTTCCTGCACGAAGCGGTCGTCGAGGTTTACGACGCGGCCGCGGCCGGCAAGCTCGACGTCGATCGTCGCATCCGGCTCCGACTCGCGACCACCTACGGCATGCAGGAGGCGACGGATGTGTCGATCGCCTGCTACCGCGCGGCCGGCACGACGGCGATCCTCGACTCCGCACCCTTCGAGCGCCGCTTCCGCGACGCCATGAGCGCCAGCCAGCATCTGCAGGCCATGCCGCCCCACATCGAGATGGTCGGCCGGCACATCCTGGGCGTCGAGAACAAGATCCAGCACATCTGAGGGCTAGGCGGCGGCGAATCCGGCCAGCCGGCGCGAGATGATGCCTTCCGCTTCCTGCATGATGCGGTCGATCAGCTCCTTGACGCTTGGCAC
>JBPYDO010000232.1:0-12160 GCA_051985755.1 Reyranella sp. | reverse complement strand
GCGTCTCGAGCTCGAGCGGTCGGCCGATTTCGCCGAGCACCATCGCCTTCATGCGGAGCAGCGGCTCACGCGAAGGGTTTCGTGCGGTTCAGCCGACGTGTGCAAGCGGCGCGATCGGCGGCCTTGTCAGCGCGCGACGATGTAGGCTTTCAGCGCCTCGGTCTCATGTGCCGTTTCTTCGAGCCGGGCCTTCACCACGTCGCCGATTGAAACGAGACCGAGAAGCTCGCCGTGGCGCACCACCGGAAGATGGCGGAAGCGGCCGCGCGTCATGGTGGCCATGACCTGTTCGATCGAATCGTCGGGGTCGCAGGTAACCACGTCGCGAGTCATGATCTCGCGCGCTTCCAGCTCGAGCGCGGCCGTGCCCTGCTGGGCAAGCGCGCGAACCACGTCGCGCTCGGAGACGATGCCCTCGACATGGTCCTCGCCTTCCAGCACCAGGACCGAGCCGATGCGCCGCGTGCTGAGTTGATCGGTAATCTGGGCGAGCGTGGTCCGCGGCGTCACGCTGAACACAAGACCGCCCTTTTGCGAAAGAATGTCGGAGACGAACATGGGCGCCCCTCCGTCCGGCATCATCGGTGGAAAAAATCGAACGCGATGGCGAGGAGAAAGGTTGCGGGCGACAAAGCCCATTCATGAACGAAGCTCGATCGGCCCTCGTCCCATTCCCCGGCAGTCCTGATTCCACCACTTGTCCCGCCCTGGCGCCAGAGTGATTTCGCTGCCTTGAGGGGAGGCTTTCCATGGCCTCCGATTGCGCGCTAGGCTTGGCGATCGAGGCTTGCCGCGCCACTGTCCGGCCGGCGCCTGGTAGTTGGGGGGTTGCAGAATGTTCAAGTCGATCCTGGCCGTGTCCGAAGGAGGACCGGATGCCGCCATGTCGTTCCGTCTTGCTGCGCGCGTGGCCGGTCAATTCGACGGCGTGGTGGACGCGCTGCACCTGCCGGCGGGGCCGGCTGGCGGCGCTGCGGGCGGGCTCGCCATGAGCGGCGAGGCGATGCCGCTGATTATGGAGCTTGATGACGATCGCCTGGCTCAGCGGGCCAAGGAAAGCGAACGAGCCTACAAAGAGCTCCTCGGCCCGATCCAGGGCGCCACCTTCACCGCGGCCAAAACCGCGACGCTCGACTCGATGGTGGCGATGGGCCGTTGTTCGGATGTGGTGGTGCTGGGACGGCCCGGCGCCGATCCCGAGAATGTCGCGCCATCGACGGTCGAGTCGGCGCTCTACGAATGCGCCCGTGGAGTCATGATCGCGCCGCCGAACGCCGGCAGCGGCGCCTTCGCCTCGGTGGTCGTGGCCTGGAACGCCAGCTTCCAGGCGGCGCGGGCGCTGGAATACGGCCTGCCGTTCCTCTTGAAGGCCAGCAAGGTGACGCTGCTGGTCGTCGGCAAGAAACCCGACGATGTCGGCGCGTCCTATCTGGCGCGCAATCTGGCGCGCCACGGCATCCAGGCCACGATCGACGCCATCAACCCGGGCGTAGTCTCGGCCCGCAGCCGCGGCCGCGCGCTGCTTGGCTACACCCACGACAAGGCCGCCGACCTCCTGGTGATGGGCGCCTACGGCCGCGGCGAGGTCCTGACCTTCCTCGGCTTGGGCGGCGCCACCGGCAAGGTGATCTCCTCCTGCCGCGTGCCGCTTTTGATGGCGCACTGACCGAGAGCGCCCGGCTCTAGGGGCAGGCGCCGGCCGCCTGGCTCACCACGTCTGCGTCGGCGCAGGCGCTGCAGGGATTGCTGTAGGTCTTGCGGCTGCCGTCGCGGTGAATGCCGCAGGCCGGACGATACTCCCGTGTGCACATCTGTGGCCTGGGATCGGCACAGTCGCCACCTGCGACCGGCAGCGATTCGTCGGCGAGCTCCGCCTTGGTCAGGTAGAACAGGAAGGGCCGCGGACGGTAATTGCTTAGGGTGCCGACGATCGATATCGCCGCGCCAATGGCCGGCAAGGGACTGAGCGGATGGTCGAGCTCGATGTCTAGGTCGGCGATGTTGTTCGCCTGGTTCTCCTTGGACATTGCCCCCTGCATCCGATCGTGCGTGACCGAGATCACCTTCATGGGGATCTTGAGCCGCGCGCCGCCCTTCTGCTTCTCGCCGATCGCCTTCCACACCTTGTCCGCCGCCTCCCGGTTGTCGTTCGAGTCGTCGCGATGGGAAAGGACGAACTCCCATTCGACGAAGCTCAGATTGCCGGGATCCGGTGCCGTCGCCATCTGCACCGCGGTCTCTGACGGCGTCATTGCGCGCGACACCGAAGCGGCAAAGCCGTCGGGCGGCCGGGCGCCGCCGGATGCCACGCGCGCCAGCAGATCGGCCCAGCCTTCGTCGCTGCCGTGATAGTGCTGATAGCGCGAGCGCGCGTATTTTTCGATGCTCGCCGCCGCCGCGTCGTTCTTGGCCGCGCGGGCCATGGCGATGGCGCGGGCAACGTACCAGAAGCCTTGCACGTCGAGCGGCTGCCCCTCGAGCATGGCGACCGACAGCTGGTAAACATCAGGCATGTTGTCGGGGTCGACTGCTACCGCTTCGAGCAGATGGCCGCGCGCCTTGGCGTAGTCCTTAGCCTGCAATGCCGCGAATCCGAGAGTGCCATCGAAGATCGCCAGGATCTGCATCTTGAGCCGAGTGAAATCCGGCTCGCTGAGTGCGCTCGGGCGCTGCCATTTGGGCAGCGCGGCGACGCCCTGCTGCGCCGCCGCGACGGCGGAGGCGAGGGCGTCAGGCGTGCCGGCCATGGCGCGCGTGCGGCCGACATAGGCGCGGTTGGCCAGCGCGCGTACATTGTCCGGATCGATCTGCAGCAGCTTCACGGCCAACGCGTCGGCCTTGCCCGGATCGTTGGCGGTCTGCCACGCCGCCATCGCCTGCTCGTAGGCACCGATGCGCAGCACGCTGTTGGGATACCAGGCGATAAACACCTCCAGGGCCTGGGCGCGCTTCGTTGCATCCGGCGTGTTTAGCGCCGCGAGGTACGCGGCAAATTCGGCCGGATTGGTGACGCCCCTCGGCAGCTCCGGGATTGGCGGACTCTGCTGCGTCGCGCCTTGAGGCGGCGCCTGCGCACGCGCGCCCGTCGTGGCGCCGAGGGTCGCCAGCGCAAGCAGGAGCAACAGCCAGCGAACCGAAATGTGCAGCCTCCAAAAATCTTTTGCCGACGCTATCACGATGACGCGCACTTCTGGAAATGCCGTGACCGTCTGGTCGAAATAAGGCACTGTCCGGGCGAAGCGGCGAGGACGAGGCGAAGACGGGGTGGGAACGATGAGCGAGTGGCGAGCGGTGGGCTTGTCGGCGATGGTCTGTCTGTCGTGGGCGGCGCCGCTCGCCGGCGCCGGAGCGCAGCAGGGCACGCCGCCGCCCGCCGTGCTGTTCCAGCCGGCCGAGCTCAAGCCGCTTTCCGAGCAGTTCGAGTTCATCGGTCGTGCCGCCGCCGTCGACAAGGTCGAGCTGCGCGCGCGCGTCAAAGGCGAACTCGGCCCGCGCAAATTCACCGACGGCGATGAAGTCAAGGAAGGCCAGATTCTTTTCACCATCGAGCGCGATCCCTACCAGGCGGCGGTCGACCAGGCGGTCGCCAAACGCGACTCGGCCAAGGCCGTGCTCGCCAATGCCGAGGTCCAGCTGCAACGCGCCGCCGACCTGTTGCGCACCAATGCCGGCACGCGCGCGACCTACGACCAGCGGCTGAGCGAGCAGCTGCAGGCCAAGGCGCAGGTCGAGGACACAGAGGCCAAGCTGCGCGACGCCCGGATCCAGCTCTCCTACACCGAGATCCACTCGCCGATCACCGGCCGGATCGGACGCGCCGCCGTCTCGCCCGGCAACATCGTCGGGCCCGACTCGGGCGTGCTGGCCACAGTCGTGAGCATCCACCCGATACGCGTGCAGTTTCCCGTGACCCAGCGGCAGTTGCTCGACGCGCGGAAGGACGTAAAGGCCAGCGGCAACCCGGCCGTCGTGCGTCTGCGGCTGGCCGACGGCAGCCTTTACGACGAGAAGGGCAAGCTCGATTTCCTGGACGTCACGGTCGATCCCAAGACCGACACGCAGATCGTGCGCGCCGTATTCGACAATCAGAAGGGCCTGCTGACCGACGGGCAGACCCTGCGAGTCGTCATCGAGGGCGAGAAGGTGCCGATGGTGGTGGCCATTCCCCAGGCGGCCGTCGCCATCGACCAGGCCGGCTCCTACGTCTTCGTCGTCGACGACAAGAGCGCCGTCGAGCAACGACGCATCAAGACCAGCTTCACGCGCGACGGCTTGACGGCCGTCACCGACGGCTTGAAGGCGGGCGACAAGGTGATCATCCAGGGTCAGCAGAGGGTGCGGCCGGGCATGACCGTGACGGCCACCGCCGCGCCGGCGCCCGAAAAGCAGTAGTCCCATGACGATCTCGTCGGTCTTCATCCGCCGGCCGCGGCTTGCCTTCGTCATCTCCACCGTCATCACGATCGCCGGCCTGATCGCCCTGACAGCGCTGCCGGTGGCGCAATTCCCCGACATCGTGCCGCCGCAGGTCAGGGTGTCAGCGACCTATCCCGGCGCCTCGGCGCAGGCCGTCGAGGAGAGCGTGGCGCAGGTCATCGAGGCGCAGGTCAATGGCGTGGAGCGCATGCTCTACATGAAGTCAGTCTCGGCCGGCGACGGCAGCTACTCCCTCACCGTCACTTTCGAGGTCGGCTCCAATCCTGACCTCAACACCGTCAACGTCACCAACCGGGTCAACCAGGCCGTGGCGTCTCTGCCGCCGGAAGTGCAGCGCAACGGCGTCACGACCAGCAAGCAATCCTCGTCGCTTCTGCAGGTGATCGCGATCCATTCGCCCAAGGGCACACGGGATGCGCTGTTCCTGTCGAATTTCGCCACCATCACCCTGATCGACGCGCTGAAGCGCGTTCCCGGCGTCGGCGAAGCCTCGCTGTTCGGCGCGCTCGACTATTCGATGCGAATCTGGCTGCGACTCGACCGCATGGCGAGCCTCGACATCACGGCCAATGACGTGGTCAGGGCGGTGCAGTCGCAGAACACCCAGGCGGCGGTTGGCCGGGTAGGCGCGGCGCCGCTGGTTCCTGGCGTCGACTTCCAGCTCAACATCAGCACCCAGGGTCGCCTGACCAGCGTCGAGGAGTTCGAGAACATCGTCGTGCGCGCCCAGCCCGACGGCTCGCTGGTGCGCGTCAAGGACATTGCCAGGGTCGAGCTGGGCTCCAAGCAGAGCGATTCGATCGGCCGCTACAACGGCAAGCCGGCGGCCGGCATCCAGATCTTCCAGCTGCCCGGTGCCAACGCGCTCGCAACCGCGCATGCCGTGCGCGCAATGATGAAGGAGCTCGAATCGCGCTTCCCCGACGACGTCGCGTACGACGTGATGTACGACACGACGGTGTTCGTCGAGGCGACGATCCACAGCGTCATTCACACGCTGATCGAGGCCTTCATCCTGGTCGGTATCGTCGTCTTCGTGTTCCTGGGCAACTTGCGCGCCACCATCATTCCCATCGTCGCCGTGCCAGTGGCATTGATCGGTACTTTCGCCGTGATGCTGGCGCTCGGCTTCTCGGCCAATACGATTTCGCTGCTGGCGCTGGTGCTGGCGATTGGCATCGTGGTCGACGACGCCATCGTCGTGGTCGAGGCGGTCGAGCATATCCTCGAGCATGAGCCCCACCTCACGCCGGCCGAGGCGACCGAGAAGGCAATGAGCCAGGTCACCGGGCCCATCATCGCCATCACCCTGGTGCTCCTGTCGGTGTTCGTGCCGACCGCCTTCATCCCCGGTATCTCCGGCCAGCTCTACCAGCAATTCGCAGTGGCCGTGTCGGTCTCGATGATCATCTCGGCGATCAATGCGCTGTCGCTGTCGCCGGCGCTCTGCTCGCTGATCCTGCGCCACAAGAAGAAGCCGACCGGGCTGATCGCCTGGATGCAGAGGGGCATCGACAAGAGCCGCGACAGCTACCAGCGGCTGGTCATGCCGCTTGCCCGCCGCGGGTTGATCACCCTGCTCCTGGTCGCAGGCTTCGTCGCCGCGACCGCCGGCATCGGCAGCTTGGTGCCGGCGGGCTTCCTGCCCGAAGAGGACCAAGGTGCCTTCATGGCCGAGCTGCAGCTGCCCGACGCCGCCTCGACCAACCGCACGCTCGCCGCAGTGGAACAGGTCGAGGGCATTGTCAGCGGGCGACCCTGGCTGCAAAACGTGTTCACGGTCTCGGGCTACAGCCTGCTCGATGGCCAGGCGCTGCCCAACAGGGCGCTGGTCATCCTCGGCATGAAGCCCTTCGCCGAGCGCAGGAGCTCCGACCTGTCGGTCTTCCACGCGCTCGACGAACTGTACGACGCCTTCTCGCAGGTGACGGCGGCCAACGTCTTTCCCTTCAACCTGCCGCCGATCATGGGGCTCGGCAACGCCGCCGGATTCGAGTTCCAGGTCGAGAGCCTCGCGGGCGCCTCGCCCACCGAACTGGCGGCGGTATCGCGCGGCCTGATGGTCGCGGCGCAGCAGGTGCCGCAGCTCAGCCAAGTCTTCACGACTTACGGCGCCGATACGCCGCAAATCTACCTCAACCTCGACCGCGAACGCGCGCAGGCGCTGGGCGTCAGCATCAACGACATCTTCGCCGCGCTGCAGACCTCGATGGGCGGCACCTATACCAACGACTTCAACCTGTTCGGCCGCACATGGCAGGTGAAGGTGCAGGCCGAGGCGATCGACCGTGCCGTCGTGAACGACGTCTATCGCGTGCGCGTGCGCTCCAGCAACGGCGAGCTGGTGCCCCTGCAGGCGGTGGCCTCGGTCGAACTGGTCACCGCGCCCTCCTCGATCATCCGCTACAACAATCTTCGGTCGGTCACCCTGAACGGCGCGCCGGCGCCGGGACAGTCGACGGGCACGGCGATCGCCGCAATGGAGAAGCTCGCCAAGGCTACCCTGCCGGCGGGCTACAGCTACGAATGGACCGGCACGGCGCTGCAGGAAAAGGCCGCTTCCGGCCAGACCTTCTACATCCTCGGCCTTGCCCTGGTGTTCGCCTATCTGTTCCTGGTTGGCCTCTACGAGAGCACCGCCATACCGCTGGCAGCCCTGCTATCGGTCACGGTCGGCCTGTTCGGTGCGGTGACGGCCCTGTTCCTGAGCGGGCTGGACAACAACATCTATGCCCAGATCGGCATCGTGGTGCTGATCGCGCTCGCCGCCAAGAACGCCATTCTGATCATCGAGTTCGCCATGGAGCAGCGGGCGCATGGCAGCGGCATCGTCGAGGCGGCGATCACGGCCGCGGGGCTGCGCTTCCGCGCCGTGATGATGACGTCCTTCGCCTTCATCTTCGGCCTGGTGCCGCTGGTGACCGCTTCGGGGGCCGGCGCCGCGACCCAGCGCGCCGTCGGCACAGCCGTGTTCGGCGGCATGATCGCCGCGTCGTTCTTGGGCATCTTCGTGATCCCGGGCCTGTACGTCTCCTTCCAGACCCTGCGCGAAAAGATCAAGGGCACGCCGCAGCCGGTGGCCAAGTCGGCCGAGCCGGCGCCGCACTGAACCTCTGCTTCTACTTCGCCGCCTCCACCCGCGCGCGCAGCGCCGCGTCGTGCAAGGTCGTGTCCTGGCCCTTCGGCGCTACGCGGACGGCCTCCTCGAGCGTCTGGGTCGGGCGCCATTCCTCGGCCGGGCGCGCGCGGCCATCCGAACCAATCTGGTCGACGTCCCAATAGAGCTCGAGGTGGTGGCCGTCGGGATCGAGGAATTCGACCGAGACCTGGCAGCCTGCGCGGCGCCGGCCTTCGAAGACCATCTTGGCGCCGGCCGCCTTGAGGTGGTCGCGGGCGCGGAACACTTCGTCGAGCGTCGCAAGCTCGAAGGCGAGATGGTGCAGCGTCTTGTCCCGGCGGCTGCCATCCGCGGCCGCGCCGCCGCCAACCAGGGCAAGACAATGGTGATCCCCGTTGCACCGCAGGAATAGGAAGCCGCCCGGGGCCATCGAGGGCGGATAGTCGTCTGAGATCTTGAAGCCCAGTACCTCGGTGTAGAAGCGCTTTGAGCGTTCGATATCGCTCACATAGACCACCGCGTGGCCGAGCTTGCGGACGGCAAAGGGTGTGGTCATGGCAACCTCCAGATGTTCAGGGTCCCGCCGAGAAGCGAGCGGGCTACCTTTCATGCTTCTGCTCGGCCATCATGGACCCGGAAGAGAACGAGGGGAACGGATACATGGCGAAGGCGCCTAATCAATTCTCGGCCAGCGAGGCCGTCAAGCGCATGGCCGACAAGCGGCTCAGGGCCGTCGATCTGGTCGAGGCCTGCCTCGAGCGCATCGAAAAGCGCGAAGGCCAGGTGCATGCCTGGGAGGCGCTCGATCCCGAGGGTGCACTCAAGCGGGCCGAAATGCTCGACCGGCGCGCCCGGCCGGCGGGACCGCTGCATGGCATTCCGCTTGCCGTGAAAGACATCATTTCCACCAAGACCATGCCCACGACCTGCGGCTCGCCAATCTATCGCGACCACGTCGTGGGCCGCGATGCCGCCTGCGTGACGCAGCTCGTGAAGGCGGGCGCCATCGTGCTGGGCAAGGCGGTGACCACCGAGTTCGCCGGCGCCCATGCCAACAAGACGCACAATCCGCACAATCTCCGCCACACACCGGCCGGATCGTCCTCAGGCTCGGCGGCGGCCGTCGCCGACTTCATGGTGCCGATCGGCTACGGCACGCAGACGGCAGGCTCGGTAATCCGGCCCGGCGCCTTCAACGGCGTGGTGGCCTACAAGGGCACCTTCGGCTGGGCCGACATGACGGGCATCAAGCCCTACGCCCCGACGCTCGACACCTTGGGCTTCTTCTCCCGCGAGGCCAACGACCTCGCCCTGATTCGCGCCGCCTATGACCACGCGCCGGCCGATCCACCGAAGCGCGCGCCGCGCATCGGGCTTTGTCGCACGCCGTGGTGGGACATGGCCGAGCCCTATGGCCAAAAGAACCTGCTCTTGGCCGCCCGCAGCCTGCGCGCCGCCGGCGCCAAGGTGCGTGAATGGCAGGCGCCGGACTCGTGGGCCGGGCTCATGCAGGCGCAGCACCGCATCATGACCCGGGAAGCGACCCAATCCTACGCCCGGGAGCGCGCCCGCTTCTCGCATCTCTTCTCGCCCATCATGCAGAACGTCATGGTCGAGGGCGATGCGGTGAGCCGTGCGCAGTATGCCGACGCCAAGAAGCGCAAGCGCCGCGCGCTCAAGGAGCTTGCCGCGGCATGGCAGGATTTCGACCTGTTGCTGGCGCCGTCGGCCAGAGGCGAGGCGCTCTCGGGCCTCAGCAACACCGGCGATCCGATCTTCAACCGCTTCTGGACGCTGTTGGGCGCGCCGTGTGTTGCGCTGCCCTTCAACGCCGGACCCTTCGGCCTACCGCTGTCGCTGCAGCTGATCGGCCCGTTGCGCTCCGACGATCAGCTGATCGCCTGGGCACGTTGGGTGGAAAAGCGCCTTTCGTAGGCCTAGCGGACGCCAATCAGCAGATTGCCCAAGCGGTCCTGGCGCACCTTGTCGCCAGGCTCGACCACGGTCGTGCAGTCGAGTTGCTCGAGGATCGCCGGGCCTTCGAAGGTTGCTGAAAGCGGCAGGCGATCGCGGGCGTAGATCGGTGTCTGGTGCCAGCCGTCGCTGAACCAGACGCGGCGCTCACCGTTCTGCGCGGCTTTGAGGGTCGCGGCGCGCTCGCCGTTGGCCAGCAGTTCGAGCGAGATCTCCGGTCGCACGCCGATCACGGCCGTGTGCAGGTTTACAAGCACGGGCGGGATTTCCGACAGCTCTATACCGAACCGGCGCCAGTAGGCGGCGGCAAAGGCCTTATGCAGGCCGCCGACGCCGATGTCCGGCCTCTCGAGCGAGAACGACAGGATGTGGCTCTGCCCCTGGAACTGCATGTCGGCGGAATAGGCATAGCGCAGCGTCGTCACGGGCACGCCCTCGCCCTCGATGGTGCGCCGACCCTCCGCCGTCTGCTCGGCGAAGATGTCGGTGATCGCCGCATCCTGCAGCGCCGACAGAGGCTTGTTGACGGTGCGCACGAAGTCATGCCGCAGGTCGGCGACGACGCAGCCCAGCGCGTTGGTGATGCCGGGTCGCGCCGGCACCATCACCGTCGGGATGGCAAGTTCGCGGGCCAGTGCCGTCGCGTGCAACGGCCCAGCGCCGCCGAAGGCGAACAGCGCGAAGTCGCGTGGATCGTGGCCCCGCGACAGAGACACCAGGCGCATCGCGCCGGCCATGCGGTCGTTGGCGATGCGCAGAATAGCGGCGGCGGCCGCCTCGGCATCGAGGCCAAGCCGGCGGCCGATCTTCTGCTCGATCAGGCCGCGCACATGGTCGAGCGTCACCGGCTTTTCGACGCCCAGCAGCCGCCCGGGGTTGAGCCGGCCCAGGATCAGGTTGGCGTCGGTGATGGTGGGCTCAGTGCCGCCCTGGCCGTAGCAGATTGGCCCCGGATGGGCGCCGGCGCTCTCAGGCCCGACGCGCAGCATCCCGGCGGTATCGACATTCGCGATCGAGCCGCCGCCCGCGCCGATCGTGTGGACGTCGACCATGGGGACGTGGATCGGCATGGCGTATTCCAGCTCGAGCTCGCCCGAGACCTGAGGCACGGTGCCCTCGATCAGCCCGACATCGGTCGAGGTGCCGCCCATGTCGTAGGTGATGAGGTTGGCCTGGCCCGAGAGGCGACCGGTGTAGGCCGCCGCCATGACGCCCGAGGCCGGCCCCGACATCACGGTGTTCACCGCCGATCTCGCGATCAGGGTCGAGGAGATAGTGCCGCCATTGCCCTGCATCACCAGGATGTCGCGCCGGAAGCCCTGGCCCGAAAGCGCGTCGCGCAGGCGCGACAGGTAGCGATCGAGCACCGGCTGCACCGCGGCGTTCACCGCCGCGGTGACGCCGCGCTCGAACTCGCGGTACTCCGACAGGATGGCGTGACCCGCCGTGACGTAAGGGTTGGGCCACAGGCCTCGCACGATCTCGGCGGCGCGCCGTTCGTGCGCCGGATTGATGTAGCTGTGCAGAAAATGCACGACCGCCGCTTCGCAGCCCAGCGCCAAGAGCTTGCGGGCCGCGTCGGCGACGGCGGCCTCGTCGAGCGGCACCAGTTCCCTGCCGTCGGCATCCATGCGCTCGGCCACTTCCAGTCGGTACTGGCGCTCGATCAGCGGATGGAAGGTGCCGCGCATGCCGTAGGGCTGCGGCCTCGTGCGCCGGCCGAGCTCGAGCACATCGCGAAAGCCCTTGGTCGTGATCAGCCCGACCTTGGCGATCTTACGCTCCAGCAGCGCATTGGTGGTGGTCGTCGTGCCGTGGACCACGGCCTGTAGCGCCAAGGGCTCGAGGCCGGCCGCTTGCAAAGCGGCCATGAAGCCCTGCGCCTGGTTGTCCATCGTGGTCGGCACCTTGGCGAGCTTGACGGTTCGGGCTTCGGGATCCACCGCCAAGAGGTCGGTGAAGGTGCCGCCAACATCGATGCCGACGGTGTAGGAATTTCTGGGCGCCGCCATGGTCAAACCGAAAGATACCGTCCGCGACGGCGTCGTTCCTATCGTTTGTGTACGTACGAAATTGCGGCGGTGCGCCGCCTCAAACGATCTTGGATATCAGATCGAGAAGCAGGCGCTGTTCGGGGCCACTCAGCGGCTTCAGGATCTCGCGCGATACCGCCGGACCATTCAAAAGAAGCTTGGCGACGACACGCTGACCTTCGGTGGTGAGGCTGAGCAGGGTGCGGCGCGCGTCGCCGGGATCGGGTCGCGAGTCGACGAGGCCGCGCTCCTTCAAGCGGCGCACCACGCCCTGCATCGTCGCCTTGTCCATGCCGACCAGACGGCCAAGCAGGTTCTGCGACAGCTCACCGTACTCGTGCAACTTCACCATGCTCGAGTACTGAGTCGGTGTGATGTTGGGATCGCCGATCGTCATCTGGAAGATCGAGGTTGCGCGCTGGTGCGCTCGCCTCAGGAGGTATCCGATTTGATCATCGATGCGGTATGGCCGTGCAGACGGCGCCGAAGTCGTCTTCGGTTCTTGCTGCTTCTTTGCGACGTTGCGCATCGCTCCCCGCCTCTTAAGGCTCTTGGCTACACCGACTGCGCACGATTCACAACGGTCTGATTCACAGTC
>JBPYDO010000231.1:0-6157 GCA_051985755.1 Reyranella sp. | reverse complement strand
CGCATACAATATGACATTTCAAAAGGTCAACCCGCTCGGGCACCATCGACGCGCATGTCGGTCGCGACGCTGAACTCTTCAGGCTTGGACGACGAGCTTGGCCAGCCCCTGCCGCGGCCCTTGCGCTTGGCCGTGCTGGCGGCGGTGATCGCGGTCCATGTCGCAGGCGGCTGGGCGCTCTCCCGGGTGAGGCCGGCCGAGTTCGTCCTGACCGAGGGCGCACCGATGGAGGTGCGCATGGTTCCGGCCGAGGCGCCGCAGCCGCCTGTCGAGCAGCAGCTGCCGCCGCCACCCGAGGACACGCCGCCACCGAAGGCCGAGCTCGAATCGGTGATCCAGCCGCCGCCGCCCGACCTGCCGCCGCCCGCCTTTCCGGTCCAGGCGCCGCCGCCCACGCCAGCCAAACCCAAGCCGCCACCGCCGCGGCCGAAGCCCGTACCGAGACAGGCCGCGCCGGTCGAGACGGCTCCGCAGCCGGCGCAGCCGGCCGCGCCCAAGACCGTCTCCGCCGCGCAGATACACTACCGCGTGGCGCCGCATCCCATCTATCCCGAGCGCGCCCGTCGCGATGGCGAGAGCGGCAGGGTGATGCTGCGCGTGATGATCGACGCCAGCGGCCGGCCGGCCCAGGTGTCGGTGGCGACGTCCTCAGGTCATGCCGTGCTCGACGAATCGGCGCTGAGCGCCGTGCGGGCCGCGCAATTCCAGCCCTATGTCGAGGGCGGACTGCCGCAGGCGGTGTGGGTGGTGATTCCGATAAGCTTCGTGCTGCAGTAAGGTGACGCATGGATGATTCATCGGCGCTGGGCTTCGGCCATTTTCTCGAGCATTCCGACGCCGTCATCCGGACGTTGCTCGTGATCCTGACCGTCATGTCGGCGGCGTCCTGGTACCTGATCGTGATCAAAGGCATCGGCCAGGTCGTGCGGCAGCGGCGCAGTGCTCGCTTCCTCGCCTCATTCTGGAGCGCCAACTCGCTGGAGGCGGTGCAGAACGAGATCAATACGCGCGGCGTGAACGAGCCATTCGGCCATCTGGTGGCGCATTCGCTGAATGCCCAGGCACATCACGAGAAGTTCGGCGCCGCCAAGCTCGAGGAGACGGGCAGCCAGCAGGAATTTCTGACGCGCACCATCAAGAAGGTGCTCGACGAGGAGACCACGCAGCTGGAAAACGGCCTGACGGTGCTGGCCACCATCGGCGCCACCGCGCCGTTCGTCGGATTGTTCGGCACGGTGTGGGGCGTCTATCACGCCTTGATCGCGATCGGCGCCTCGGGCTCGGGCATGCTCGACAAGGTGGCGGGGCCGGTCGGCGAGGCGCTGATCATGACCGGCATTGGCCTTGCCGTCGCCCTGCCGGCGGTGATGGGCTACAACTGGCTGACACGCTCCAATCGGGTGCTGAGCGCTAGGCTCGATGCCTTCGCCTTCGAGCTGCTGACCTTCCTGTCAATGGGCAGCGCCCTGCGGACGTCCGAGCGGGCTGAGCCGAAGCGGTCGGGCGGCGCCAATCTCGCTGCGGTCAGATAGCGGGAACCGCACGGCATCGATACTGCCCAGTGATCTTCAGAAGCTGCGTTGGCTGAGCATGCGCAAGGCCCGGCGGCCGGCCGTAGCGACGTCCTTGCCGCCACGATTGGAAAGAATGACGATTCCCGTCTTGGCTGACGGCATCAGTGCCATATAGGCCGACGCGTTGTTGAGGCCGCCATTCTTTTCGATGATGGCCGCGCCGGCCGTCGTTTCGACCTCCCACGCCAACGCCTGGGCATTGTGCGGTCCTATCGTGAATGCAGGCGCTCGGGTCATCGCCATGGCGCGGGCGAGGCCATCGGGAACCTGGCCTCCACCGATGTTCGCGTCGACAAAGCGGGCGAGATCGCGTGCCGACGAGAACATTTGCCCGGTGCCCGGCCAGTCGTAGTAGGTCTGCTGGTCGCCTGGCGCGCCTTCGGCTGCGCCATCTTCGCCATAACCCTGGACCGTTCGTGCCAGGGGTTCCGGTGGCAGGTCGGCCTGGCGACTGTTCTGCCGCAGCGGAAGCAAGGTGGATCCCATGCCGAGCGGCTCGAGAACATGCTCGGTGATCAGCGAGCTTATTGGGCGTTGGAGAGCGCGCTCCAGGACAAGCTGCAGGAGAATGTAGCCGGCGTGCGTGTACATGTGTCGGCGGCCAGGCTCATACGGCGGGTCGGCATGCCAATCGTTCAACGTGTCGATGAATGCCCGCAAAGAATAGTGTTCCGTCGGCCAAGGCGGATGGTCTTGCGGCAGCAACAGACCCGAAGTGTGGGTCGCCAACTGCCGAACCGTGACCCTGGCAATGTCACGCCCGGCCGCCAACTCGGGCAGATACTTGGTCACGGGGTCGTCGAGGCCCATCCTACCGTGCAAGACGGCATCGGCCAGCACCGTCGTCTCGAACGGCTTGCGCAGCGAGGCGATGTTGAAGAGCGAGTCCTGGTTGACGGGCTTGCCGATGCCGATATCCGCCAAACCATGACCGAAGAACGACGTGTGCCCGTCTACGATGGTCGCGACGGTTATGCCCCCGGCTTCGCCGCGTGGCAGCAAACTGAAGATTTCATGGCGTATGACTCGCTGAATGGCGTCGTCGGCCCTGGCGGAGGGAATTGAGACCGAAAGGGCCGCCACGGCCGCTTTGAGCGCCTTGATTCGCATGCGCACCCCGCTTGGTCCGGCGCGTGCCGTCCCCCGGCGAAGCGGCGCTTCGTCCGAGCAGCTTCAAGTAAACGCTCTGCCACTCGCCAAGGTTTCGCGCGAGACTTGCAGACCAGTTCTGCGCCCTGTCCAAGGGCAATGCGGGTTGGATGACGTCAGCCTGCCTTCGCAGTCTTTCCGCCATCGATCACCATCTGCGCACCGGTCAGGAAGGGATGCTCGTCGGATGCGAGCGTCAGGGCGAACGCGGCGATTTCCTCGGCGGTGGCCAAGCGGCCGAGGCCGGGGACGTTGCTCTTGACCCATTGGTTCAAGCCGACGCGCCACACTGCCTCCGGGACGTTCTCCATGTGCGCCGCCTTGCGCAGGAATTCGGTGTCGGTGGTACCAGGTATCAGCGCGTTGATGCGAATTCCCTGGGTGGCGTAGTCGAGGGCCGCGGCCTGCACCAGTCCGACCAGCCCGCGCTTGCTTGCCGTATAGCCCGCCCGTTTGGCCTGGGTGGCGATGGCGTTGGACGACGAGGTGACGACGATATTGCCGCCGCCGTTCCTCAGCATGTAGGGGATTTCGTACTTCATGGCGAGGAAGACGCCGCGCAGGTTGGTGGTGAGCACGTCGTCCCATTCTGTCGTGCTCAGCTCGTGCATGGGCTTCTCGATCGTGATGCCGGCATTGTTGAAGGCAACGTCGAGCTTGCCGAAGGCTGCGACGGTGCCGTCGACGAAGGCTTTGACCTGGTCCTCGATCCGTACGTCGGCTTCGATGTAGCGCGCCTCGCCACCTGCCGCGCGGATCTGCCGCTCGACCTCGGCCCCGAGGTTGGTGCGCCGGCCGCAAAACGCCACCCTGCCGCCTTCGGCCGCAAAGGCGAGGGCTGCGGCGCGGCCGATGCCTGAGGTGGCGCCGGTGATCGCGATAACCTTGCCTTCGAAGCGGCGTCGGCCGGGCACGGGCGGAATGGGGGCGGCCCTCGGAGGAGTGGCGAGGCTTACACCGGCGGCAAGGCCTGCCAGCAGGCCTGCGGCGGTGCCGATCAGGCCTGAGCCGAGCATTCGGCGTCGGCCGGGGCGGGGCGAGGCGTGGTCCGGGGCGGAAGCGGCGGGGAGGGCCATGGCAAACTCCAATCTTTTCGATGTCAAGATTAACTAAACTCTAATCTTGTCAATGGCAAGTTAAATCGTCTGTAATCTTGACAGTCCACAGAGCACGTGGGCGGATGGCCCATGGCCAAGCCCAAAACGGCCAAGCCCTATCATCATGGCGAGCTGCGCGAGGCGCTGGTTGCCGCGGGCCGCAAGCTCCTGGAGGAAAAGGGCCTGCGCGGCTTCACCTTGCGCGAATGCGCACGCCGCGCGCAGGTCTCGCACGCCGCCCCTGCCCACCATTTCGCCTCGCTCGACGACCTGCTGGCCGAGATCGCTACCCGCGGCTATCACGAGCTGACCGCGGCCATGGCGCTGGAGGCGCGGCGGGCCAAGCCCGAGGCGCCGGCGCGCATGGTGGCGCAGGGTGTGGGCTACATGGCCTTTGCCGCCGCCAATCCCATGCTGTTCCAAATGATGTTCAATCGCGAGGCCAACCGCTTCGAGACGCCGGCCCTCGAAGCCGCCGCCAAGACCGCCTACCACCTGCACGTTGCCGCCGTCGAAGCCCTGATCCCCAAGGCCTCCGCCGAGGTGAAGGAGCGCATGGTCGACTTTGCCTGGGCCTCGGTGCACGGCTTCATCACCCTGGTGCTGGAGGGCCAGATCGGCGAGCGCGAGTCGGCGCGGGCCTTGAAGGCGCGCGGCCTCGCCATGCTTGCGGCCATGGTCGAGACCATCGTGCGGACGGGCAGCGCGGCCTAAAGGGAGATGCGAAAGCGCAGGTGGTCGCGGTCGCCGTAACCGTCGGGGCGGAAGCGCTCGACCAGATGACCGCCGTTGGCCAAAATGACCTTCTGCGACGGTTCGTTATCGTGATCAGTCGTCACCTCGACATGGTCGAGGCCCTCACGGCGCACCTCCTCGAGCAGGAGGGCGAGCGCGCGGGTCGCGTAGCCGCGCTGGCGCTTCCACGGCACGACGGCATAGCCGATATGGCCCAGCACATGGGACGGCAGGGCCGCGGTTCCCGGCTGCCAGCGAAAGCCGATCGAGCCGCAGAAATCGCCGTCCCACATCCAGCGCCGGTAGCCGGGTAGACGCGGCACCCGGGTTCCGTCGGGCAGGGTGATCGGCCCGCCTCTGGCCTCGCGGTCGTCGAGCGACGCCACGAACGCCGCGGGATCCTTGGCGATCTTTTCCAGCTCCTCGGCCGCCGCGACCTCGAGCCGGATATTGTCCGGCGACCAGCCGCGGCGCAGCGCGTCGGCGTACTGGTCGAGATGGCTGAGCGCCGGGACGACGAGCTCCATGCATTTTGCTGTACCATGGCAACCCATGGCTGCCAGCCCTGTTCTCGTGCTCGATATCGATGGCGTCGTGTCGCTTGCCGCGCCGGGCTCGGCGGCGCCGTGGTACGCCTCGTTGCGGGCCGATCTCGGGCTCGACTATGCCGAGATCGAGCGCGACTTCTTCAGGGTCGAGTTTGTCGACGTGCTGCGCGGCCGGGTCGATCTCTACGTCGCCCTGCACAACTATTTCGAGCCCCGCGGGCTCGCCGACCGGATCGACGAATTCGTCGCCTATTGGTTCGAGAAGGACGCCGTCATCGATCGCGAGCTTCTGGCGATGGCGGACGCCTGGCGCCGGAAGAGCGGCGGCCGCTGCTTCGCGGCCGCCAATCAGGAGCATCACCGGGTCGCCTATCTGCGTGACCAGGCGCACCTCGGCTCGCATTTCGACGAAATCATCTATTCGGCGGCGCTCGGCGTCTGCAAGCCCGAGCGCGCCTTCTTCACCAGCGCCCAGGCGCGCATGGGAGTGTCGGTCGGGCAATCGATCCTGTTCGTCGACGATTCGCCGGCCAACGTCGATGGGGCGCGCGCCTTCGGCTGGCGCGCGCTCTTGTATCGCGGCCGCGACAGCCTCAGCCGGGCACTGGCCGGATGGGGCTGACGCGACGAAGCTGCGCGAAGATGACGGCGTGCATGATCATGTAGATCGGCACCAGCACCGTCGGCACGAAGGACCATGGCAGCCCCTGCATGGCCGCTGAACCGGGCGCTGCGAAGATCTGCAGAGGCGATCCTTCACCTGACAGGATGCCAAGCGTGATGGCGGCGATGAGATCCGCGATGCCGATCAGGTTCCAGAGCGCGACGGCGAGCGGACTGGCGGAGCCCGCGAGCACCGGGCGCAGCAGGAACAGGGCCAGGACTCCGGTGAGGATGTCGCCCCAGCCCGCCGAGTAGGGGAATGGGCCCGACAGCCGGCCCTCGGCCATCAGGGCGAAGAAGAGCAGGGCGAGGATGCGACCAATGTTCAGGCCGACCATCAGGGGCATCGGAAAGCTGAGCAAGGCCTGCCGTCCCGCCGGCACAGAGGCAA
>JBPYDO010000230.1:0-4183 GCA_051985755.1 Reyranella sp. | reverse complement strand
ATAGTAACGCTCGCCGTCATTGGGCTTGAAGAAGGTGCGGATCGTGCCGTTGCGATTGAAGGCGATGAAGGCGCCAGTCTGCCGGTCGAAGCGCGTGGTGACGCCGTCGGCCCGCACGGTCTGCAGCACCGGTCCGCCGACCTTGGCGTCGCGCAGCAGTTGCGCCTGGTGAAGGTAGTCCTGCCGCGTGATGTTGCCAAATTCCTCGCCGTGCTTGGCGAAGTGCTCATCGAGGCGCCGCTGGTCGACGAAACCGACGCTTGCCCCCCAGCTCTTGCCCGCCGTGCCCTGCTCGCGCACATCGATCGCCGCCGCCGCCAACGCCGCCGCAAGCACGCGGCGCCACGGCAGCCCGTTCGAGCGCAGGGGCATGCACTATTGTGCGCCCGACCTGAACCACCGTGCAATCAGCCGCCGTTCATCGTCAGTGATGTTGGTCATGTTGCCGGGCGGCATCACTTTCATGACAGCCGCCTGGAAGTTGATCATGGCGGCGCGGGTGTGGATTTCCACAGGCGTCTCGAGGACCACGCCCTTGGGCGGGGCGGCGATGTTGGCGAGCGTCGGCTTCACGGCGTGGCAGGGCACGCAGCGCGCCTGGATGACGGGTTGTATCTCGTTGAAGGCGACCGGCCCGCCGCGCTCGTCGCTGGAGCGCGGCATGGCGAGCAGCGCCGTCAGGGCCAGCAGCACGAGGCCGGCCGCCAGGACCAGCGGGTCGGCCGCCGTCTTGTGGCGCTGCACGAACCACACCCGCACCAGCGCGCCCGCCGCCGAGATCATCAGCAGCAGCACCCAGTTCCACGGATGGCCGTAGAGCCCGGCAAAGTGGTTGCTGATCATGGTGAACAGGACCGGCAGCGTGAAATAGGTGTTGTGCACCGAACGCTGGCGGCCCATCAGGCCGAAGCGCGGATCGGGCGTGCGGCCTTCCTGCTTGGCCCTCACCAGCTCGCGCTGGCCGGGGATGATCACGAAGTAGACGTTCAGCACCATGATCACGCCCAGCATGGAGCCGAAATGGATATAGGCGCCGCGGCCGGAGAAGAGATGGCAGAGCGCCCAGGCCGCGACGATGCAGAACAGCGCCAGCAGCCCGCCCAGCACCGCGTCGTCTTCGCCGAACGCCGAGCGGCAGAGCACGTCGTAGACCAGCCAGCCGACCACCAGGAAGGCGAGCCCGATCAGGATCGCCTGCGGCTTTGTCAGCGCCAGCACCGCGGGATCGATCAGCGCGATCTCGGCGCCCCAATAGTAGACCAGGCAGAGCAGCAGGAAGCCGGTGATCAGGGTCGAGTAGGCCTCCCACATGAACCAGTGCAGCTCGGGCGGCAGCTTCTCGGGCGCCAGCGTGAACTTCTTGGCGGTGTAGAAGCCGCCGCCATGCACCGCCCAGACCTCGCCGCCGATGCCCTTGGCCGCGTCGGAAGCGTCGAGCGGCGGCTGCAAGTGGTTGTCGAGCCAGATGAAGTAGAAGGAGGCGCCGATCCAGGCGATGCCCACGATCATATGGGCCCAGCGCAGAACGAGATTCAGCCAGTCGGCCAGGAAAGCGGCATCCACGGCTCTTCGTAGCGCCTCCTTCGGCCGACGCTCAAGGCGTCTTTACCGGCCGCCGAACAACTCGACCGTGATGTTGCAGGCGTGGCCGATGCCGACCGCGCCGAACTCGCGCCGCAGGATGTTGGCGCGGTGGCCGCGCGAGGCCATCAGCTGGGCATGGATCGCGCGCGCGTCCTGGTAGCCCATGGCGAGGTTCTCGCCCTTCCAGTTGTAGGGGCTGCCCTGGAAGGCCAGCTGATAGCCGTCATGGGAGAACTGGTGGTTGGCGCACATCCGTTCGGCGCGCACCTGAGCGCGGGCACTCAGGGTGGGATCCTCGACGAACGGCGGCGCGTGCACGTCGGCCCGCGAGACGTTCATCAGCATGACCAAGGCTATTGCGATGCTCGAGCTCATGGCCTTTCATTACGAGAGCCAGGACGGCGGGATCGTGGCTGCGGCGTGTCGCAGAGGAGGCGGAGCATGAAGATCGAGGAATTCCGCAACAGCGTGTCCGCCAGTTCGCCACCTGGCGGGATCGTTCCCGCCCTGCAGGCGCTATGGTGGGCGGCCAAGGGCGACTGGAACCAGGCGCACAAGGTCTGCCAGGAGCACGAGGACGACAACGACGTCAACTGGGTGCACGCCCACCTGCACCACCAGGAAGGCGACATGCGCAACGCTGGCGGCTGGTATCGCCGCGCCGGCAAGCCGGTCGCCACCTGCTCGGTCCAGCAGGAGTGGACCGAGCTCGCGGGCGAGTTCCTAGCCCGCACGTAGGGGCCGCAACCAGCGGTCAGTGAAACGTGCGGCCGGAGTCGATGACGATGGTCTGGCCCGTCATGGTGTTGGTCCGGCACATCGTCACCACCTGGTCGGCGCAATCGTCCTTGTCGGCGGCCATGCCCAGGAGCGCGCCCTTGCGGCCGGCTTCGATCACCTCGGGCCTGAGGTTCGCCGTGGCGCGCGTGCCCTCGAGCAGGCCGGGCGCCACGCAGTTCACCAGCACTTCGGGCGCCAACGCCACGGCCATGCACTTGGTGAGATGGATCAGCCCGGCTTTGGAGACGGCGTACGCGATCGACGACCCGCTGGGCCCGAGCCCCGCCACCGACGAGATGTTGACGATGCGGCCCGCGCCCTGGCGCTTCATGACCGGTCCCACCGCCTTGGTCATCAGCATCGGCCCGGTGAGGTTGACATCGAGGATCTTGGTCCATTCCTCGTAGGTGAGGTTGTCGAGGTCCTGGAACTTGATCGACTTGTTGTAGGCGGCGTCGTTGACCAGGATGTCGAGCTTGCCGAACCGCTTCACGACATCGTCGACCAGCTTTTGCACCTGGTCGCGCTGCGTCACGTTGCAGGCGAACGGCGCGGCGCCGACCTGGTGCTTCTCGAGATCGCGCGCGACGCCGGCCGCCTGGTCCTTGCTCTGGGCATAGACGACGGCGATGTGGCAGCCTTCCTTGGCGAGGGCGTGGCAGATGCGCTGGCCCAATCCACCGTTGCCGCCGGTGACGACGGCCACCTTGCCTTTCAGGTCCATAGCTTCCTCCCGGGTTTGTCTTGACTAGAACAGCCCGACGATGCGCCCGTCCTTGCCGATGTCGATCGAATCGGCGGCCGGCACCCTGGGCAGGCCGGGCATGGTCATGATCTCGCCGCAGATCACCACGACGAATTCCGCGCCCGCCGACAGCCTGACCTCGCGCACCGCGATGGTATGGCCGTCGGGCGCGCCCTTGAGATCGGGATTGGTCGAGAAGCTGTACTGCGTCTTGGCGATGCACACCGGCACCTTCGCAAAGCCCATGGCTTCGAACGACGCCAGCTGGTCGCGCACCGGTTTGGGCACCGAGATGTCGGCCGCGCGGTAGATCTCCTTGGCGATGGTGCGGATCTTCTCCAGCAACGGCAGCTCGTCGGGATAGAGCAGCTTGAGCTGGCTCTTGCCGCTGTCGATCACCTTGACGACGGCGCGCGCCACGTCGGCCGCGCCCTTGCCGCCCTCGGCCCAGTGGTCGGCTATCACCGCCTCGACGCCCAATTTGGCGCAGGCCTGCTTCACCAGCTCGATCTCGGCCTTGGTGTCGGCGCTGAAGCGGTTGAACGAGATCACCGGCTCGAGGCCGAACTTGCGCACGTTCTCGACGTGGCGGTGCAGGTTCGACATGCCGGCTTCCAGCGCCTTGAGGTTCTCGGCCTTGAGGTCCTCGCGCTTGACGCCGCCGTGCATTTTCAGCGCGCGGATGGTGGCGACCAGCACGACGGCATCGGGCGCGAGCCCGGTTTTGCGGCACTTGATGTCGATGAACTTCTCGCCGCCCAAGTCGGCGCCGAAGCCCGCCTCGGTCACGACATAGTCGGCGAGCTTCAGCGCCGTGGTCGTGGCCAGCACCGAGTTGCAGCCATGCGCGATGTTGGCGAACGGCCCGCCATGGATGAAGGCGGGCGTGCCTTCCAGCGTCTGAACGAGGTTGGGCGACAGCGCATCCTTCAAGAGCACGGTCATCGGGCCCTGGGCCTTGAGATCGGAAGCGCGCACCGGTTTGCGGTCGCGTGTATAGGCCACGATCATGTTGCCCAGCCGCGCGCGCAGATCATCGAGATCCTTGGCGAGGCAGAAGATCGCCATCACCTC
>JBPYDO010000229.1:0-8721 GCA_051985755.1 Reyranella sp. | reverse complement strand
GGCGCGAGCGCACCGGCGCGGGTCAGGAACTCGGCATCCTCCTTGGTGTAGATGTCGTTGGTGACGACGGCGATGTCGTAGTCCTCGCGCATGGCCTTGCACAGCCGCTCGACCAGCGCCGTCTTGCCCGACCCGACCGGGCCGCCGACGCCTATTCGCAAGGGACCGCGCATTTCCACGCTCACATCCTCTTGACGATCAGCACCCAAATCAGCGCCGCGAAGGCCGCTGCGAGCGCGAGGCAGATCGGCGAGTAGAGCCACTTGTCGCGCGTGGCGAACGGCTCGACGCCGTGGCGCACCCGCCAATGCAAACTATAGCCCGCCAGCCCGCGCGCGAAAAACACGGCAGTTATTGCGAGGCCTCCCCCGAAAACGACCTGGTCCTTCGGGCGCGTCAAGATCAGCCACGGCCACGCCGCCACCACCGCGAGGATGAGGGCGACCAGGAAGCAGGCGATCGGCCGCGGCATGCGTGTGCGCCCGTCGCCGACCACGGCGTGTGCCAGATCGGACGCGGTCTTCTCGGGCCAGACGCCACCCAGGCCCCAATAGGTATGCAGCGCTGCGATCGCCGCGAGCACCAGGCTGAGAATCGCCGTCAGCAGGGACATGACGACGATCATGAGCGGAAGAGCCGCGTGTACTGGATTTCGTGCCGCAGCGAGCACCAGTCGAGCAACGGTGTCGCCGTCCCGACTTCGTCGAGATCGCTTGCCGCCTGCGCCGCCGCCGTCGCCACTCGTACGGCGCCTTCCAGAGTGGCGAGCGCGAGCTGCCCATCGCTTTGTCCGAGCGGCACCGTGCGGACCGCGGCCGATATCAGGTTGGCGGTGAAGGCATGCAGGTAGCCCGCCAGCGCCGTCTCAAGTGCTATGCCATGGACAGCCGCTGCCAAGGCGACGGCAACCGGCAACGCGATCTCGCCCTCAAGACGCTGGTGCGCGGCATCGAGGTCGGCATGCGGCCAGGCGGTGCGAGTGATCGCAAGGAACGAACCGCCTTGCTGGCGCGCTTCCAGTGCCATCTCCGCCGTGCCGCGCCACGCCGCCGCACGCTCGGCAACGACGTCGAATTGCGGCCAGTCGCGCGCCTGCGCCGCCCGCCAGGCCGCGGCGAACAGGGCACCATCGACGCGGCCGGTGCCGGCTTCGAGCACGCTCTGCAGCCAGACGACCAGAGTAGTGCGGTCCTTGATGAAGCCTTGCTCGACCGCCGTCTCGACGCCGTGGCTGTAGCTGAAGGCGCCGACCGGATAGGCGGGCGACAGCCAGGTCAGCAGGCGGTACAGCATCTCTGTCCGCAGCTCAACCATGGCGCTCATCGTGCAGCGCGCCGTGATGGTGATGGGGGTCGTGATTGTGCTGACCGTAGGCGCCGCCCTCGGGATCGAAGGGGGCGCGTATCCGGCGCACTTCGGCGCCCAGGCCCTTCAGCATGTCGACAATGACGTGATCGTCGCGGATCAGGATGCGGTCGCCCGCAATCTCGGCCGGCAAGTGGCGGTTGCCGAGATGCCAGGCGAGCCTGGCGAACGAAGCGGCGTCTCGGCCCTTCACCTCGACCAGGTCCTCATCGGCCGCTTTGACCTCGACGAAGCCGCCCTCCTCGAGCCTGAGGCCGTCTCCGGTGTGCAGCACGATGGGTTCGATCAGGTCGAGCAGGAAGTCGAGCCCGCCGTCGCCCAGCATCCTGAGCCGCCGGCGATAGCGGTCGTCGAACAGCAGTGTGACGCTGTCAACGCGCTCGCCCGATGGCCAGCCGCCTGCGCGCACGACTTCCGTGGCCCGCTTCATGTCAGAACAGGAAGTAGCGCTGCGCCATCGGCAGCTCCTTCGCGGGCTCGCAGGTCAGAAGCTCGCCGTCGGCCCGCACCTCGTAGGTCTCGGGATTGACCTCCATCCTGGGGCAGAGGGCGTTGTGCACCATGTCCTTCTTGCCGATCTTGCGCGTGCCCTTGACGGCCAGCAGCGGGCGGGTGAGGCCCCATTTCCGGGCGACCCCCTTGGCGATGGCGGCCTGCGACACGAAGAGCGCCGGGCTTGCCACCAGATTGCGGCCGATGGCGCCGAACATCGGCCGGTAGTGGATCGGCTGCGGCGTCGGGATCGAGGCATTGGGATCGCCCATCGGCGCCGCGGCGATCGAGCCGCCGATCAACACCATGTCGGGCTTGGCGCCGAAGAAGGCCGGCGACCAGATCGCGAGGTCGGCGCGCTTGCCGACCTCGACAGAGCCGACATGGCGCGCGATGCCGTGGGTGATCGCCGGGTTGATGGTGTACTTGGCGACATAGCGCTTGGCGCGGACATTGTCGTTGTCGCCCTTCTCCTCCTTCAGGCGCCCGCGCTGCTTCTTCATCTTGTCGGCGGTCTGCCAGGTGCGGATCACCACCTCGCCGACGCGGCCCATCGCCTGGCTGTCGGACGACATCATGGAGAAAGCGCCCATGTCGTGCAGGATGTCCTCGGCCGCGATCGTTTCGCGCCGGATGCGACTCTCGGCGAAGGCCACGTCCTCGGGGATGCGCTGATCGAGGTGATGGCAGACCATCAGCATGTCGAGATGCTCGTCCACGGTGTTGACCGTGTAGGGCATCGTCGGATTGGTCGAGCTCGGCATCACGTTCTTCTCGCCGCACAGCCGGATGATGTCGGGCGCATGGCCGCCGCCCGCGCCCTCGGTGTGGAAGGTCGCGATGGCGCGGCCCTTGAAGGCGGCGCGCGTCGCCTCGACGAAGCCCGATTCGTTCAGCGTGTCGGTGTGGATCGCCACCTGGACGTCCATGCGATCAGCGACGCTGAGGCAGTTGTCGATCGCGGCCGGGGTCGTGCCCCAGTCCTCGTGCAGCTTCAGCCCGCAGGCGCCGGCCTCGACCTGCTCCTTGATGCCCGCCGGCTTGCTGGTGTTGCCCTTGCCGAAGAAGCCGAGGTTCATCGGCAGGCCTTCGGCCGCCTGCAACATGCGGCCGAGGTGCCAGGGTCCGGGGGTGACGGTGGTGGCGAGCGTGCCGTGCGCCGGCCCGGTGCCGCCACCCATCATGGTGGTGACGCCGCTATAGAGCGCGTCATCGACCTGCTGCGGGCAGATGAAATGGATGTGGCAATCGATGCCGCCCGCCGTCACGATCTTGCCCTCGCCGGCGATCGCCTCGGTGCCCGGCCCGATCACGATATTGACGCCCGGCTGCACGTCGGGATTGCCGGCCTTGCCGATGCCGGCGATGCGGCCGTCCCTGAGGCCGATATCGGCCTTCACGATCCCCCAATGGTCGAGGATCAGCGCATTGGTGATCACGGTGTCGACTGCGCCCTGGGCCCGGGTGCGCTGGCTCTGGCCCATGCCATCGCGGATCACCTTGCCGCCGCCGAATTTCACCTCCTCGCCGTAGATGGTGTGATCTCTCTCGACCTCGATGAAGAGATCGGTGTCGGCGAGCCGCACCCTGTCGCCCGTGGTCGGGCCGAACATGCCGGCATAGGCCGCGCGCGAGATGCGCGTCGGACCTTGATTGGAGGGACCGACCTTGGCGATCGGTCCCAGCTTGCCCGAGACCTTGCCCTGAAAGCCGTGGCTTTCGCGCGATCCCATGTAGGGCGTGAGCCGCACGGTGCGCGACTGGCCGGGCTCGAAGCGCACCGCGGTGCCGGCGGCGATGTCGAGTCGCATGCCCTTGGCGCGCTTCCTGTCGAACTTCAGCGCCTCGTTCGTCTCGAAGAAATGATAGTGGCTGCCGACCTGGATCGGCCGGTCGCCGGTGTTGGCGACTTCAATGGAGATCGGGCGCCGCGCCTTGGCGGTGTTGAGCTCGAGCTCGCCAGCCTGCGGAACAATTTCACCAGGTTTCATGGCGCGGCTCTCTCAGCGGATCGGGTTGTGCACGGTGACGAGCTTGGTGCCGTCGGGGAAGGTCGCCTCGACCTGGATCTCGTGAACCATGTCGGCCACACCCTCCATCACCTGCTCGCGGCGGACCACCGTGCCGCCGTCGCGCATCAGCTCGGCGACCGAACGGCCATCACGCGCGCCCTCGACGACGAAGTCGGTGACCAGCGCCACCGCCTCGGGATGGTTGAGCTTGACGCCGCGCTCGAGTCGGCGGCGCGCCACGTTGGCCGCCATGGCGACCAGCAACTTGTCCTTTTCCCGAGGCGTGAGATTCATGGCCTCCCCTCTCCCTCAATTCAGCCGACTATAAGGCCAGCATCAAATATGCCAAACGCGCGGCAGGCGCCGCCCGCGAAAATCGCCGAGAAACCGCGTCGTCGCGGCGCGCACGACGGTCGCCTCGCCCAAGAGCCGCGCCACCATGACGCCGTTCACCAGGGTGACGCCCGCCCTCACTCGCCCCGCGTTCCCTAAAAGGCCGCGTGCCTTCTCGAAATAAGCCTGCGGCTCGTCCCACACGGCGATAACCGTGGAGAGCGCATTGGCCTCGCCAAAGCCCGCGCCCTCCGGTGTCTCGCCTGTGACGCACAAGGCGTCGGTCCAGACGAGCTTGCCCGCGCGGCGCACCGACCACGCGTCGAGCAACAGCCCGCCGGTGAAGCGCTCGCCTGAGGCGGCGCGGCCGAGCACAACCATCTCACAGGCAAGCAACGATCCACCCGCCGCCACATTCGCTTTCGTCCGGCGCTTTAATCGAGCACCCTCGAAGACGATCGTTTCCTGCGGCAACCAGTCGAGCGACCCCGCTCGACCGACCTCGAGCGCGACGTCGATCGTGCAATGGTTGGTTGGGTTGGCGGCGCGGTAGATCTTTTCGGCGGCCTGTGTTGCCGCCACAGCGCGCGCGCCGGCGCCAACATCGATCGACATCTTGAGGCTATCGCCGTCGGTGACGCCGCCCGAAGTGGTGACCAATACCGCTTCAGCTGGCATTCCGGGCTCGGAATCGGGGAACAAAACCCGGCAGGGATCGCGTTGATACAGATCGGCGATTCTGGTCGCCCCGTCGCGCAATGCGAAGACGACACGGCTTTCGCCGGACGCGCGCTGCAGGCGGGGTGGGCTGGCGTTCATCAACCACAGCTTGATAAATTAAGGACCGAAATGAGCAAGGCCTTCACCAAGGAAAGCGACGGCGAGGAGCTGGACGACCTGCCGGAAGAGTCCGGAGGCTTGCCCGCCGGCGCCAAGAACTACATGACCCCGCAGGGTTTCGAACGCCTGCGCGAGGAGCTGATGACGCTCATGCGCAAGGAGCGGCCTGAAGTGGTGCAGGTCGTGTCGTGGGCGGCGGCCAATGGCGACCGTTCCGAGAACGGCGACTACCTTTACGGCAAGAAGCGACTGCGCGAGATCGACCGGCGCATCCGGTTCCTCTCCAAGCGGCTGGAGCGCTCCGCGGTCGTCGACCCGGCCAAGCGGGCCAAGACCGACCAGGTCTTCTTCGGCGCCACCGTGACGTGGTGCAACTCGAAGGGTGACGAGCGCACGGTCAAGATCGTCGGCGTCGACGAGGTCGATCCCGCCAAGGGCCATGTCAGCTGGATCTCGCCCATCGCCAAAGCATTGATGCGCGCCTACGAAGGCGACGTCGTCAAGGTGCGCACGCCTTCCGGCGTCGAGGAAATCGAGATCGTGAAGGTGGTCTACCGCTAGGCGTGCGCCGCACTACTTGCGCTTCAAGTCCTTCAGCAGCCTGTCGACGAACTTGGGCGAATAGCCGAGCAAGGCCACTTCGTCGGAGAGTTCCTCCTGGAACTGGCCCAGTGCCTCGACGAAAGAGCCGCTCTTGGCCAAGGCCTTCTCGACCACCTGGGCGGCCTTGTCCTTGCCCATGCTTTCGGCCAGCAGGAAGGTCGCACGCTCGGCCAGTACGGCGCCGCCGGTGGCGTCGATGTTGGCCTGCATGATGTCGGGGTCGAGGGCCAGGCCGGCCGAGACCTCGCCCATTGCCTCGACCGCCGAGCCCAGGCAATCGATCAGGGCGACCAGCGTCGGCCATTCGGCCTGCCAGCCCCCGAGCGCGCGTTCATGCTCCTGCGGCATGGCGGCGACGATGGTCGCGGCCAAGTTGGGGGCGCGGGTGGCGGCGGCGAGGACCAGCGCCGCACCCACCGGGTTGCGCTTGTGCGGCATGGTCGAGGAGCCGCCGCGGCCTGGCGCCGACGGCTCGGCGGCTTCGGAGACCTCGAACTGCATCATCAGCGATATGTCGCGCGCTGCCTTGCCCAGCGCGCCCACCGCCAGCGCGATGTCTTGCGCCAACGCCGCAATGCGCACCCGCTGGGTGAACCACGGCGCCGGCGGCAGTTTCAGGCCAAGCCGCTTGGCAAGTTCCATCATCACCGGCTGCGCCTTACTGCCCAGCGCCGACAATGAGCCCGAGGCGCCACCGAACTGGAGAATGTGCGTCTCCAGGAAATCGTCGGCGAGGCGGCGCTTGGCGCGGTCGATGTCGTGCGCCCAGCCGGCGATCTTCTGGCCGAGCGCGACCGGCGTCGCGGGCTGCAGCAGCGTGCGGCCCAGCATGGGCGTGGCCCGGTGCTTGCGGGCGAGTCGCGCGAAGCGGTCGACGATGCGGCCGAGGTCCTTCACCAGCGGCAGGAGCGCTTCGCCGAGCTGCAGCACCATCGCGGTGTCGAGCACGTCCTGGCTGGTGGCCCCCCAGTGCACGTAGCCGGCCGCAGCCGGATCGCGCTTGCGAACCTCCTCGGTGAGGGCCTTGACCACCGGCACGGTGAGCGTGGCGCTGCGCCGCGCCGCCTCGGCGAGCGGCATCGGATCGTAGAGCTCAGGATCACACGCCTCGACGATGGTCGCGGCATGCTCCTGCGGGATCAGACCGGCGCTGGCCGCGGCATGGGCAAGCGCCGCCTCGAAGCGCAGCATGTGGCGCAAGGTGGCGGCATCGGAGAAGGCCTCGGCCGTCCTGCGCGCCGCGCCGAGCGCATTGAACAGGCGCCTGACCATGGCTCAACAGTCGAAGAACACGGTCTCTTTGGCGCCGCCGAGATGGATCGGCAGCGCCCAGGCGCCCGACGCATCGCACCTGGCGATCAGGGTCGCACGCCGGGGCGGCTCGACCAGCTTCAGCACAGGATCCTCAGACAGCGCCGCGTCTCCGTCGAAGTAAAGCCGGGTCGCCAGCCGGTTGAGCAGGCCGCGCGCGAAGACCGAGACATTGACATGGGCCGCCTGCATGCCGCCTTCGGGCCACGGCACGCGGCCCGGCCGCACGGTCGCAAAGCGCGCCGTGCCGTTGCCATCGGTCGAGGCGCGGCCGAAGCCCTCGAAGCCGGTATCGAGCGGCAGGTTGCGCCGGTCCTCGGGGTGGTTGTAGCGGCCGTGGCTGTTGGCTTGCCAGATCTCGATCAACCCATCGGGCACGACCGCGCCTTCGGCGTCATGCAGGGTGAGCGCAAGCTCGATGCGCTCGCCCGCCACACCGGCCGGCGCCAGGTCGGCGCGATAGCCCTTGATCAGAGTGCCGAAATAGAACGGCCCGATCGTCTGCGACGGTGTCACTCCCTGGGACATGTCAGTGTTCCATCGGCGTGGCGTTTCTGCCGCGCAGCACGATGTCGAAGTTGTAGTCGAGCGACCATTCCGGTCGCGTTGCCTCCATGTCGAACGCCGCCTGAAGGCGCTCGCGCGCGCCGGCGGGCGCCGAATTGTAGATGGGATCGAATGCCAGCAGCGGATCGTTGGGGAAGTACATCTGGGTGATCAGGCGCGTGGCGAAGGCGGGCCCGAACAGCGAAAAATGGATATGCGCCGGCCGCCAGGCATTGTGGTGGTTCTTCCAGGGATAGGCGCCGGGCGTGATGGTGATGAACTGGTAGCGGCCGTCGGCGTCGGCGCGATAGCGGCCGCCGCCGTAGAAATTGGGATCGAGCGGCGCATCGTGCTGGTCGCCGGGATGGTGGTAGCGGCCGGCCGCGTTGCATTGCCAGATCTCGACCATGGCGTTCGGCACAGGCTTGCCGTCTTCATCCAGCACGCGGCCATGCACGACGATGCGCTCGCCCAACGGTTCGCCCGAACGCTGCCTGGTCAGGTCGTTCTCCAGCGCGTCCAGCCGCTCATCGCCAAGCAGCGGCCCCGTGATCTCCGACAGGGTGTGCGGCAGCGCCACGGCCGCCTTGCGCGGCGCGCGGCCCGGCGTCGACTTGTACTCCGGTGCCAGGTTGGGCGGATGCTGGCCGGCTGGGGTCCGGCGATAGATGTCCTGGGTCATGGCCAAAAGCTTACTCCGAACCTCACGCCGCACGCACCTCCAGCACGACGTTTTTGCGAGGAGGCATTGCAGATTTCGCCGTAGTTGGCGCAGGGCGGAGATGCGCTAGAGTGCCCGTAATCAAGTGGAGGAGACAACACGTGGCACGCTTCAAGATCGTGACGACCGGCCCTGGCAAGACCGATCACTCTCTGGAAATGGAAGCCCTGGGCCCGCTGGGCGCCGAGATCGTCGAGGTATCGGGCGGCGATGACGATCTGATGAAGGCGGTAGCCGAGGCCGATGCGATCTATGCCAAGGGCCGGCCGCGCATCACCGCCAAGGTGATCAATGCCGGCAAGAAGCTGAAGGTCGTGTCTCTGGGCAGCGTCGGCGTCGATTCGGTCGACGTCGATGCCGCGACCACGCTCGGCATCCCGGTGACCAACTGTCCGGACACTTTCATCGAGGAAGTGGCCGACCATGCCATGACCCTGATCCTCGCGACCTGGCGGCGACTGGTGGTGCAGGACCAGATGGTGCGCAAGGGCGAGTGGA